>QJZC01000039.1 GCA_003247575.1 Pseudomonadota bacterium
GGGGGCCGGTGCGGGCGCGGGCGCAGGGGCCGGTGCGGGTGCAGGGGCCGGTGCGGGTGCAGGGGCCGGTGCGGGTGCAGGAGCCGGTGCGGGCGCAGGAGCCGGTGCGGGCGCAGGGGCCGGTGCCCCTCCGACACGATCCGGCTCGACTCCGAAAATGCGCTGACCCGCATCGAACAGGACGATACGGGACGTCTTTACGCCCTGACCATTCGACGCACTCTGCAGGCCCTGGAACGAGTAGTCGTTCGTAGGATCCCAGGCCCCCTCGCTCGTGATGCGGAACTGCACCTCCTTCCGGTGCTCCGACTGTCCGCCAGGGAAGATCTCGGTCCCGGCGCAGTTGATGGTCACGAAGAAGATGTTTCCCGAGAACTGCGTCGGCCCACTCACACCACCGCACTGGCTGAAGTTGGTCCGAACCGAAATCTGGTCCGGAGTCACTCCGGGCTCCAAGGTGATGTAGTAGCGGAACGAGGACTTGAGCAGATCGCGTGCCGGGAACGAGGAGCGGTTCACCACGAACGCGCGGATCTCCGTGAAGTTGGGACCCATCACGTTGATCCCCGCCTCGATGAAGAACTCGTCCATATCAGGAGGCTCGGGCGGCGGGAAATTCGCGAGCGGAGTTCCGCCGAACTCCTTCACGAGGCGGGAGAGCGCACTCGTAAACCCGGCGTTGAAGTCGAGCGCAACCTCGTTCGCACGGAAGTTCGCACGATCATCGACGTACGAGGAGTCCTCTCGAGACGTCGGACCCCCGACCAGAGCTCCGAACAAGGTGTGCCGGTTGTTGGTCGGCACGCCGTTCGGTCCACCGTTCACCCACGACCCATGGCCGGTGCGATGGTGCGGATTGATCGGCGGATTGTTCCCGAACCCACTGACGAAGCTCCGATTCAGAGGATTGTCACCGAGCGCATAATCGACCTGCGACTTCGCGAAATCGTGATAGCGGGCGAAGAGGGGATTCTGCTCGCCGAGAAAGTCGGCGTAGACGAAGGCGATGAAGGCAGTATTGGTTGCGTAGCGAATCGCTCCGAAGCCATCGACGAACATCAAGCCACCGTTCGTCTTCGGACCGTCGCCCACCGAGTGGAAGTCGAGCCAGCGCTGTGCATCCGTCATGAACTGCTGCTCGCCCGTGAGCTGCGCCATCAAGACGTAGGCACCGAAGTGCTTGTCGTTCCAACCTTGAGCGAAGCGGAAACACGGTGTGTCCGTGCCCTGCTCCTTACACATGGTGGGGTAGATCTCGCGAGCCCGCTGCAAGAGCCGCTCCTCGCCGGTGGCTCGGTGGAGCCAGATCGCAGCCCACGTCACTTCGTCGTTGGGATCGCCGAAGTTGCTGTTGTAGCAACAGCTCGCCTGCGGAATGCAGTCCACATAGCGGCTGCCGCGTGTATCGTCCGCCCAGGCAAAGAGCTCTCGAGCATGTGAGAGCAGGGTGTCTGCGTAGGCAGGATCGGTCGGGCGGAACACGATCGACGACGACGCCAGCGCCGCTGCCGCCTCAGCCGCGAGATCGGATCCCGGGCAGGAAGCGTCGATCTTGAACGAGCGCCGTGGGGTGCGCAGAATCTCTGCAGGACCCCAGAAGCTGTGGTCCGGACCCTCTTCTCCCACCTGACCGTAGAGCTCGGTGCGAGAAGCGTGAGCCTTCATGATGTAATCATTTGCGTGACGCAAATTGTTCAGCAAGTGCTGAAGCTGGCCGGACTGCACGTACGCATCACGATTCTCTACGGCACCCCATGCCAGCATGGTCACGGCCGACGCCATGGGGAATCCGAACTTGATGTGATCGCCTGCGTCGAACCAGCCGCCGCTCAGATCGACCCCGACCTCGGCCCCATCATTGAGCGTCGAATCGCCGCGCCAGACTACCCGGCTGAAGTCGGGCTTGGTTCCGGTTGCCTGAGCCTCGTAGAAGTAGATCGCCTTCTGCAGCGCTTCCGCGTAGTTGAACTCGCCCTGGGCGGCCGCCTGACGCAGCGGGAGGCTGGCACCGAGCGCCATCGCAAGGGCGAGCAGACTCGCCGATCCGAGGCGAATCCAGTGCCTCGAGCAATGGCCACCGGGGCCCCCGACTTCGAGCGCTTGCGCGCCGTTCCCACCGACAGCGCGCAGCTTTTGACTGCGCGCGGCCCTGCACTCTTTTCGCATCAGAGACTTCCTTTCGCTCATCCTGAAGTACCCAGCGCCAGCAGTGGCCCCGAACCAGCGGACCATCTCACCGGAGTTCACCGGAGTCAGCATTAGACCCCACCAAAGGACCGAAGAGAGAAAGCGACCGACCTCCAGATGAGATCCGCTCGACTCGATCGATTGGTCGGGCTCCTAGCTGGAACGCACGGCGACCGTGCAGTCCGGGAAGCAGGGGATCGAGTCTCCACGCATCAAACGATGAGGGCTCGCTCCCACCATCCCGCAGCCGATCATCGACCGAAGAACGCTCCGGCTACCCAAGGCGGGTTGAGTATAGGAAGTATAGAAGTGCGAGCAGCCAAGAATTCGTAGGATGTGGCGGTTTCCCCGAAAGTATCCCTTCCAGGTCGCTCATTCCCCACTTCTTCCGCATTCGAAGGTTACGCGTCGAACGGAACCTGAACTGAAGCCTGGAATTTCGAGATTCAGATTCAGATGAGATCAGGTCTCTCGAAATTCCGGAGCAACGGGTCCGATCGAAGACACAGTAAAAGCCGAACAGGGTCTCTCGGCACTCCAGTGTGACGTTGGTTCACTCTTTCCGTCGAGCTGCGCCTCAATTGCACGTCGCGTGCAGGCGCTCGTCACCCTAGCACGCCAAGAGAAGGGCGGCTGCGCGCCAATGTCTCAGCCAGGCTGCCAGCCACGCTCGAACGGTGCGTCTGGTGAGAATTCCAGGCGGCATCCAGGACGCTCTGCGCCGTTGGAAAGCATTCAGCTCAGCAGATGTCTTCACTGCGACCGCGCTCCCTCCGATGAGTCCTCACGGACCAAGAACACCGCGTCCGTCCGTCTGACCCCGACCGCCTCGCGTCCAGCCGATCTCCGGCTCGCGCACGCTCAGGGATCAGCTCTCGGCGCGGACCGATGGGGAGAACCCGAGCAGCATGGCCTCCAGCAGCATCTCAATGGCCACGACCGAGGCACCAGAACGCAGCGGCCTGACCTTCTGGATCTATGGCGCGCTTGGCTTTCCACTCGCGACTCTGGGCTATCCACTCGGAATCTTCCTGCCAGATCTCTACGCCACGGGGGTCGGACTACCCCTGACTACCGTGGGCCTCATGCTTGGCCTCTCGCGTCTCACGGATGCCATCACGGACCCGTGCCTCGGCTTCGCGAGCGATCGCTTCCCTACCCGCTTCGGGCGGCGCAAGCCATGGTTGGCCGCGGGAATCCCGGTGATGCTGCTCGGCCTGTGGATGCTCTTCCACCCGAGCCCCGACGCGGGACGTTGGTACCTTCTGTCCTGGATCTCGATCATGACGGTGGGAACCACCTTGATCATGATCCCGTACTCCGCCTGGGGGGCGGAGCTCTCCACGGAGTATCACGCGCGCACACGGATCCAGCACAGCCGCGAAGTCTTCGTTCTCTTCGGCCTGATGGCAGCTGCGCTCGTGCCCTTCGTGGTACAGGAGGTCCTGAAGCTCGGAAGCGCGAGCGCCGATGTGCTTCACGCGCTCGCGTGGGTACTTGTCATCTGTATGCCGCTCACCGTCAGCGGCGTACTGTGGCTCGTACCCGAAGCGCCCTACGTCGCCCCGAAGCGCCCGATGCGAACCTGGGAGAGCCTGCGGCGTATGCTGCGAAACGGACTCTTTCGCAAGGTGATCGCGATCGAACTCATCGTCACCTTGGGCGAGGCGTTCCGGAACGCTCTCTCGCTGTTCTTCATTCGCGACTACATCGGCATCCCCAACGTCGGCCGCTTCTATCTGGTCTACTTCGGCGTAGGGCTGCTCGCGATGCCAGTGTGGACGACGTTGGCGCGGCGCTTCGGCAAGCACCGCTCTCTGTGCGCAGCCATGGCACTCGTCTGCGTAGTGAGTCTGGGACTCTTTGCCCTGAAGCGTGGTCAGACATCGCTCTTCTACGTGCTCTTCGCGCTGAAGGGCTTCTGCTTCGGCGCCTTCGCGTATCTTCCCCGCGCGATGCTCGCCGACGTGATCGACATCGACTACGCACGTTCGCGTGAGTCGCGCGCCGGCAGTTACTTCTCGGTACACGGCATCATGACCAAGGGAGCACAGGCACTGGGCCCCGGGCTCGCGCTTCCCATCCTCGCGAGCGCGGGCTATGTCACCTCCAGAAGTGGCGACGTGGTGAACTCCGAGGCCGCGATCCTGTGGCTGGGCGTCCTCTACGCAGTGGTCCCTACGATCCTGTTCCTGATCGCGCTCGGCACCGCCTGGAGCTACCCGCTCACGATGGAACGGCACGCTCGCATCGAGCGACGCCTGAACCGGCGCCGCCAGCGCCCGCCAGCCCTAAGTGGGTCGAGCTGCTAGTGTACCCACGAGTCCATGCCGGAACCTGCGAGCCCCCCACTACCCTTCGACGTCGAGGCAGCCCAGTACGTGAATCTCGCCACGTATCGGCGCAGCGGAGTCGCCGTACTGACCCCAGTATGGATCGCGGGACACGAGGGCCGATACTTCGTGTTCAGCGAGGGAAGCGCGGGCAAGGTCAAGCGCATCCGTAACAACGGCCGTGCGCGGATCGCGCGCTGCACGTTCGGCGGCCGCATCCTCAGCCCGTGGATCGACCTCCGCGCCCAGATCGTGGAAGACCCCGCGACGATCTCCATGGCGTATCGGGCTCTCCACGCCAAATACGGGATTCGGATGCGGATCGCAGACGCCCTGGCGAAGTTGACGGGCCGTTTCGAGCGACGAGCAGTCCTGGCGTTAGCGCTCGAGCCCGGCTCCCCGGGCTGATCGGCGGCGCGCGGCCTGATTCGCTCGGGAGCCGCCACCAGACGCAGAAAGGCGGGAGAAGCGTGGGCATCTCCCACACCTCTCCCGCCGGATACAGACCATCGAACATCGGACCTCAGCTGGAAGCAGTCGGCCCGGGGTCGGGTGCGGAGCCAAGGGATTGCCCTTCAGCCCCGCACCCGTAGCCGGGCGGCCACGAGGGATGTGGCCACCACGGCAGGGTCAGGATCGAGGTCAGCCTCCGAAGAGCGCCCCGAGGCCCCCGAAGATCGCATCGAACAGATCACCGAGCGGATCCGCAGGAGCGGGAGCCGGAGCTGGGGCCGGAGCCCCACCACCCCCGGCGTTGCCGCCGGGTGCCGGAGTCGGAGCGGGAGCGTTGTTGGCCCCGTCGGCCCCATTCAACGTCCCATCCAGATCGCGATCGAGGGCGATTCGGGTACCTCCGCCCGGATAGACACAAGTGAAGGTGACCTGCTGGCCCGGCACCTGCGCCTGGGAACGGAGTGCGGCCACGCTCAGCGTGCTGCCGGTATCGTCCATGAAGTTGTTGCTCGCAGGCTGGAACAGGTAGCCCCGCTGCGCTCCATCGACGACTCCGCTGGCGACGAGATCGCACTCGGTCGTCTGCACCGGCCCAGGCATCACGAAGGCATCGGCCGCGCTCTGCTGGAACAGGTCGAGGCGTGCGATGACGTCCGGCCCGCTGTCCGCACCGAGCGTGATCTGCTGACCGACGACCGGGGCGACATTGCTCGGGAACGCGTAGGAGAAGTCCACGACCTGCTTGAGCTGCCGCGCATCCAGCTGGAAGACGTCGGCGGTCAGGAACTCCTCCGCGCCCGCAGCGGTTCCGTCGTGCAGGGTGCCCGTGGCTCGGACCTGAGGTCCGACATCGACACGAGGCCCTCCGAGGGTCCGATCCGTACCGTTGTCTCCGAACGTGTGGCCGAACATGCCGACCTTGTCGTAGACGGTGCGGAGCTGCGTCACCTTGAAGAACTGTGTCTCACCCTCGATCGAGTCGCGGCCGGCGGTTCCGAAGAAGCCCTGGCCCCGATCCAAACTGTGGCAGTCCACGCAGGTGAAGATGACGTCGGTGATGCCCTCACCCCCCATGAAGATGTTGCGGCCCGCTTCCTGATCGGTAGTCCAGGATCCGTCGAGCGGCTGGTGGGGATTGGGCGGCGGCACCAGGGTCAGCGCCCAGTTCGTGAAGTTCTGGAAGTCCGCATCCGAGATCCCGCCCGTCTTGCCGTTCAACGCGTCGAACACCAGGGCGAAGTTCTGGAAGTTGGCTCGCTCGTCCGTGGGATCGGTGGCGTTCGTCTGGTCACCACGCCAGAACATCGGACCGCTGTCCTTGATTCCGCGCAGAGTGAGCACCGTCATTGGCCCCTTGATCGGGTTGAACTCGATTGTGGGAGACACGCCGAAGATGATGGACCCGAACTGCGCCAGGAACTGACCGCCCCCACCACCGCCGGGCGCGGTGAAGTCGTTCGGATTCGCCGCGAGCCCAAGGAATGGAGTGCCGAGGTTCCAGGCCAGATCGTCCTTGTCGGCGGCCGGATGGCAGACGTTGCAGTTCGCTTCGCCGTTGTCCGAAGTCAGGGTCGCGTCGTAGAAGAACTTGCGCCCCACCTGCACCTCGGCAGGCTCCGGATTGAACAGCGGAATGCTGGCCACCTCGCTCTGCGCCGCGATGTCGACGATCGAAACCGCGTTGTCGAAGCGCTTGTAGACGAACATCCGGTTCGGATCGCTCGGATCGAGCACCATGTCACTCGGCCCGCCATTCCCCGAGAGCTGGATGTGCGTCGAGGCATCCGGCTGGAAGGTGTCGTTCTCGAGCGCGGTGCGGTCGAAGGGAACGATCTTGTTCGAGCCGAGCGCCGCGACGAACAAGGTCTCCCCGTCTGCCGAGAAGATGACGCCCTGCGGATTCGCGACACTGCGCTCCAAGGTACCCGGCGGCGTCGGGAACGCCTCGTAGTCGATGTGCTTGTTCAGATGGCGAGTCACGAAGGATCCGTCCGGGCGCAGCACGGCGATGCGCGACTCGTAGAGATGTCCGCGCAAGGTCCTGCCCGTGATCGGGTCGGCCTGGATGGGCGCCCCACCGAGTCCGTCGGGATTCGGACCGAGTCCCATCCCGGGGAGCGACACGAAGCGGTTCTGGTTGACCGCATCGATCGTCGCCAGGTAGGCGTTGCCGTTCGTGGGATGTACGACCAGATTGAAGTTCAAGGTCCCGACCGAGTTGAAGACACCCGACTGGGCCGGAGGATTGGCGTTCGCGTCGATCGTGAAGACATCGTTGTCCGGGAAAACGAACGGAACCGCGTCGCGGAAGTCACGGCCGAGAACGTCGTTCCAGGCTCCCGTCGCCTTGTCGTTGGTCGCGATCAGCGCCACCTTCGGGTTCCGGGCTCCGTCCGCCTGATTGACGTTCGGCGCGGGGACACCACCGGGCGACCGCCCGCCATTGATCAGCATGCAGGGTCCGTCGTCCTGGTTCGAGAACTGCTGCGCGCGGCTGGCCCCATTCGGCCCGCAAACTGCAACGTCGCTGATCGTGGTGGTTCCGTTCCCCGATGTGAACACCGAGACGAACACCTTGCTCCCATCCGGGGTCGCAGCCAGCGCACCGGGCTTGTCGCTGAAGAGGGTCAGGATCTCGATCGGAGTTCCACCCAAGCTGGAGCCCAGATCGTTCGCGTCGAAGATCCACACGTCGGCGCGGCCGATGCCGGGCACCTGGGTCTCTTCGACCGTGTTGTCCGGATGGTTCTGACCGCGGCGCGCGGCGGTGATGAAGGCCCGAGTTCCACCCGTGCCCGCGAACACGACATCGCGCGGCTCGTCACCGACGAGCAGGGTGCGCTTCACGCGTGGCGGCGAAGCACCCACGTCTACGATGCTTACGCTGTCGGACAGGTGATTGACGACCCAGACTTCGCTCTCGTTGCGAACTGCGAGCGCGATCGGATCCATTCCAACCTGAACGGAAGACTCCGGTGTGAGCCCCGTCGATGTGACCGAAAAGATTTCCAGACGACCGTCGGGCACGTTGTTCACGAAGAGCCGCGATCCGTCCGGAGAGAGAGCCACCGCCCGTGTTGGGATGGTCTCAAAATTTATGAAGTTTCGATTCCCAGGGTCTATCGGCGCTTGCATGTCGCACGCCGACGACGCAAGACCGGCCGCAAACAGGCAGCCGGCCAAGAAGCTCCGTCGAATCACGTCCTTGCCTCCTAGATTCTCGGTTTATGGGACGTGATCATTTTGCGTTGGATCGCGTCCAGGGCCCGTAAAAGGACGATGAGATTCCTTAATAAGTTTTCTGAGGATCTGCAGCCCCATGCGAACCCCACCCGAACGGGAGCCCATTGGCTGGCCCGGAGCGCTCGCAGCTGCGTTTCCGGTGGCGCCGCGCAGGTAGCTGGGCGCCAGCGCTAGGAATCGGCCGAGCGGTGCATCACCTCCCTGGCTGCCAGCAGCCCGGAATCATCGTGGGTTCGGGGATGACCTCGTTCTCGATGTAGCCGAGACCCTCGATCTCGACCCGGACCCGCTGCCCGACCTTGAGATAGCCGCGCGGCTTCATCGCGACGCCCACCCCCGACGGCGTCCCCGTTGCGATCACGTCTCCAGGCATCAGCGTGAAAACGGTAGACAAGGTCTCGACCAGCGAATAACAGTCGAAAATGAGATGCCGTGTGCTCGAGTGCTGGCGCTGCTCCCCATCCACCCAGGTCGTGAGCTCGAGCGCGTGCGGATCCCAGATCTCATCGGGGGTCACGACCCACGGACCGATCGGTCCGTGGGTATCCCAGGACTTGCCCAGGGTCATCGTCGCCGCCTTCGCCTGCCAGTCGCGCACCGATACGTCGTTGCAAATCGTGAAGCCGCCGATCACCTGGGCAGCGTACTCCCTGGGCACGTGGCGGCAGCGCCTACCGATCACGAAGGCGAGTTCGCCCTCGTAGTCGAGCTTGTCGGAGACGCGCGGCATCCAGATCGGATCATAGGGGCCGTTCACACAACCGACTTGCTTGTTGAAGATCAGCGGAAAGGTCGGCCTCTCTCTACCGGTCTCGCCGATGTGATCGGCGTAGTTCAAGCCGACGGCCAAGAACTTGGAAGGAGCGACCGGGGCCCGCAGTCGCACGTCGGCGATCGGGACGCGGGGAACGCGCCGATCCGGCAGGCGTGCGAGCTGTTCGCGCGCCATATCCCCAGCAGCGAGAATCTCCGCTAGCGACGCCGGCAGCTCTGGAGCGGCGACCGACACGTCGATCACCTCTTGGTCCACCATCAACCCCACATGGACCTCCGCCTCGGCCTTCCCCTTCGCCTCGAAACTCACGAGTCTCATCCTCGAACTCCTCCTTCACTCGTTCACGTGCCACAGAATGTCTGCCGAACCACCTCGTGGGGTTCGGGCGGCCGCGCCAGATCCGCGTACTCGCAGCGCTCGTCGAATGGCGACGAAGTCGCTGCGAGCAGTCGATCGAGCGGACCTCGATCGGATCGATCCACGAGTGCCTCGATCGCATTCTGTACACAGTGATTGCGGGGAATGTAGATCGGATTCACGCTGCGCATCGCGCGGCCACGCTGCAGGTCGTCCCCCCCCTCGGCCGCACTGCGCTGGCGCCAGGCCAGCAGCCAAGCATCGAAGCGCTCCGGCTCGGAGAACTGCAGCCTCAACGGGGCGACGCGATCCGGGGCATTCTCGCCCAGGTTGGAGAGCTCGCGGAACGTATGCGTGAAGTCCGCTTCCGAGGCCGCCATCAGATCGAAGAGCTCCTGGATCAGACCCGGATCCCCGGCGCGCGGATCGCGCAGTCCGAGCTTGCGGTACAGCTGGCGGGAATGGCAGCGCTCGTAGCGCTCCGGGTAGGCACTGAGCACCGCGGTCGCCAGCTCCACGGCCTCGGTTCGGTCCGAGCTCAGGAGCGGTAGTAAGGTCTCGGCAAAGCGCGCGAGGTTCCAGTGCGCGATGCCTGGCTGTCGGTCGTAGGCGTAGCGCCCGGCGTGATCGATCGAGCTGAAGACTCGCTGTGGGTCGAAGTGGTCCATGAAGGCACAGGGTCCGAAGTCCAGAGTCTCACCGGAGAGAGCCGCATTGTCCGTATTCATCACGCCGTGGATGAAGCCGACGCACATCCAGTGAGCCACGAGCTCGGCCTGCCGCTCGACCACGAACTCGAGCAGCGCACGGTACGGCTGCGGCGCTTCGCGCGCCTGCGGAACCAGACGCTCTACGGTGTAGTCGGCGAGCGTGCGCAGCACACCCTCGGATCCTCGCTGCAAGGAGATGCGAGCCGCGTACTCGAAGGTACCGACACGCAGGTGACTGCGCGCCACCCGAAGCAGCGACGCCCCCGGCTCCAGTCCCTGCTGACGCTCGATCCTGTCGCCCGTCGTGAACATCGCCAGAGCACGCGTAGTCGGGATCCCGAGCGCGGCCATCGCCTCGCTGACGACGTACTCTCGCAGTACGGGACCAAGTCCTGCGCGGCCGTCCCCTCCGCGCGAAAACGGAGTGCGACCCGCGCCCTTCAGATGCAGGTCGAACAGCACTCCGTCCGCATCCCGCAGCTCTCCCAACAGCACTGCGCGCCCGTCTCCGAGTCGAGGCACGAAACGCCCGAACTGGTGGCCTGCATAGGCCATCGCCAGAGGGCTCCCGCCTGCAGTCGAGCAGCGGCCAGACAGCAGCTCGACCCCGGGCAGCGTGCGAAGCTCGCTCGGATCGAGCCCGAAGCTCAGCGCCAAGCCCTCGTTGAGCTCGACCAGCCGCGGCTCGAGCGCCGAGGTCGGCGCCACCCGCGCGAACAGCTCGCCGGGCAAGCGGGCGTAGTCGTTCGACAGCGGTAGCACCGCGGGGATGACTTCGAGCGATTCCTGCATGACGTAGTCCTCCGTGCGCTCGCATGAGATGATCGATCGGAAATCCGCGGGATCCGACCGCGGCCAGGGGAGGTCCAAAGCTTGCGCTCACCCGAGAACGTGGTCGAGGTTCCGATGGACCAGATCGACCCCGATACATTGCGGCGTCTGGCCGAGGAGTTCGTGAGCCGAGATGGAACCGACTACGGGCTCGTCGAGAAGACGCTCGAGCAGAAGGTGGAGGCTCTGCTCCGGCAGCTCGAGCTCGGCCGGGCCAAGATCTATTTCGAGCTCGAGACCGAACGCATCCACATCGTCCCTACCTAGCCCAGCGTAAAGTCGGTGAGCGCGGTCAGGAAGCCTGCCGGATTGTCCAGCATGACCGAGTGCCCCGCCCGAGAAACCACAGCGAGCTGCCCGTGAGGGATTACCTCGTCGACCATACGATCGGCAACCTCTGGAGCGAGCACATCCGAGGCAGCGCCGCGCACCACCAAGGTCGGACACGGAACCTTCGCGAGCGCGTCCCAGAGCAACTTGGCTTCGTCGGTCCGTTGTCGCGCGACCTTCCCCGCCTCGCTCGATGCGCCGCCCGAAGCCCACTTCGGCGGGCGCAGATCCTGCTTGAGCTCGTAGCGACCGTCGGCACGCGGGCGCGTCCAGTGCACTGCGAGGCGTTCGAGGGTCTCGATCCGGGCGGCGGGGTACTGGCGAACCAGTACGCGCGCGTATTCCTCGGGGCTCGCGAAGCTCGCGTCGGACTTGCGCATCTGCCCGCGGACTTCCTCGCGGATCTTGGAGGTACCGCGCGCGTCCATCTGCGGCCCCGAATCCACGACGACCAGCCCAGCCATCCGCTCTGGGTGGGCTCCCGCGTAGCGCATCGCGACGCGGCCACCGAGCGAGTGCCCCACCAGCACGAGTCGCTCGAATTCGAGAGATGCGAGCGCCGCCTCCACATCGGCCAACAGCAGCGAGTGGTCGTAGCCGGGCTGCTCACCCCAGTCGGAGTCGCCGTGTCCGCGAAGACTGATCGCCAGCGCGCGATAGTACGGCGCGAGCTGCGGCACGATCTCGTCCCAGACGTGGGCATCGTTTCCGAAGCCGTGTAGAAACACCATCGGCACGCCCTGCGCGCTCCATTCGAGCGCACTGAGCGAGATGCCACCGCTCCCGGGAAGTCGAATCGTTCGCGGTTCCACGGGCGCTAGTCTAGCCGAGATGCGTTCAGGTCTGGTGAGCTCGGCCTCTGGGAAGCAGGACTTGCGGCGGGGTAAGCGAGGAGATGCCCCGTCGCCGGATCCAGCTCGAGACGCGCAGCCCGGAGCGCGAGCCGATGACCATCTAGACTCTCACCGGTGCGCCCGTCGAACCGATACCCATGCCACGGGCAGACGAGCTCCTCGGCTCGCTCCGAGGAACATCGAAGCGGCCCCAACCGATGGGGGCATTGCAACGAATACGCCCTCCACCCAGCAGCGTGCTCGGTCAGGCGGAAGCGCTCCCCGGCCAGTTCGAACTCCAGGGGGAGCCTGGCTCGGAGAAGCGACTCTGGACCGAGATCCGCCAAGATCTGCCCCGCCTCACGCACCCGCCCCGCCCCACCGAGAGGCGCCTCCCTACGCCGCTCGAGTGCCCGGGAACGCTCCTGAATCATGGCTTCATCCTGATCCCAGAGCCGTACGTACGTCTCACGCAACCGCGCACCGATCGAGCGAAGACGCTGCATCGCGGCTTCCGGCGACACCCCTGCACGGGCGGAGGGCTCCGGCAGCCAGAACTCCACTCGCACGGCGGTGTGCGCGTCGCCGCGTGCCCCGAGCTCCGTCCAGATCTCGGTTCCACTGCCGGGCCCTTCGACCGTGGCCGAGACGTATCGCGACTGCGCCCGATCGGCTCGAAGCTCGATCGTAGCCTCGCGGGACCCCTCGCCGGCCAGCTGTACCCTGGCCTTCCACCCCCAAGAGCCCCGCTCGAGCAGCTCGACTCCCGAGAAGCTCTCGGGATGCACCCAAGGGAGGTGCTCCCAGTCGAAGACGTTCTCCCAGACGCGCGCCAGCGCGCCCCGCACGACGCGGTCGTAGCTGGCTGCGCACACCCGCGTGCTGCCTCGAGTCCGCTCTGGGTCTAGAGTCCGCGAGCTCAGAGTCCGCGCGCGCCGCGTCCGCGTGCGCCGGATCGACGCGGACTTA
Organism: Pseudomonadota bacterium; assembly: GCA_003247575.1. Lineage (GTDB taxonomy): Bacteria > Myxococcota_A > UBA9160 > SZUA-336 > SZUA-336 > SZUA-336. The sequence continues at coordinate 13,022 of QJZC01000039.1, forward strand.
TCGGAGTCGGTCGATGAGTCCACTTTCGCCGACTCTATCAGAAGCCTCTCACGAGCGCCCCACGCACCCTCCCATGCATGCGAAGATCGCGCGATCCCATGCCGAGTCGCGCCTCCAACATCACAGAATTCGCTGACCGCCTGTCTCGCTTCGTGAGCGAGGCGGGACTGGAGCACGCTGAGGCCTTCCGGCCTCGCAGCTCCGACGTGATCATTGCCACGTACCCCAAGGCCGGTACCACCTGGATGCAGCAGATTACGCACGGGCTGCGCAGTGGCGGTGACATGAGCTTCGAAGAGATCACCGAGGTCACCCCCTGGATCGAACTCGCCTACGACCTCGGTTGGGATCTGGATGCCGACCAGGCCTATGAGCCGCGGATCTTCAAGTCGCACTGGAACGCTATGCAGGTGCCGCCAGGCTGCCGCTACATCGCCGTCCTGCGCGATCCGATCGACACCATGCTCTCGTTCTACGACTTCATGAATGGCTGGATCCTGGAGCGCGACCAGATTCCGCTGGACGAGTTCGTCGCCTTCATCACGATCCGCGACCATCACGCAGGTGACTACTGGTCGCACCTCTCGAGCTGGTGGAAGCGGCGCGCGGAGCCGTGCGTCTTCCTGACCACCTTCGAGGAGATGAAGCAGGATCTGCGCCGCGTCGTGAGCCGAATCGCCAGCTTCATGGGCACTTCGAGCGATCCATCCATTCTCGACGTGGCGGCGCGACAGAGCGAGTTCGCGTTCATGAAGGCGCACGAGCCGCAGTTCGACGATCACCTGATCGCCGCCGCGCGCAATCTCGCCGCGGGAGTTCCTGCGGAAGCGCGCTCCACCAAGGTTCACAAGGGAGAAGTACGTCGGGGAACGCGCGCGCACGCGCGTCTCTCGCCCTCGACCTTGCAGCTGCTGGATGCGCGTTGGGCGGAGATCGCTGCGCCAGCGACCGGCTGCAGCAGCTACGCCGAACTGCTCGGAGCGCTGCGCGCAGAGACCCAGATGCAAAGACCTAGACAGAAGGGGTAGCAACCTGATGGTATCGGCAATCTTCGATCCAAAGCGCTGGCGCGAGGTCGATGGCTTCGACTTCAGCGACATCACTTACCACCGCGCTGTCGATCAGGGGACAGTGAGGATCGCGTTCGATCGCCCGGAAGTGAGGAACGCATTCCGCCCACATACCGTGGACGAGCTCTATGCCGCCCTCGATCACGCTCGCCAATGGAGCGACGTGGGCTGCGTCCTGATCACGGGCAATGGACCATCCCCGAAGGATGGCGGATGGGCGTTCTGTTCTGGCGGGGACCAGCGCATTCGCGGGGCCGATGGCTATCAATACGAGCCCGATTCGGCGCCATCCCAAAGCGGCGCCCGGTCGATGACCGACGCGGCGCGGCTGGGGCGCCTACACATCCTAGAGTGTCAGCGGCTGATCCGATTCATGCCCAAGATCGTGATTGCAGTGGTCTCCGGCTGGGCGGCCGGTGGCGGTCACAGCCTACACGTCGTTTGCGACCTGACCCTAGCCAGCCGCGAGCACGGCATCTTCAAGCAGACGGATCCGGACGTGGCGAGCTTCGACAGCGGCTACGGCAGCGCACTCCTCGCACGTCAGGTGGGGCAGAAGCGCGCGCGTGAGATCTTCTTTCTCGGCTTCGACTACAGCGCAGACGAGGCGGTCGCAATGGGAGCCGCGAACCGAGCGGTACCGCACGCCGAGCTCGAGCACCTCGCGCTCGAGTGGGGCGAGCGAATCAACTCGAAGAGCCCCACGGCCATGCGCATGCTCAAGTACGGTTTCAATCTGCCGGACGACGGCCTCGTCGGGCAGCAGCTCTTTGCAGGCGAGGCGACGCGCCTCGCTTACGGGACCGAGGAGGCGCGAGAGGGACGGGACTCGTTCGTGGAGAAGCGTCCGCGCGACTTCAAGCGCTTCCCCTGGCACTACTAGCCGGTGCGCATGAGCGCGCACCCGGAAGACCTACCGATCGTGGTGGGCGTCGGTGAAGCCAGCGACGCCAGCTTAGGGCTCGAGTGGCCGTCTCCGATCGACCTCGCGAAAAAGGCCGTGGAGTGCGCGCTCCGGGATACGCGGCAGGCGGAGCGCGTACGGACGCAGATCGATACGGTCGTGGCCATTCGCAGCTTTCGAGACAGCGGCCTGGCACATCCGTTCGGAGGCCCAAACAACGTACCCGAAGCGATCGCTCGCGCGGCCCGGATCTCGCCAAGGCGTCTCGTGTACGGCGAAGTCGGCGGCCACAGCCCGCAGCGATACGTGCACGAGTTCTCTCGAGAACTCCATGGTGGAACCGCACGCTTGGTGCTGATCGCGGGCGCCGAGGCCATGAGGACGTGCAAGCGGGCGCTCGCATCCGGACGCGAGCTCCGTTGGGATCAGCCGAGCACGCGCGCCTTCGAGAACCGGAGCTCGCCCGTCCCCATCCTTTCGCGTGCCGAGATCCGGCACGGGGTGCGCTCGATGATTCTGGCCTATGGACTGATCGAGAACGCCCAGCGCGTGCTGCGTGCACCCGCGTGGGGACGACCTCGATCTGCAGACTCAGCGAGTGATGGGATCCGTCCAACGACCCTGCATGCGGAGCGAATCGCCGAGATCGGCGCTGCGTTCGCGCGTGTCGCACAGACCCGCACGCATGCTCGCTATCCGCGCGCAGTATCCCCGGAAGCGCTCGTGCGACCGGAAGACTCCAACTACCGCGTCTCGGACCCCTACCTCCGTTGGATGGTCGCTCAGGATTCGGTAGACCTGGGCGCAGCGGCCCTGCTCACCACGGTTCGCACCGCGCGTGAGCTCGAGATCCCGCCCGATCGTTGGCTCTACCTGCACGGAGGCGGCGATTGCGACGCACCTCCGCTCTCGGAGCGCGCCCGCGTCGCGCACTCCGATGCGCTCGAGCGGGCACTCGGCAGTGCTCTCGACTCAGCGCAGGTCATTCCGCAGCAGCTCGGGCCAATCGATCTCTACAGCTGCTTCCCCTGCGCAGTCACCCTCGGCATCGATGCGCTCGGCATCCGCGACAGATCCCTCGACAGCTACACCTGTACCGGCGGGCTGACGTTCTTCGGCGGTCCGGGAAACGACTACAGCTTGCACGGCCTGGCCGCACTGTGCGATCGGTTGCGGCGCGAGCCGGACCGCCCCGGACTGCTGCTCGCGAACGGTGGGGTCCTCGGCAAGCTATCGGTCGGCGTCTATGCGGCATACACGCCAAAGCATCCCTTCTCTGCGGGCGCGGAGCCCGTGCCGCAGCTACCTGCCGAGATCACCGTGCGAACACCCGACGGCACTGAGCCAGGCAGCATCGAGAGCTACACACGGCCCTACGTTCGCGGCGCGCCACGCGCGGCGATCGCGTTCGTACAGCTGCAGAAGGGCGGCAGGACCGTGGCAGAACTCGAAGAACACACGCAAGTCGGGGAGCTGCTCCTGCGCGCCGTCACATGCTCGATCGTGAACCAGCGAGTCGTAGCTCGAATCACCGAGTAGTGCGACTGCAGGTCTCGCTCTTCCCTCAAGCACGACGTAGAATTGGGCGCATCATGAAGGATCCGCAACAGTGAAATGGCTCGCTTATCTCGCAGGATTGCTGGTCGCAGGTGTGGTCGTCGCGTTCGGCCTCGCCTGGGTTCTCGTCGATGCCGGACAGGTCACGAATGCCGCAGCGAGCCGACTTGCCGCCCGCATCGGTCGCCCCGTGCAGCTGGGGGAGATCGATCTCTCATTGTTCCCCAGCCCGGCCGTGCGCGTGCAAGACGTCCGGATAGCAGGCACGAGCGGCGCCAGCGCTGCACCTCTGCTCCGCGCCGATGAAGTGCGATTCAACGTCTCGCTCGTCGCACTCTTCCTCGGAAGGACGGTGTTTCGATCGGTAGACGTGCTGCGTCCGCGCATCGAGCTCGAGGCCGGACCCGATGGCCTGCCCGAGTTCCCTCAGCTGCTGCCCGATGTGGCACAAGGCGGTGCGGCACCGGACGACGACCGTGCTCCCGGCCTCCTCATCACGTCGCTCAGCATCCGCGAAGGAAGCGCCCGGATAGGTACCGTCGAGGTCGAGGAGATCGAGATCTCTGGCGGGGGCAACCTCGATCTCAGCGCCGACTTCGACCTCGAGGCCTCGATTCCGGGGATCGGTCGACTCGCGAACAGCCGCATCGAGCTCACCAATCTCGTGAACGGCCCCGTGCGGTGGAAGGCAACACTGGCGCTGTCGGAAATCGACCTCGCTGAAGCTCGAGAGCAGTTCGGCTCGCGACGCGCAATCTACGGCAGCGCGATCGCGCGTGTCCAGCTCGGGGGTGAGGCGGGGCGTGTAGAGAGCGGCGCGCTCGAGATAGCCCTCCGCCCATTGGACCTGCGCCTAGCCAACGTCCGCATCAACGGAGATGTCGATCTCGGCGCAGAGCTCGGCAAGCGCTACCGGATCGATCTCTCGAAGGCCAACGTACAGATCTCGGAATCCTTCGAGAAGCCCGTCGGCGGCGTTGTCGAGCTCGAGGGCCCCGCACCCGACCTCGCAGCCGCCAGCGGCTCGAACTTCGACCTGCGCGAGTGGCGCGACTGGAACCTCCGCCTGGGATCGAGCAAGCTACGCGGAAACGCACGGCTCGACGACGCCGGGCCCTCGCTCGAGGTAGTGGGCGACATCGACTTCGTCTCGCTGTCGAAGTGGGCACGCGACGATTTGCTGCCCGCGAAGGGGAAACTGGTCATCGAAGACCTCCGCTTCACCCCCTCCCAAGGGCTTCGCGGGGCGGGTAGCGCGGAAGCGATCGAGCTGGCGCTATCCGACCGAATCGCCGTCGAGATCGGGGGGCCCGTGTTCATCGACGGGAGCCGAATCGGATCGAGCGACCTGGGTATCCGCTGGGTCGATCAGAACTTCTCGCTGCGCGGCTCCTACGACTTCGCCGCAAACGAGGTGGACCTCCAGGTTGACGCGACGGGCGCGGAGCTCAAGGGCATCTCCGAATCGTTCGACGGCCAGGCGGGCATCTCGGGGCGCATCTACGCGAGCGCGTACCTGAGCGGTCAGCCGACCCTGGAAGGGCTGCGCGGAAGCGGTGAGTTCGACATTCCGGGAGGAGAGCTGGTCAACGTCTACCTCGGGAGCTTCTTGCGCTCCGAAGGGGACGAGCGAGAGGAGGGAGTCAACTCGTTCCGAAATCTGTCGGGCAAGTTCCAGCTCATCGATGCGGTCATGCAGTTCTCGCGGCTTCAGCTCGAACAAGCGGACGCGTCCGCGCTACTCCGCGGCACCCTCTCGCTGCGCGACGGGACGATCGATCTGGATGGCGAAGCCCGCTACTTCGCACGCGATGATACGCTCGTGAGCCTCCTGGAGATCGAGGGACCGATCAGCCAGTTCCGCACCACGATCAGACGCCCCGAAGACGAGGCGGAGCAGCGGAAGATGGAGCGCACCATGCTCACGGCGATGAGGGTCGCCATCCAGGAGCGCGGAGCTCCTGCGGACCCCGAGCTCGCGAAGGCCTTTCGAGAGCAGCTCGAACGCATCGATCTGCTACTCCAAGCGTTGGACGAGAAGGAGCGGGAGCTACCCATCGACGTATCGGCGCGCCCCGAGGGCGAAAACTTCTAGTGTCCCGAGTCAGCTCGAGTCGGAACGATCCGGCTCGCGCTCACTGCGGTCAGCAGCTCAAAGAATCGAAGTACCCCTTCAACCGGGCTGCGATCTGATCCCGAACGCTCCGGAAAGCAGCAAGCTTCTCGAAATCGTCGCCCGTTGCTGCCGCTGGATCGTCGAAGGGCCAGTGCATGCGCTCAGCACTTCCGAGGAAGGCCGGGCAAACCTCTTCGGCGCACAAGGTGATCACGGTCGCGACCCGATCCTTGTCGATCTCGTCGACCGACTTCGAGCGATGCCCCGATAGATCGATGCCGATCTCGGCCATCGCGCGTTGCGCGAACGGGTTGAGCCGAGTCGGCTCGGATCCCGCACTCTCGACCTCGACTCCCTCAGGCGCGAGGCTGCGTGCGATTCCCTCGGCCATCTGGCTGCGCGACGAGTTCGCCACACACAGGAACAGCAGGATGTTCCGCTCCATCCGCGTAGACGTCATCAACAACATCCCCCAGCGTTCTGCTCGTCGCCGCCACAGCGCACCGCCTGGTACGCCCACGCCCCGAGCACCGCTCCCAGCAGAGGCCCCGCGAAGTAGAGCCACAGATGCGTGAGCTCGCCAGAGACCAATGCTGGGCCCAGCGAGCGCGCAGGATTCATCGAAGCCCCCGAAATTGGGCCTCCGAAGATCGCCTCGAGCGCCACGGTCCCGCCAATGGCCGAGCCCGCCATCGGGCCGACGGCGCGCGAATCCGTGGCAACCCCCATGATCACGAACATCAAGAAGAAGCTCAGAACGAGCTCGAACACGAATGACTGCAGCACGGAGCCCGCGGGCAAGGTGGCCCCGAGGCTAGCAACCGGCCCTCCCATCGCGAGAAGCAGTATCGCGCTGGCGGCGATGGCAGCGACGCACTGCCCACACAGGTAGGCTGGAACCTGCCCCCAAGCGAAGCGTCCGACGCTCGCGAAGGCCAAGGTCACGGCGGGATTGAAGTGCGCGCCCGATATGTGCCCGGTCGCATAGATCATCACCATGACGACGAGGCCAAACGTCAGCCCGACGCCGAGATGCGTAATCGCGCCCTGGCTCACGCGGTCCACCATGATGGCGCCGCAACCAGCGAATACGAGCCCGAAGGTGCCGATCATCTCGGCACCTACCTTCCGGGCCAACAGCGCGCGGTCTCTGGTAGCCGGCTCGGAGCATGACTTGCCCAGTGGAATCGATGTGGGGACAGTGCTCACGGCGCTAGCCTCCAAGCCTGCGCCGGAGCGCAGACGCCGAGAAAACTACCCAGGCGCCCGTAGGCGGTCAAGCGAGCACGCTCTTGCGCGGGAGTTGCGTATTGGAACCGGGTGTGCCCGGATACACGAGCTGGGTCAGGAAATCGCGCGCAGGCAGCCGCGACCGGACAGGCAGCCGCTGCGGAGGTGGACTATGCTCGGCCCCACCCCCGAGGAGCACGACGTTGGATGCACTTGAAGCCCTGGCACGCCTGCGAGAGGGCAATGCCCGCTTCGCTGCGAACGTGCGCAGCCTGGATAGCCTACTCAGCCAGGCGAGGCGAGGCGACTTGGTCGCCGGGCAGAATCCGTTCGCAATCATCCTGGGATGTTCTGATTCCCGCGCACCTGCCGAGATCGTGTTCGACCAGGGACTGGGCGACCTATTCGTGATTCGCGTAGCCGGCAACATCGTGGCTCCTTCGCAGATCGGCAGCGTCGAGTTCGCAGCCTCTCGCTTCGGGACCCGGCTCGTCGTCGTACTCGGCCACTCCAACTGCGGTGCCGTGAGCGCCACCTTGGAGGAGCTCACACGCCCGCGGGGGAGTCAATCCCGCCACCTCGAGTCCATCGTGAACCGCGTGCGTCCTGCGGTGGAGCCGCTGCTCGAGGGGCTCGACATCACGAGCGGCACCGTCGTGCACTTCGATGACGCACTGATTCAGCGAGCGGTGCGAGCCAACGTACGAGTCGCGTCCAACCAACTCCGCAACAGCTCGGAGATCCTCGAGGATCTGATCGAGCATCACGGCCTACTGATCGTCGGCGCCGAGTACTCCCTGGAAACCGGGCTGGTGGACTTCTTCGAAGGCGCACCGGCCCCCTCTGTCTAGAGGTGGGCCTACCCCACGGCAGCTGGCCCAGATCCAATTTGTGACGAGATGCTCATGCTTTCGTCGCAACGGAGTCGCTGAGCGGAGCCAAGCTCAGGTGCGTGAACTACTCAGACCTCGAGCACCCGGCTCCTCTGCGCGCGCGCTGGCGCTTGCACTGCGCCGATGCAGTCTGGGCTCTGCACACGGTCGTGGTGGGATTCTTCATCGTTGGCTGGACCCTTCCATGGCGCTGGGCACTTTGGGCGACGTTGATTGGCGCCGTTTTCATGCGCATACACTGGTGGCTCAACGACGACACTTGCGTCCTGACGCAGCTCGAGCGACGGCTGCGCGGGGCGTCTGCGGCGACTCCCGTCCCCAGTCGCAGCGAATCCGCTCCTCGCACCGAATCTGCTGCTCGCGCTGATGTAGACGGTACTTTCATCGCGAGCCTGGCATACACCGTCTTCGGCTCCCCGGTCTCACCGCCCCTCATCGATTGGCTCACCCACGGCATCCTCTGGCTCGGCGCCGGACTTGCCCTCCTGCGTCTAAGCCTGGTGTGAACCTCAACTCAGTCCCGACTCGGCGCGCCCGCGTTGCGGGCGATCGCGGCGACGTAGGCTCCGGGGGGACGAAGCGATCGGGAGTGAATTCATGCAGTCCTTCCTTCTGTCGAGTCTAGCGTCCACTCAGAAAGCACTGAGATCTCTCGGGGTATCCGCGCTCGCCGGAGACGCAGGGTCGATCCTATGGCTCGGCGCCCTCGTAGCGAGTTCCATCTGGGCTGCACGCTGGTTGTCGCGGAGGGCGATCACCCTCCGGGCGCGCGCTTTCCTGCCAACTGCTTCCCGCCACCTGGCCCACTGGGTCGGCCCAGTAGACTACTCGCTAGATCAAATGCTGCGCGCCGATGGCGCCGACGCGCGCTTCGCGGAGCGCAGGAGAGCGGCCTTGATGCGGCTCTCCGGCGAACTGTCCGAGCGCTACGCGCGCTCCAATGCGTGGGGCGAGCGAGCGCGCGATGGCTTCTCGGACCTGCGCTTCACGGACGCGAATCGAGTCCCGTTTCCGTTCGCGAAGGCAATGCGTGAGCAGTTCAGTCTGTGCTCGGTCGTGACAGGATCGAAGGGCCCGCGCCTGCGTGACCTGGACGAGAACTGGATGCTCGACGTGAGCGGATCCTATGGAGTCAACGTCGCCGGCTACGACCTCTACAAGCAATGGATGCGGGCAGGCCTGGATCGCGTAGCTGACGTGGGACCGGTGCTCGGGCCTCTGCACCCCCTAGTACTCGAAAACGTAGCGACGCTGAAGCAGATCTCGGGACTCGACGAAGTCTCCTTCCACATGAGCGGCACCGAAGCCGTGATGGCTGCGGTGCGCATGGCGCGTCACAACACCGGGAGACGACACATCGTCAGCTTCTCGGGTGCGTACCACGGGTGGTGGGACGGGGTTCAGCCCGGACTCGGTTCCGAACGTGCTCTCCCCGACTGCATCCTGCTGAAGGACATGCACCGAGCGTCGCTGGACGTCATCCGCTGGCGAGCCAATGAGATTGCCGGCGTGCTCGTCAACCCGGTGCAGTGCTTTCATCCCAATGCTCCACCACCAAGCGATGCGGTTCTGCTCATGAGCGAAGCGCGCAAGACAGAAAGCGACTCCGAACGCTACGCAGCCTGGCTGCGCGAGGTGCGAGAAGTATGCAGCCGATACTGTGTTCCGCTCATCTTCGACGAGGTCTACACCGGATTCCGACTCGCGCCGGGAGGCGCCCAGGAATACTTCGACATCCAGGCAGACATGGTCGTCTATGGCAAGAGCGTGGCAGGCGGAATGCCGATCGGTGCCGTCTGCGGTCGAAGCGATCTGATGCGACGCTTCGATCCCGAACATCCGATGCGGGTAGCCTATGTGATTGGGACGTTCTCAGCTCATCCCGTAGTCATGGGCGCGATGCGCGAGTTTCTGGAGTGGGCCACTTGCCCCGACACTGCTTCCAGCTATTCCAGAGCAAACCGGCAGTGCCACGAGTGGGCACACACCACCAACGCAGAGCTCGAGAAGGAAGGTCTCCCCGTTCGGATCTCTCAGCTGGGAACGATCTGGACGCTCACGTTCCTCGCGCCCGGTCGCTACAACTGGCTCATGCAGTACTACCTGCGGAGCGAGGGCCTGAACTTGAGCTGGGTTGGTACCGGACGTTGCCTGACCAGCCTCGATTTCACCCCGGAAGATTACAGAGAGCTCGGCCTCAAGATCTCGATCGCTGCCCGGCGTATGCAGAATGACGCCTGGTGGCTCGACCCAACGGATGACCCCAGGAGTGAGAGAAACATGAAGAAGCAGCTAGCCCGTGAAATGATTCAAAGCCTGATTCGAGTTCCCACCTTCGCGAAGAGTTTCACGAGCGAGGTTCTCCGGCGGAAGCGGGACGACCACCACGCATCCCACAACAACTACCTCAACCAGGTCCTCCACTTGATCAGCTCCAGCGTGTTCATCTACTGCTACGCAGCTGCTTGGGTGAACCTCACCACGGCGATGTGGATGGGATTGTCGGCGCTGCTGCTTCGGCAGCTCGGTCACGTCGTCTTCGAGCCCCCTTGTCACGACAAGGAGTCACTTCTCCTCGGATTCACGACCCGAAACAAGAGCCTCATCGTCGCGGGCTACCTGCTGACACCGGTCGCCCATCTCACGGTCGCAAGCTCCTTCACGTGGAGCACCTTCGTAGATACCTTGCCCGCGATCGCCTGGCACTGGTTCCTGTTCACGCTCTTCGTCGTCTTCGGCCGCGTGTTCTACCTGGTCTGGCAGCACGGAGCCTGGAACTCGTCGATCTGGTTCGTGAAGCTCGTGACGGATCCTTTCAGCGACCTGGTTGCCTACACACCGGCGCTGCTCCGGCGCGCCTGATCCGCCCGCGCTCACCAGAAGCTTCGATGACCATGGATCTGGGCGCGTTGATTCTCACGTCTGCGATGCTGCTCAGCCTCGAGCGAATCTGTTACGCATGGGCGTGGCACCGCACGAGCTCATTTCTGCAATTCTGTGCGACCTCGGTGGTGCCGGATGGACTCCAGCCGACGGAGGTTCTCGAAGGGCTCTTCTACTTCTTCAAAGTCGTGCAGCTGAGTGTGTTCGTGTTCTGGTGCTTTCACTTCGGCGGAGGTCAGCTATGGCCCCCGCCCGCGCCCGCAGAGGCGCTCGGCGCAGGTGCAGGCGCCATTCTGCTGGGGCAGGCGCTCAACTTCTCGGTCTTTCGGCGCCTGGGAAGGACGGGCGTCTTCTATGGAGCGCGCTTCGGCTACCGGGTGACCTGGGTGAAGGGATTTCCCTTCTCACTCGTCAAACATCCACAATACGTGGGTGCGGTGCTAACCATTTGGGGCTTCTTCCTCATCATGCGTTTTCCCTGCGAAGACTGGGCTATTCTACCCGCACTCTCCTCGCTCTACTACGCACTCGGCGCGCACGTGGAGTCTTGAGACGGTGTAGACCCGAGCGACAGCTCTCCCATCGCTCGCACCGCATCGCTGTCACAGAGATAGTGCCGCAGGCTCGGCTCCAGCAGAAACTCGAAGCGTCCCCCGAGCCGATTTCGCGCCGGATGATCGTCCAGACGGGTGTTCCGGGTCAGCCAGTAGGAGGCCAGCTGGCGCACAGGCCCGATATCGAGCAGCACGTCCGGTCGCAGTCCACGAGAGCGGAGCTCGCACTGGGCATCGACCCGCGAGCTCACTTCCGCCTGCGCCGCGACCACGATCTCTGCGATCCATTGGTTCGAGTTCTGATAGCGCGTGGAGTACGGATACGCGACCCGGCTATACGAGGGATTGTACAGCCCTTCGCGCAGCGGAGATCCCAGCACGCGCACGATCTTCCGCTGGAGAGCCGTCGAGGGGACGAGGACCGAGACCGCATACTCCATGGGATCATCACGAAAGAAGTCGATCAGTGGCTGCCGGTAGAGGTGCCCCAGCGGACCCCCGTGCGTGTTCAGCAGATGGTGGACCCACCACTCTCCATGCTCTCTCACGGCAAGCGCAGTGTGGGTAAAGCGGGGCTGTTCCCCCGCGAAGCGACAGGTCGAGAGATCCGATCCTCGCCGTGCCAACATAGCCGCACTCGCGGCTTCGGAGTTCAGAAAATCCATCACCCGTGCCGCGATCCGTCGCTCGTCGCAGCACAGGGAACTACGCTGCTCCCGCGTCAAGATCGGACGCTCTCTCGGCGGAGTACTGAAGCTCCTTCCGCGAGGCTCGTCGTCCGACCAGGGAACCGATGAAAGGGCCACCTATGAATGACTCCCGAAGCTCGAATCACCAAGCCTGAAGATCGACGAGTCTCGTCCTCTCAGGGTTACATTCCCGCACCTTTTCATTGACATGCGAGCGCGAGGGCGGGAGCACCGAAGCAGGAGCCGTGACTGCAGGCAAATGGCTGCGTTGAGGCAATGCAGCAGAGAGTACGCCGCCAAGTGAGTGACCACGCTCGCTTCGTCTCTCTGGAGTCGGCCTCAGCAGGGCCAATTCTTCGGCTGGCTGCTTCGATGGTAGCCATCAGGGATTCCATTTAAGATAATCAACATCGTGCGTTGGGAACGTTTCCTGTCGATTTCGCTGGCTTTCTGTCAAGCGAAAAAGAGATAGCGAGACGGCCCATGACGGACGCAGGCAAGACCAAACACCGCATTGATGCAAACTCTGACAGCAAGAGTGGCCAGTCACCCGTGAGCGAGAGAAACGACATCCGCCGACACCCAACGGGCGAGCAACATTCGCCCCAGTCCGCAACCGAGGAAGCGAGTCACCCCGATATTCTTGCAGCCAGTAGTGAAGGAGCTACCGGCACACTCGCAGCCGATGAGCCGACCTTGGTGGTCGGCATCGGAGCGTCCGCCGGTGGCCTCGCCGCACTCGAGCGTGTCTTCCGAGCCATGCCGCCGAATCTCGGCGCGGCCTACGTCGTGATCGTGCACCTGTCTCCGAACGCCAAGAGCATGATGGCCGAGCTCATCGGACATCACACCCAGATGCCTGTCCACACGGTCGAGAGCGGGATGAAGATCAAACGCGATCACATCTACGTGATCCCACCCGACCACAATGTTCTCGTCCGCGCCGGTCGCCTGACCTTGGCCCTGCAGGATCGCTCCCCGGGACACGGAGCGCTCTATCCAGTGGACATCTTCTTCGAGTCACTCGCGCTCGAGGTCCGGTCGAGAGCCGTCGCAATCATCTTGTCCGGAACTGGCAGCGACGGCTCACGCGGAATACGCCACATTCGCGACCAAGGAGGCGTCGTCCTGATCCAGTCGCGCGAATCCGCGCAGTTCGACGGCATGCCGGCCAGCGCGCTCGCGACGGGCCTCTGGGATCTGGCCGCGTCGCCCGAGGAGTTGGCGAGCAAGGTCGCCCAGCTGGTCGCGCAGACCGCCCAAGCTCCAGGTGAGCCCGGAGTCGGCGACTCGCGCGCTTCGTCGTTGCTGGCGGAGCTTCGGAATGGCTCGGGACTGGACTTCGGGTACATCAAGCTGAACGTACTTGCGCGCCGCACGTGGCGTCGCATGATGCTGCTGGGAGTTCACGACTTCGACGAGTACCTGTCCCTGTTGAGCACTACACGCAGCGAGGTACTCGCGCTGCGCGACGATCTATTGATCAACGTGACGGCATTCTTCCGCGACTCGTCAGCATTCCGCGTCCTGGCAACGGACGTACTTCCCCAGCTGCTGCTCTCGAAGCCTGCCGGAGAGGACCTACGCGTCTGGGTACCGGCATGCGCCAGCGGCGAGGAAGCCTACTCGATCGCGATGGTGCTGCACGAGCTCGTGTCCGTCACGGGCGGAAGCCGCGACTTCCGCATCTTTGCTACCGACGTGGACGAGAACGCCCTCGAGAGAGCCCACCGGGGAATCTACACGGAGAGCTCGATTCGCGATCTCCCCACAGAGTACCGCCGACGTTTCGTCCAGCCACACGGTGAAGCGTTCAGCATCGACCCCGCACTGCGTGAGCGCCTGATCTTCTCGCGCCACAACGTGATGACCGCCCCACCTTTCACCCATATGGACTTGGTCAGCTGTCGGAACCTGTTGATCTATCTGACCAAGGAGGCGCACGAGAGCTTGGTTGCCGCTCTCCATTTCTCACTCGAGATGAAGGGTATCCTGCTCCTAGGGGCAGCAGAATCCGTTTCTCCGTACGAGAAGGACTTCAGCTGCGTAAACTCACCGGCGCGAATCTTCCGCAAGAAGACCGACGGCCTACTGGCAGGAATGCGCAATCGCAACACCACCCGCATCGCCATCAACAGTGGGCTTTCGGCTCCGGGCAGGCGCACGGAATCCTCGCGCCATGAGCTCCAGTCCTTTCGGCGAGTCCTGGACGTGCTCTCGGATCGCGACGAGCGCCTGATCGCACTACTCGATGCGGAGGGCATGGTCGTCGAGTTGCTCGGTGAATCCGAGGGGATTCTCCGAGTCCCCCGCGGCCGCCCCACCAATGACATCTTGAAGCTCGTCAGCGATCGGCTCCGCACGCCTCTGGCGACTGCGCTACGAAGAGTCGGTCAGGGTGAAGAACGCGTGCGCTATTCCGTCGAGTCGGAGAGCAGCCAGAGAGCGACGACGATCGACGTCGAGGCACTCCCCGCGACCGGGCAGCTGCCGCATCGCATCCTCTTGACCGTCCAGTTCGACGACCGCGGTACCTTTCCCGCTTCCGTTCAGTCCGAGCCGACCGATGCCCAGAAGGCACGAATCCGCGCCATAGAGCTCGAGCTTCAGCGCACCCAGGAAAGCCTCCAGGCAACCATCGAACAGCTCCAAGCGGCCAACGAAGAGCAGCAGACCACGAACGAGGAGCTACTGTCCGCCAATCAGGAGCTACAGAGCACGAACGAGGAACTCCAATCGGTAAACGAGGAGCTCCACACGATCAACGTCGAATACCAACAGAAGAATCAAGAGCTCTCACTGATGGCCTCCGACCTGGAGAACCTGATCCGAAACATCGGAGTTGGATCGCTGTATCTGGACAGCGAGCATCGGATCCGAAAGTTCACACCGGCGATGCGGCGGGTGTTCAGCCTGGTCGAGCACGACATTGGGCGTCCCATCGAAGCCTTCGCTCACGCGCTCGCTACCGACCTCGCAGTCGGGCTCGAAGAGGTAGCGAGAGAACGCCTCCCGATCGAACGTGAAGTTCGAGACAAGACAGGCGCCTGGCTGCTGATGCGTACGGCGCCGTACACACTTCGGACAGGCGAGATCGACGGCGCGATCATCACCTTCGTCGAGATCACCAAGCTCAAGAATTCCGAGGAATCTGCGCAAATCATGAATGCGCAGCTCAGCCAAGCGAACCAACGACTCGGAGAGCAGAGCGAAGAGCTCGAAGAGCTCTTTTCGATCGTGGCGCACGACCTGAAGCGGCCCGTAATGGCACTCGACGGAAGCCTGAAGTTGATGCGCGAGGAGCTTCACAGCGCGTCTGGAGTCTCGGACGATGCAAGACGCTTCATGGACATGTCGATCCTCGAGTGCGAGCGGATGCGCAATCTCTTGCTGGATCTGGCGAACATCTCTCGGATCAACCGACAAGAGCTCGCCCTCGAGACGTTCGACCTCCAACCCTGGCTCGCGCGCTTCCTGGAACGCTACACCCAGCAGATCACGCAGCGCAGCATCCTACTCAACGCTACCTGCGATCCAGTTTCCGTTCGAGCGCCACGAGCGGCACTCGAGCAATGCCTCGGGAATCTCGTCGAGAACGCGATCCGCTACGGCAGCAGCAATCCATCTCCGCGAATCGACGTAAGCTGTCAGCTCCGGGGAGACGAGCTCTTCATCGCGGTCGTGGACAACGGTCCAGGAATTGCCCCCGAGCACCACGAGCGCGTATTCGAGCTGTTCCGTCGGCTCGCTCCGGACAAGTCCGACGGGTCAGGCGTCGGCTTGGTCGCCGTGCGCCGTCTCGTCGCACGCGCGAAGGGTAAGGTCGCGCTCGAATCCGAGCCCGGCAGGGGCGCCCGCTTCCAGATCCAGATTCCCATCGAGCTCGAAGAAACTCCGGTACCGAGGATTCTGCTCGTCGAAGACGACAGCCTCGACGCCAAGTCCATCTTGCACTGCCTGCGCGGCATTCGCACACAACACGAGTGGGTTTGCGACCTAGCAAACGCCGCCCTCCTCTTGGAGCAGCGACGCTTCGACATCGTCATTCTCGACCTCTCTCTGCCCGACGGACACGGCCTTCGCATCATTCCGAAGCTCCAGCAGGCAAATGGTGACCGCATTCCATGCATCATCGTCTCGGGTCACGGAGCCGGCCTGTCTCAGGAGTTCGAGGTTCACTTCGCAAGATTCATCGACAAGAACGATCTATCTCCCCATTCCTTACAGGATGCGCTAGAGGATTTACTTCCGCACTTGAGAAACTCACTTTCCGCAACCGGTGCCGATATCCATGTAGTCTCCCCTCCGGCGGAAGACTCGCTCGAGATGAGCGAGGAGTCCGCGCCAAATGCGATCGATGCTTCTCAGCACGAGGAGGAGACCAAACTTGGGAACTCATAACGATCAACTAGAGCTGATGCTCATCGATGACGATGATAGCTACGTTCTGCTCGTCGACCGCGCTCTTGCCGGAGACCCGTTACTCCAAGGGCGCTACGTAATCGAACGACTCCAGGACGGTGACGAGGCACTGGCTGCCCTGCTGCGCCGGAGCCGCAGCCCCTATCCGAAGCGCCGCCTTCCGGACCTTCTACTGCTCGACCATCGCATGCCCCGTATGGATGGGGCCGACCTTCTGAGAGCGATTCGCGCACACAACGAACTTCGCGGAGTCCCAGTGTGCATGATGAGCACCGCAGCGGATCCTGCCCACATTGCAGAGTGCTATGCGCTCGGAGCAACCTTCTGCGTCAGGAAGCCGCTCAAGTTCGAAGACTTACAACAGAAGCTCCGGGCGGTCTGTCACTTTGCGCTCGACGTGATGGAGCTGCCAGAACATATCGCCAGGCGCATGGAGGACGGAGAAGCAGAGCTCGAGTCCGTAAAGAAGCGCCGCCACGATATCGAGATGAACATTCCGGAGAGACCTACGATCGCAGAAGAGTAGGCACGAGAGGCTCCGGAAGCCACACGCCACATGAATCGAGCGGACTCGAGCCGAGTCGAAAGGACGAGATGCAGCCGCTCCCAGTCCAAATACTGTTGATCGAAGACGACGAGGTCGACATCAAGGCCATCCAACGAAGCTTTCAACAGGCTAGGATTTCGAACCGAATCACCGTCGCCCGCGATGGCGTGGAAGCACTCTCAGTGCTACGAAGGACCTCTGAGGAGCAGATCGAACGCCCATTCCTGGTCCTGCTCGACATCGACCTACCCAACATGAATGGGCGAGAGTTCCTCGAAGCCGTCCGCTCGGACCCGAGTCTGTCGAGCCTCGTAGTCTTCGTACTGACCAGTAGCCTGGACGAGGAGGATCGAGTCGCGGCCTACAAGCATCACATCGCGGGATATGTGTCCAAATCGACGGCAGGGCCTGACTTCTTGGATCTGACTCAATTGCTGGGCGCGTACTGGAAACTCGTCGAACTACCGAGCTGACCATGGATCCAGTAGTACGAGCTGCACGCGAATGCTGTGATACAGCGGCGCGCAATGCCGCTCATTTCGGACTCACTACACTCGACTCGGATCCGCGCGCGAGAATCTCGTCGATCGCCCCCAGCAGGGTGGCGCGCGTGAGCGGCTTCCCGAGAACCGGAACATCTACATCACCGAGCGACGCTTGAGAGTCCTCGGTAAAGGCACCTCCCGTCAGGAAGATACAGCGGTCGATCAAGCCCGAATCGATCTCCAGAGCCCGACGATAGAAGCCCATCCCATCCATTTCGGGCATCATCAGATCGCACAGCACGACATCGAACGGTGGACCCGCAGCAAGCAGCTCGAGCCCTTCCGCGCCGCTCGCAGCTTCCTCCACCACGTGTTCGCGATCCATCAGGCGTCGAATCGCGCGCCGAGGGGCGTCCATGTCGTCGATCAACAGAACGCGCGCAGAACGTCGCACGCGCCGGGACGCTCGCGGTAGAACGGCTGTCGAGATCCCGCCCCCACGTCTCGTGGATCGCGGCGAGATCGGAAGCTTGACGCGAAAGCACGAGCCTTGACCCTCTTCGCTCTCGACTTCGAGGCGGCCATCCCAGCTTGCCACCAGCTCAGCGCAGATCGATAGTCCGAGCCCGCTCCCCCGCCCAAGCGGCTTCGAGCTGAAGAAGGGCTCGAACACTCGATCGATGTCCGCCTTGGGAATCCCACAGCCGGTATCGGAGACCTCGAGCATCACCCATGGCGGATCGAAGCGTGTCGCGACTCGAATCCGACGCTCGCTCGTCGAGCCCTCGTCGACTGCATCTGCTGCGTTCAGAAGCAGGTTGATCAGAACCTGACTGAGCTTGGATTCATCCGCATGCACGGAGGGAACGTCGGAGAGCTCGAACGAAAGCTCCGCGCGCAGCCTCAGGCGTCGATCCAAGAGCCTCAGCGTGCTCCGCACGGCGTCGTTGAGGTCGAGTGCACCTGTGTTCTTTGCTTCTCTCTGTGCAAAGATCCGCAGGTCGCCAGCCAGAGCATTCATTCGCGACATCGCAGAGATGTCTTGCTCGAGTAGCTCGATCAGCTCCGACAACACAGGCCGTGGGTCGACATGCGATGCGTTGCGAAGTACATCGAGTCGAGCGCGTAGGTCCTCGAGACTCGACAGCACGACCGTCGCCATGTTGTTCACTTCGTGGACCACACCTCCCGCAACTCGCCCCAGAGAGATCTGGCGTTGGGCTGACTCGATTCGGCGTTGAAGCTCGCTTGCTCGATGCCGCGAGATCGCGTGATTGAGCGACCTTACGAGAGTCGCATCGTTGAGCTCGGACTTGAAGATATAGTCCTGAATACCAGTCGCCAGGCACAGCTTGGCCAGCTCCTCATCCTCGACACCCGTCAACGCCACGATCGGGATGTGCGCGGCAAAGCGAGCGATCTCGCGGAGTGTATCTGCCTGCTCCCCATCCGGAAGACTCAAGTCCAACAAGACCGCGTCGTACCGCTCTTGAACGAGACGCATTCGGGTGCTAGCCAGGGTCGTGACGTGGTCGAGCGAGAATGCACTCTGCGGACCGAGGAGATGCTCGATCAACCGTGCGTCACCAGGGTTGTCCTCCACCATGAGTACGCGGTGCTGCACGTGTCGCGCGGCTTCGCTGGATCCGCTGGGCACATTCATTGCCGTTCCTCCGCCCACCAAATGGCTTGACTCCAACCGACCCGGACGTCTTCACGTCCGCGCTCACGAAGAAACAGTGAGGGAATTCATGGGAAATCCGCTACAGAACAGCCGCGAGATCGACACGCACCTCCGATCAGCGACCACTGATCGCAGATCACGGTCATTCACCCCAGTGCAAGCAACACAACCCGAAGCCTTCCCATCATACACACGAATTTGTTCAGAACGTACGACAAAGGCGCAGGATCTTCAGAGCCTCGAGAGTCCCGGCGAGCTACGATAAGCTTCGTGGTCACACTATAGCGAATATCGTAGTCAACCGACGCAAATGCTCCAGATCGCTCCTTCTCTACTTCTGAGCCTCCCCAAGCGTGCAGCGCCTGCATCGCCCCACACCAGCCCGATACCAGCACGTCCGCCGATACCGAGCGCGTGCGTGTCTGCGGTGGCACGACTTCGAAGAGGAAAGGAAAGCAAGGAATGAATCAGCCGAGCCCGTCCGAGACGCACGGCTCGAGCGACTCCGAGGCAGCCGAGACATCGACCTTTGGTGAGCTTTGCGAGAGCTCCACCCTGCGGCAGGATCGAGCCGCCTTCGAGGCACTGATGGGTCAGATTTCACACGCCCTACAGGAGCCTGTCCGGGCAATCTGTAGCTTCAGCCGCCTCATCAAGCCCGAGGATCTTACCGGGGCGGACGCACACGTACGTGAGTACCTCGATTTCATTTCACGAGGAGCACGACAGATCGAGTTCTCCATGCAGGGATGGGTCCGTTTGGCTCACGTCGTCACGCGTGCTCAGCCCGCAGTGCCGGTCGACCTGAGGAGCTGCCTCGACACCGCGGTCGCGTTGCTGCGAAAGAGCATCAATGAAACCAACGTCACTTTCGCGATTGGACCTCTTCCCAGCGTCCTCGCCCCGCCGAACCACGTGGTCGCTCTGTTCCGCGAAATCTCGGTGAACTCGATCGCCTCGGCGCACGTCGAGCCCCTGTCGATCTCGGTCACGGCAGAGACTCAGGGCGGCCGTGTTCGCGTCACGATCAGCGACAACGGACGTGGGTTCGAACCGGGGAAGCTTCGTCGCTTCGACCAAATCTTTCCGCGAGAGGAGTCGGATCACCTGGGATTCGGGCTCGCGGTTTGTCATCAGATCGTGACTCGAACCAACGGGACCCTAGACATCGATTCCAAGCCTGACTACGGCACGACGATTCGATTCGATCTTCCCGCCGCTTCGTCCACAGGGCGTGCGTAGAGCTTCAGCCTCGAAAACGATCTCCTTCGATCTTCCAGACACACCGCTGAATCGCAACATCCTACGACGTGAAGCTTGAATCGGATCTGCGGCACTCGGTCTCACTCACAACGCTCAGCGGCGCAAGCTGGACTCGAGCCCGTTCGGGGTCTTCCCACTCGAGGTTTCGGAGGAATTGGTAGGTCGCAGCCTCCCACGTATGCTTCAAGGCCTCGCGACGACACATGTCTGGATCGAGTGACAGAGCGCTCAGGACGGCCTTTCTTAGGTCCTCGTCGACGACGCCCGTAACCCCGGGGCGCACCACGTCCACGGGTCCTGTCACGGGGAACGCCGCGACCGGAAGGCCACACGCCATGGCCTCGATTAGAACCAGCCCAAACGTATCGGTTCGGCTCGGAAATACGCACACGTCACAAGCCGCGACATGGCGCGCAAGGTCTTCCCCTTGCTTGAACCCGGTAAACCTGACGTTCGGATACTTCGACTCCAGACGCTGTCGGTCGGGGCCATCTCCGATCACGACCTTGGATCCGGCAAGATCCAGATCGAGAAATGCATCCAAGTTCTTCTCCACCGAGACTCGCCCGAAATAGACCGCGATGGGCCGCGGTAGTGCCCATACATCGTGTCCGTACGGCCGGAAGAGAGCCACATCCACTCCCCTTCCCCAACGCACGAGCCGCGCGAAGCCGCGACCTTCGAGGTTTCGCTGGAGGCTCGGCGTGGCGACGAAGGTCCGTGCCGCAGCAGCGTGAAAACGTCTCAGGTAGGCGTAGGTCAGCCGCAGGCTGATCGGGAACCGGGCCCGCAGATACTCAGGGAACTGCGTATGGTACGACGTGGTGAATCGTTGCCCGCGATCGATGCAAAGCCGGCGTGCAGCATGTCCCAAGGGTCCTTCCGTTGCGATGTGCACGGCATCCGGCGCTCGATTCCAGATGATCGTTTCGAGCTTTCTGCGCGGTCGCCAGGCGAGGCGGATATCAGGATAGGTAGGACATGGTAGGGTCCGAAACTTACCTGGGTGTGCAACACACACCTCTACTCCGACTCGTGCGCTGGTCTCGATCGTGGTTCGGAGCGTGCGCACGACACCGTTCGTCTGCGGGAGCCACGCATCAGAAACGAGCACTACCCTCATGCAGCCCGATCGACCGGATCTCGCAGGCTCTCACTCCGAATCTCAGCAGACTCGACGATATCGTCTGCTTGACTGCAGCGCTCCCGCCAGAACAAGAGGGACAGGTTTCCGTCGAAGTCCTCCGTGAGGGCGCTACAGCTCTCGACCCAATCGCCGTCGTTGCAGTAGAGAATGCCGTTGATCTCGGCGATTTCGGGGCGATGAATGTGACCGCAGATCAGCCCGTCGAGGCCTCGCGCAAGCACCTCGCGCGCGAGAGTCTCTTCGAACCTCGATACACGCTGCATGGTGGACTTGGTGAGCTGCTTCAAGGATGAAGCCAGAGCATACTCGCGCAGACCCAGGCGACCACCGAGCTGATTCAGGCGACGATTCAAGCCCAAGAGCACCGCATAGGCGCGACCCCCGAGAACCTCCAGCCAGGGACTCGCACGCACCAAATCATCGAACTCGTCCCCGTGCAGGACGAGAAGACGGCGGCCATCGGCGGTCTCGTGCAGGATCTCGCGATGAATTTCTACGTTGCCGAAGCTCCCCCCCGCGAGCTGACGAACGCTTTCGTCATGGTTTCCCGGCACGTAGATCACGCGAGTTCCGTGCGTGGAGAGCTCCAGGATGCGACGGATCACGGCATGGTGAGAGTCCGGCCAGACGGCCCAGCTCGCACAACTGAGCTCGAAGACATCTCCCACTAGGTATAGGCGTTCCGTCTCGATCGATGCCAGAAAGGACAGCAGCGCCTCCGTATCACAGCCATCAAACCCCAGATGGAGATCCGAGATGAAGATGCTTCGAAATTTCAGGCCTTCGTCACCATGAGATCTTCGGGCCGAGTTCATCGGTCGCCTCCCTTGCGAATTCGGCAGCATGCTCGACAGGAGTGAGCTCGAGCGAAATCATCGAACGGCTACTGCGGGGGACCACACGATGGTCGGAAGTGCCTATGGGGATGGAGTCACGGATTTGCGAAGATTAGGGGGCGTCGGCGAGCAGCCGAGCAGCCAGCCGGGCAGCCGGGTAGCCGGGCAGCGAGAGGGAGCCGCCGGGCGAGGCCGAAACGAGCCGCGCGCCGGCTGTTGGATCCGTGGACGACCGAGCTTGGTAGACTTCTCCGATTCCAGCCAGCGCGCTGCGCCTGCCGACGAGCGCCTTTCCGCTCAGGGCGACACCGCCACGAACGACGCCGTCGCTGCCGGTAGCCGTCATCCTTGTCCAGGGAATGCGGGCGTGCCCCCTGCTGCCACACTGCACCATCCGCAATCGCCTCCGCCTCCGGCGCAGGCACACGAGGCACAACGAAGCACACTCCAGGGCCTAGACGCCGTGAACGACTGGGACCAGATCTTCGGCCAGCCGCGCTACGGGGCGCTCGCAGATACGGAGGCGTTCGAAGCCGAGACGACAGTGCGGCGACGCAAGCGGAAGCGGCGTTCCAGCACTGGCCGACCACACGCATATGCGCGATCCGAGCTTCCTCTCAGCGCAGGTACCCCCAGTGCGGGCAACCGGACCCGTACGCGAGCGCGACCTGTGCGATCACGCAGTATGATGCCGCTCGCACTCCTCGGAGCGGCGATCGGCGCGCTGGGCTACTACGAAGCTCAGTTCTCGCCGCTGCAGACTCATCTGTTCGTCCGTTGGGCAAGCGCTCTACATTACTCGGTGTCCGATGGGACGAGCCCGCGGATCAGGTTCCCGGAGCACGGCCCATTCGATCGGCGACTGGGATATACGAGCCTCGGCGAGTTCACACGCGGTCTGGAGGCGAGTGGCTTCGAAGTCAGTCAGCAGGCGCGCATGTCGCCGCGAATGCTGCAGGCAATCGAGCTCGGGCTCTCCCCGCCGTTCGGCGAGAGGAACTCCACGGGTCTCGCGATCTGTGACTGCAATGGCTCCGAGATCTTCGCACGTCGATATCCAGAGCGCGTGTACTCCGAGTTCCAGGAAATCCCCGAGCTGATTCGGGCGAGCCTCGTATTCATCGAGAACCGTGAGCTGCTCCGCCCGCGTGCTCCCGGCCAGAACCCCGCCGTAGAGTGGGAGAGATTCGCGGGCGCAGTCGCCGAGCAGGTCCGATCGTGGATCGACCCTGATCGCGCCGGCCCAGGAGCCAGCACCCTCGCTACACAGATCGAGAAATATCGTCACTCGCCAGATGGGATCACGAGCTCTCCGCTCGAGAAGCTCAAACAGATGCTGTCGGCATCACTGCGTGCATATCGCCAAGGCCCCGATACACGCGCAGCTCGCCAGAGGCTGGTCCTCGCCTACCTGAACACGGTACCCCTGGCCGCGCGCGTGGGACATGGCGAGGTCAATGGAATCGGAGACGGTCTCTGGGTCTGGTACGGCCGAGAGCTCGACGAGATCAACGAGCTGGTGCGCAGTCCGGGCGCCCCCATCGAGCAACGCGCGCTCGCCTACAAGCAAGCGCTCTCTCTGATCGTCGCCGAGCGACGTCCCTCGACCTACCTGGTGGAGAACCCCACGTCTCTCGATGCACTGACCAACCGATATCTGGACCTGCTGTCCACCGCCCGAATCCTCCCCGACGAGCTTCGGGACGCCGCCCAAGAGGTCGTGGTCGAACCCGGTCGGTACGATCTCCCGAAGACGTCGGTCAGTTCGGGATCCTATATCGATCGCAAAGCCTCGACGGCAATCCGAACCGCGCTCTCGAACACCCTCGGAGGAATGTCGCTCTACTCGCTCGATCGGCTCGACCTCGTCGCCGCGAGCACACTCGACCAAGACTTGCAGTCTGGCGTGAGCGAGGTGCTGCGACGCATCTCGCAGCCGGCCGGCGCCGAGGCGGCAGGACTGCTCGAACCGGGGCTGGTCGGTACAGCCGACCCTGGTGGAATCACCTATAGTTTCACGTTGTACGAGCGCTCCAAGTCCGCCAACGTGATCCGTGCACAAACCGACAACCTAGACCAACCGTTCGACCTCAACTCCGGGTCGAAGCTCGATCTCGGCTCCACAGCCAAGCTGCGCACCTTCATAACCTATCTCGAGATCATCGCAGAGCTGCACGCGCGACTCACGGCACTCCCTGAGATCGAGCTGCGGCGGCCTTCGATCGATCTCCGGGATGAGTTGAGCACCTGGGCACAGGGCTACCTACGAGCCCGCACACACGATCAGCGCGGCCTGAGGGAAATGTTGGAAGCCGCTCTGGAGCGAACCTACTCGGCCAGCCCCGATGAGTCCTTCTTCACGCATGGCGGTGTCATTCGCTTCTCGAATTTCGACCGGCGCGACGACGTTCGCACGGTCACTCTGAGAGAGGCACTCGAGAAGTCGATCAACCTTCCGTTCGTGCGGGCGATGCGTGACATCGTCCAGTACACGCAACTCAACATGGATGGCTCGAGCGTCGCGCTCTTGCGCGATCGCGATGACCCGAGGCGTGCAGAGTACCTGAGTCGCTTTGCGGATCGCGAGGGTACGCAGTTTCTGCGGCGCTTCTATCGGCGGCACTCGGGCAGGACGCACGCGATGCGCGTGAGAGACCTGATCCGGCGCACCCGGCCACGCGAACGAGAGCTCGCCGCGATCTTCGCTTCGCTCGGCGGGACACGCTCCCTAGCAGACTTCCGAAGCTTTCTCGAAGCGAACCTTCGCGAGGAGCGCCCGGCCTTCGCGCCTGAGGTCGCGCGCGTAAAGCAACTGTACGAGTCCATCGTCGCCGCCGACCTGAGCCTGTCGGATCGTGGCTATATAGCGGGCATCCACCCACTCGAGCTCTGGCTCGTACGGTTCCTCTCGGAACATCCCGATGCGTCGCTCCGGGACGCAATCTCCGCGAGCGCGGTCGAACGGCAGGAAATCTACCGCTGGCTGTTTCGAACGCCCAACAAGCGAGCGCAAGACGAGCGGATCCTCACCTTGCTGGAGCTCGAAGCCTTCGTCGAGATCCACCAGCGCTGGGAGCGCCTGGGGTACCCCTTCGGCGCGCTGGTTCCATCGTACGCAACGGCGCTCGGAAGCTCGGCAGATCGTCCGTCCTCACTGGCTGAGCTGATCGGAATCCTGCTGCAGGGAGGGGTCCGCTTTCCGACGCACCTGCTACGCGAGGTCGCCTTCGCAGAGGGCACACCGTACGAGACCCGATTCCGGCCGCGGGTGACGCAGGGGGAGAGGGTGCTCCCCGTGGAGGTTGCAGACGTTGCCTTGGCTGCGCTCACTGGGGTGGTCGAGCGCGGCACGGCACGCCGCCTCCGCGGTGTATTCCAGGCCCCGGATGGCAGTGGGCTCCGCGTCGGGGCGAAGACGGGCACGGGGGACAACCGCTTCGAAACCTTCGATAGTGCCGGTCGATTGGTCTCTGCGCGGGTCGTGAGCCGCTCCGGCACACTCGTCTTCTTCTTGGGAGACTCACACTATGGTGTCCTTACTGCCTACGTAGAGGGAGACGCGGCTGCAGAGTATGAGTTCACGAGCGCGCTGCCGACCCAGATCCTCTCCTTGCTAGAGCCGCAGCTGCGCGCGAGCCTGATCCGGCTCGAAGCGCAGCCAGGTAGTGCCACACGAGCAGGCGTGGAAGTAGGGGCGGTCTCCCCCGAGGCCTCGCTGGCATGCGCAGAGCCGCTAGAAGAGAACTGAGCCACGCCTCGCACGCTCGCCCGGAGCAGGCACCGAGTGCTCCCGGGACGACGCTTCAGCTTACGACAGACTCGGCCTCACCCTGCAGCAAGCGCTGCTCGATCAATGAAAACTGCGCGCGAGTTCCGCTCGCCGCAGCCGGGCGCGTGTAGCTCCCATCTGGTTGCATGATACGCGCGCGCATATCGTCAGCGAGGTACACCCGCAGGATCTCCTCGATACGAAACGCAAGTGCCGGATCGCGCACTCGGTACATGACCTCGACGCGACCATCCAGATTTCGGGGCATCCAATCCGCGCTCCCGAGCCAGAACTCGGCGGCGCCAGCGTTCTCGAAGCGCACGATGCGACTGTGCTCCAGGAACCGATCTACGATCGAGCGCACACGAATGTGCTCAGACAAGCCGGGTACACCCGGGCGCAAGCAGCAGATGCCGCGAATGATCAGGTCGATCTCGACCCCAGCTTGCGAGGCCCGATAGAGAGCCTCGATCACCTCCTGATCCTGGACCGCGTTCAGCTTGGCAACGATGCGAGCTGGCTGCCCCTCCACCGCGTGCTGCCTCTCGCGCTCGATGCGATCGATGATGCCACGTCGCAACCCGATCGGAGCGACCAACAGGTGCTCGAACACGGCTCGCGTCGTGAGACTGGTAATCATGTTGAAGACACGCGCAACCTCGGATGTGACGCCGGGATCCGCTGTGAACACACCCAGGTCGGTATACAGCCTCGCGGTCGCCGGGTTGTAGTTCCCGGTTCCGATGTGCCCGTAGCGTCGCAGACCGTCGTCCTCACGGCGCACGACCAGACTGAGCTTGCAGTGCGTCTTGAGTCCGACAAGTCCATAGACGATCTGGACTCCGGCTTCCTCCATGCGCCGCGCCCAGCGCAGGTTTCGCTCCTCATCGAAGCGCGCCTTGAGCTCGACCACCGCCGTGACCTGCTTTCCCTGTTCTGCCGCATCGACCAGCGCACGCGCGATCGAGGAGTCTTCGCCGGTGCGATACAGGCTCTGCTTGATCGCGAGCACTCGAGAATCGCGCGCAGCTTGCTCGAGAAAATCCTCGACGCTGTCGAACGAGTCGAACGGGTGGTGCAGGAGAATGTCGTGGGCCCGTATGGCTGCGAAGATCTTGCTGGGCTCGCGCAGTGCATGGAGCGTCGGGGCGATGTAGGTCGGGTGGCGCAGAGCGGCCCGGTCCTCCAGATCGGTGAGCTGCATCAGGCGCGAGAGATTTACCGGTCCCGCATACTCGTACAGATCCGAGCTCTCGAGCTTGAAGACCTCGAGCAGCTCACTCCGGAGCCGCTCGCCAATCGGTCGCCGCACCTCGATACGGACCGCTTCTCCCCAGCGTCGCCGACGCAGCTCGGTCTCGATCGCCGCCCTGAGATTCTGCACCTCCTCGTCGTCTACGTAGAGATTGCTGTTGCGGGTCACTCGGAACGCGGTGTGATCGAGGATGCGAGCCCCCTCGAACAGGCTGGCAATCTGCCAGCGGATGACATCCGCCAGAAACACATACACGCGCGAGCTACCGCCTGCATGCTCCGAAACTCGCAAGATGCGCGGCAGAACGCGCGGCACCTGGACCACCCCCAGGCGGTCGGGCTCGTCCGGATCGTCGGTCTCGAGCAGCGCGGCGATATTCAGGCTGAGATTGGCGATTCCGGGTAGGGGGTGGGACGGATCGAGCGAGATGGGCGTCAACACCGGCAGAATCTCGCGCTCGAAAAAGCCGTGCAACCACTCGCGCTCGCGTTGCTCGAGCGTGTCCGGAGACCGAAACACGATCCCCTCCTTTTCGAGCAGAGGCTGCACATCCTCGAACCAGCAACGGTACAGGGCGGCGACCTGCTCCCGGACTGCCGTCTCGACGGCTTGGAGCTGCTCCGCGGCGGTCATCCCATCGGGGGTGTCCGCACTCTTGCCCGCCTCGGCTTGCTGCTTCAGTCCCGCAACTCGGACACCAAAGAACTCTGCGAGGTTCGAATCTACGATCGCCAGGAACTTGACGCGCTCCAACACCGGATTGGAGGCATCTTCAGCCTCCTCTAGCACACGGCGGTTGAACGCGAGCCACGAGAGCTCGCGGTTGATGAACCACTCGCTGCGCTTGCCCTCGCGTCCTTGTCCACTGAGCGTCTCCATGAGCACCATTGTCCCACAGGGCGCTCCCGTTCCCCAGAGCTCGAGATTGACTTCTTGGTGTCATCGTCGTGCCGAATTCGTGACAGCCCGCCCGAGCGGCGCCGCGTCGCGGAGTCTCGTTGACTGATCGCGGGTTCAGAATCCCTCTCCTAGAGCCGATAATCAGGGCGGCGCGGGACCGTGGCCCGACGAATCGGCCATCCATCGGCCATCCGGGTGTACCGGCCACATCAGAGTCGCGCATTTGCGGCGTAGCCCACCCGGCCTCCCGCGCAGAAGTTGTGAGATCGATGGCGGACGACGAGTTCAAGACCTACACAGTTTCCGTATCGGAACGGTTCGACGCTCGAATCCGGCGTCGGATGCAAGCGGCCGGCTTCCACTCGGTAGCCGAGTACATCCGATCCGCCATCCGCTCAGACATAAAGAACGCGGAACTCGAAGAGCTCGAGTGGAGCGTGCTCGAGGCCACTCGGCGGGGTGACTTCCGGGCGGTAGACGAGGACTACTTCGCGGCCCTACGTCAACGAGCTCACATCAAGGCCTAGGCGCAGCACGAGGTCGAACGCATGCAGGTGAATCGGCTGGTGATGGAACGGTCCGCAATCGAGGACGTCGGAGACTTCATCGACCTGCTGCGGTCCAAGTACAGCACGCAAGCGGCGACGCAGTTCGTAAACTATCTGGAACAGTCACTCCATCGCCTGGCCCAGTTCCCCGACTTCGCTCCGCGGCACAACTTTCGCTCGCTCGAGCTTCAGAACGTCCGCACCCTCACCCTTCCGCGCTTTTCGCGCGTGTGCTTCTACCAGGTCGAAGCTGGACGTGTTCAGATCCTGCGCATCGTGCCCGGGTGGAACCACGTCCAGGACATCTTCAGCGAAGACGTCGAGTAGGCGAGGCAGCACACTCCGCGCCTTGCTTGCCCAACCTCCGCCTGGTAGGTTCCACACACACCATGCGAGACGCCAGGCTCAACCACTATCTGGCTGCCGTCGAGGGAATCGCAATCTCGCGCCACTGGCTGGCCGGTGACCGGGCAGAGGCCGAGGCTCGATTCTCGTCGTTGCGGCAGCTCGTGGAGCAGGACTCGTCTGAGGCCGGCCTCTGCTTCGCAGCCCCTTGCCTCACCGCCGCCGACGGCTACGAGCGCTGGGCCGCGACCTACGATGCATTCGCGAACCCGCTGATCCTGATCGAGCAGGGACCGATCCGGAGCCTGATCGATGAGGTTGCTCCCGGACGAGCACTGGACGCTGCCTGTGGCTCTGGCCGCCATACTGCCTACCTCGTCGAGCGCGGCCACGACGTGATCGGCGTCGACGCCAGCCCGGCCATGCTGGCAAAGGCAGCGGCGACTGCAGGCGGCGCAGACCTGCGCGCAGGCTCCTTGGACTGCCTACCGCTGGAATCCGCCAGCATGGACCTGGTCGTGTGCGCCCTCGCGCTCACACACTGCGAGGAGCTCCAGACACCCATCGCCGAGCTGGCCCGCGTGCTGCGACCCGGGGGGCGCCTGCTGCTGTCCGATTTTCATCCCTTCCTCGGGATCCTAGGCAACACCGCCCTGTTTCTCGACGCCCAAGGAAAGCCGGCCTTCGTCGCGAGCTCCGTCCATCTGCACGCGGCCTATATCGATGCCTTCCAGAAGGCCGGGCTGAAGATCGAACGCTGTATTGAGCCCGCCTATGGTGACGCCGAGCTACCGGCCCTTCAGGCACCGTTCCCACGCAACGCCCACGACGCGATCGCAACCAGCATGCGCGGCCTACCCGGTGCGCTGATCTGGTCGCTCGAGCGCCACTGACGTGATGTCTCCGAGCGCGACCACAGGACCTTGGCAAGGTAGACGTCCCATCAGACGCCCCATCGCACTGATCTCGCTGCTCGCGTGCCTGACTACGGCGCCGGGCTGTGTCGTTGCGGTGCTCGGTGGCGCGGTTGCGGCTGTCGGCAGCGTTGCGTACATCCGGGGACAGCTGGAGGCTGCACTCGATGAGCCACTTCCGAGGCTCTGGAAAGCCACTCAGGCGGCAGTCGAACGGCTCGAGTTTACCGTCACCGACCGCCGCAAGGACGCCGTCTACGCGAGCCTCACCGCGCTCACGTCGACCGATCGACGAATCCAGATCGGGCTGGAGCGCAGCAGTGCGGCGGTGACCGTCGTTCGCATTCGGGTCGGGACGTTCGGCGACGAATCGCTGTCGCGCTTCATTCTGGAGTCGATCCGAAAGGAGGCAGCGCGCCTCGCACGAGAATCCCGCGAAGGGGCGGATCCTAGGCCAGAGAAGCCAGAATCCGAGCCAGACAGCGAGCTCGACGTCCCCTAGCGAGCAGCAGCCGTCGAAGAAGCCAGAAGCGAGCCAGAGCGCGGCGTGGCTGGGCGTAGTGGCAATATCCCCGCGCCTTCTCCATCGGCCCTTGGGTCACGCCGGCTCGAGATCGCGCTCCACACGCGCAATCGCATCCGCCCAGAGCACCCGCTTGGTCGCGGCAAACGCCGCCGGATCGAGCGAGCAGAGCTCCGTCACCACCGCAGCCCCCATCCGGTCCAGCTCTTCGGCTCCGTCGGCGAGCGCGTGCAGAACTCCGTGGGAGTGCGCTTGCTCGAAGCTCAACGGCTCCCCCAGCTGCAGCACGTCATAGAGCTTCGGCGCAGCCAAGGCGGAAGACACGATCAAGGCTGCCCAGCTGGGCATGGCCATGCGAACCAGGACCTCATTCATCTGAAGCCGATAGTCACCGGCCAAACCGATCCTACGATCGCAAGCACAGGTGAGGATGCATCCTCCGGCGATGCCGTGCCCCGAAACCAACGCCACGGTCGGAATCGGAGAGGCCAAAATCCGCAGCATCACACCGGAGAACACGTGCATCAGCTTTCGGAGACCCACCGCGTCCAGCTCGGGAAGCCACTTGATGTCGAGCCCACCCGAGAAGACTCCATCCCGTCCCCGGAAGACGATGGCGCGAGCGTTGTCCGCGGCGGCTCGATCCAGGTAGCGGCCGAGCAGCTCGAGGCCCTCGGTCCGCATCGCGTTCACCTTGCCGTCGTCCAGCTGGATCCAGGCTGCCTCCCCGCGCAGCTGATAGGTAGGCTTCATCTTCTCCTCCGAGGCGCCGTCCCGACGGGTTCGTCGGGAGAGCGCGATAGTGGGCACTCGAACCGGTCCAACGTCTCCGGTGGAGACATTGGACCAGCACACGGCTCCAAGGTCGAGCGGCACGAAGATCCCGCAGGGGTACTTGGTGCGCCCCCGGGCGTCTCGCTCTCTCAGACGAGCTCTACGGTCTCCAGAAGCTCGGGGTCGTCCAGACAACGGCGACAACCCAGCACGACGGCGGCCAGCGGATCCTGGGTTCGAGCGACCGGCAGACCGGTCTCCTTCTGCAGCAGAACATCGAGCCCCGGTAGAAACGCGCCACCGCCCGTCAGAATGATCCCACGATCCGTGAGGTCAGCTGCAAGCTCAGCAGGGGTTCGCTCGAGCGTCTCGCGAGTCGCATTCAGGATGGCACTGATCTGCTCCGCGATCGCCTCGCGAACGTGATGGGAGCTTATCTCGACCGCCTTGGGAACCCGATCGACCAGATCGCGTCCCTTGACCACCATGCTCCCCTGAGGAGCGCCGTGCCAGGCGCTCCCAACCTCGATCTTGATGCGCTCCGCGGTCTCCTCGCCAATCTCGAGCTCGAACTGTCTCTTGACGTAGGTACAGATCGCCTCGTCCATCGCGTCACCCGCAACCGGTACGCACTTGGAGCTGACGATCCCGCCGAGCGCGATGACGGCGATATCCGTCGTGCCACCACCGATGTCGACGATCATGCTGCCCTCGGGCTTGGTCACAGCGAGGTCGCAACCGATGGCCGCCGCCATCGGCTCCTCGATCAAGTGGACCTCGCGCGCACCGGCGGTTTGAGCGGCATCTCGAACTGCTCGCTGCTCCACCGAGGTGATTCCGGCAGGTACGGCAATCACCACGCGCGGTCGCAATAGCCGCAAGCGGCGCTTCCGCGCGGTCTCGATGAAATACCGCAGCAGAAACTCCGCGGCGGTGAAGTCCGCGATCACACCGTTCTTGAGCGGACGCATCGTGCGAATGCCCTCGGGGGTTCGCCCCAACATGCGCTTGGCCTCGATCCCGACGGCGAGCGCGCGCTCGTTGCCCGAGCTCCGCGCTCGCATCGCCACGACCGAGGGCTCGCTGCGAATCTCCGATTCGCCACGCGCGCAAACCAGAGTGTTCGCAGTACCGAGATCGATCGCGAGATCGCTCGAGAAGTAGGCCGCCCACCCCCGCGCAGAGCTCCGCTCCGCGGAGCTGGCTGCGCGCACGACGGGATCGACCGCAGCCGCACCCGCATCGCTCACATGGGCGCCAGGCTCGAGTGGGGTCTCGAGATGCACCGAGACCGAGCGCTCGCGCGCATCGCTTCCAGGAGCTGCGCCAATGTGTACGATGCTGCCATCGTCCACCTCGCCCTCACCTTCGACCCCGTCCTTGGGTTCGTCCGCATCTGGCACGGTCCACCGACTCCCTTACAAGCATGACCCTGTGAGCAGCATGACCCTTTGAGCATGCGCGAAAGCGCGGTGCGAACCGTCCATGAGCCGGCGCTTTCGGGGGCAGTACACTAGCAAATTCGACGTCGGCGGTTGCCCCCGCCGCCGCAGACGGCGGCCCTTGGCGTCGCAGCGCGAAGGCACATGAGCTGCGCGCCGCCCGCCGAGGCAGCCCGCATCCGTTCACTCGATCCGGTCATGGGATCGGACTGAGCGCCGCCCCGATGGGAGTAGTGGGCGATCCCACTCAGGACCCCGCACACAACTGCCGACGCTTGCACTCGCGTCGGTGGTTGTCACAGATCACCTGCTTGAGACTCGACGGACTACGTAGCGAATCGCAGTACTCGACCTCGGCCAGAATGTCCTCGTCCGGCAACTGGCTGAGCTTGGACTCGGGCTTGCACGCAGCCAGCAAGACGAGTGCAGGCAACAGCGTCCACAAGATCGACGATCGTCGAGACATGCGCCCCTGCTCGGCGACATGGCGCTTCCACTTGAGCAGCAGCTACCCAGCCGGAGCCAAGTCCGCCCGATGGCCCAGTGCCCGATAGCCCACTGAGAAGGCGATGCGCTGCAACTCGGCGCTGCGTGATCCCGAGACGGGCTTGCAATGCCCGATCCCTAGGCGCACGCTGACGTAGATGTGCGGGAGATTCACACTCCACACGGTCCGCGAAGCGCTGGCTCACCGATTCGCCGTCTCTCTGAACGACCTCGAGCTACGACCACGCTACAACATCGCCCCGACACAGTCGGTGCTCACCGTAGTCGCCGACGAGTCCGGCGAACGGCAAGGGCGCGAGATGCAATGGGGACTGATTCCACCCTGGGAGCCCGAACCCCGTACGAAGCTCTCGACGATCAACGCGCGCATCGAGGGAGTCTCGCAAAGCCGACTCTACCGAGGCCCACTCGAGAGGCGTCGCTGCCTGATCCTCGCCGACGGATACTACGAGTGGCAGGCGCCCAGCCCTTCGGTCACCCCCGACCAGAGCAAGGTGAACTTGCCAGTGCGGCGAGCCAAACAACCCCACTGGATTCACCGACTCGACGGAGAGCCCTTTGCGTTCGCCGGCATCTACTCCCTTTGGCGGGCTCGCGAAGATCCCGAGGCGCTCCCGCTCTGGTCGTGCAGCCTGCTCACGACCGTGGCGTTCGCGAGTCTTCGCTCGATCCACGCTCGCATGCCGATCATCCTACAAAGAAAGTACGAAGCCGACTGGATCGATCCGTCAACTCGACATGCGGACGAGCTGATGGCCCTACTCACGCCTGCAGCCGAGGAATCACTCACCCATCATCCGGTCAAGACGCTCGTGAACTCCCCTCGACACGAGGGTCCAGAATTGATCCTAGACGCGCCGCAAGCGGGTTTCTGAGCACGGGCTCAAGCAGGCGTTGCCATGCCCTTCTCGAGCTCTTCGAACAAGGCGACGAACTGACTGGTCAGCTTGTGGCGTTTGGCGTAGTAGATGAGTGGCTTCGCTCGGTGATGCGACTCCTTCATCTTGACGGAAGCCGACAGGTAGGTGGTCGCCACGGGCAGCGGGCCGTGACGCAGCTGCTCCACCAGCTCGCGCGGCAGGCGCGCTTGCTCATTGTACTGATTGACGATCACGCCCTCGAACTCGAGCTTCGGATTGTGGTCCTGCTTGAGATCGATCGTGTTCTCGAGGAGCTGTCCGAGCGCCTGCTGGGAGAAGCTGTCGCAGTCGTAGGGAATCAACACCCGATCTGCTGCGATCAACGCAGTCTTCGTATAGAAGTTGAAACATGGTGGTGTGTCGATGAAGACCCGATCGTAGTCGTCCGACAGCTCGTCGAGTACCTCGCGCAGCTTGTAGATCTTGTAGCGGAGCTCGAGCTCGGTGACGATCTGGTCGAGCAGTGGACTCGACGCGAGCAGGTCGAGCCGTTCGTACGGAGTCTCGCGAACGAAGCCCATCGCAGGAGCCTGCGTAGAGAACCAAGAGCTCGCCGAACGACGTAGAAGATGAGCGATGCTCGCCTCCGGGAGATCGTCGTCTGATGAGTGCACATCGACCCCGAGATACAGGCTGGTGTTTCCCTGCACATCGAGGTCCACGACCAAGGTGCGCAATCCGCGTTCAGCACTGATCGCCGCAAGATTGCAGGTGATGCTCGACTTTCCCACACCACCCTTCTGGTTGAAGATCACACGACGCATCCTCTGCCCTCCCGAATTCGATGTTCGTTCGATCGACGGTGCGTGTCCAGTGCGACGTGAGATCGCATCGTTGGCTTCTCACCAGAACGGATCGAGTTGCGGGAAAAACGAAGCAAGTCCGATGCCTGCAGGATCCACCAGATGCGACCTACTCGTCGCTCGAAGTCCCATCGCGATTCGTGTACTGCTCCCAGTACAGCGACTCGTCCACCGGCTTGCGAGGCGGACGACCGTAACGTCCCAGAGGCCATCCTATGGGGATCAACGCGCAGGTCGGAATCGATTCGGGTAGTCCGAGCCACGCATCGAGCTCACGCCCGAACGTGCGGTGAACCGTAGTCAGCGACGCACCCAGTCCGACGGCGCGACAGGCCAGTAGGATGTTCTGGATCGCGGGAAAGAGCGCGGCGTACTGCGGATCTCCCCGCCGCTTCCAGCCTGCGACGAATAGATGCACGGGAACTTCGTGGAGATGCTCCGCGAGATACTGCGCCGCCCGGATGTTGCGACGTTTCTGATCGGGGAAGTTCGGGGCGCGCGACGCCAAAAGCGCTGGCGCGATGTAGCGCGCGAAGGCCTGCCGGTACCGCTCCGCGACGAAGGCCCGACGTTCGGGCTCGGTCACGGCGATGAACCGCCACGGCTGACGGTTGCCGCCACTGGGCGCGAAGCAGCCCGCCTCGCAGACCTTTCGGATGAGCTCTCTGGGCACCGGGTCGGAGCGAAGACGGCGAATCGCGCGCGTCGTACGCAAGGCCTCGAACAGCCGCAGATCCTCCCCAATGGACTCCACATCCACGTGATTCGCTTCGCGCTCCTCCACCACTCCCCTCCTCGTGCTCTGGAAACCCACCCGCGCCTCGTCAGCGAGGTCTGGCGCATTGAATCCCAAGCTCGAGTGAGTAGACAAGGCGAGGTTGTCCGGCGAACTCGGTACCGGTCTCGGAGCCATCCGACCGACCGAGCGAGCACGGGCGCGGGCCACGACGGGGGCCGCACACGCGGATAGGCCCAGTCCTCGCTCCGACCGGGGCAAGATCCGGCGAGGACTGGGCCTTCGAACGGGTCCGCAGGTTCCGCAGCCTCGAACCCAGGAAGTGAAAGTATGCCGCTCTCGAGAACTGTTCGAGGCTCATTCAGCGGTCATTTGGGGGACCTGGTGTGTCCTTCTAGCCCCTGACTTCGCCTCCTGTGCCCGGAAGACGCGACCCGCTAGAGCCTCTTGCCGAAGGCTCTTCCAACCTCCCTCGGATTCGCGGTATCGTGCTGCGACCAGTTAGAGGCTGGAACTAGTTTCGGGACTCGACGGCTCGGACACCGGTGTCACGGAAGTCGGATTCCCCGGCAGGTCGGATTCCTCCGCAGGTCGAACTCGCCCGCAGGTCGGACTCGCCCGCAGAAAAGGAGCAGCAGGTGCAACAAAGGTCGCTCGGATCACTCTCGGTTTCCCTGGTGGGTTTGGGCTGCAACAACTTCGGGGGGCGCATCGACCTCGAGGCCACGCGCAAGGTGGTCGACGCCGCGCTCGATGCGGGAATCCAATTCTTCGATACCGCGGACGTCTACGGCGGTGGGACCTCCGAAGAGCTGCTTGGCAAGGCCCTCGGAGAGCGACGCAGCCGTGTGGTGATCGCCACCAAGTTCGGCGCACCGCGCAGTGCGAGCGACGGCCTGAAGCGCGGCAGCGCCGCGTGGGTCCAGCGAGCCGTGGAGAGCAGTCTACGGCGACTGGGCACGGACTACATCGACCACTACCAGCTCCACTTCCCGGACCCGGAGGTCCCGATCGAAGAAACACTCGGGGCGCTGCACCTTCTGGTGCAAGCAGGGAAGGTGCGCGAGATCGGCTGCTCCAACTTCGGCTCGACCCGACTGTTCGAGGCAGCAGAGCGGGCCGAGCAGGGATCCCTCACCCCGTTCCGCACCGTCCAGAACAGGTTCAGCCTGCTCCACCGAGAGCCCGAAGCCAAGGTACTGCCCGCATGCGAAAAGCTCGGCATGGGGCTGATTCCATACTTCCCGCTGGAGTCCGGCCTGCTGACCGGGAAGTATCGCCGCGGCGAGGAGATCCCGGAGGGGACGCGCTTGGCCGCCTTTCCTGCCGATCAGCGCGGTCGCTTCATGAGCGACGACAAGCTCGCGGCGGTCGAGCGCCTGGCTCAGTACGCCGAGGACCACGGGCATACCCTGCTCGAGCTCGCGATCTCCTGGCTGGCTTCCTGCCCCGTGGTGACATCCGTCATCGCCGGTGCGACCCGCCCTGAGCAGGTGCACGCCAACGCAGCCGGCTGCGGCTGGGAGCTCTCCGCGAGCGAGCGGAACGAGATCGCCAACCTGGTGGGCACGGGCGGGGAGTAGCGAGTACGCAGGTCCGCGGGCTGCGGCGAGCGGCTCTCGAGCAGCGGGCGAGCGCCACCGGAACTCCCGCTGGCTCCCGGAGCTTCATCCTGGAGCGAGCTGAGCCAGGGACCGATATCATCTACTCGGGCCCGCCTCGGGCTCCCGTGCAGCTCTCAGGAGGATCTTCCAGCATGAATACGAACTACGCCGTCAGCGCCCGCGCCGTCGACATGCTCGACGTAGATGCGCGTTCGGTCTTCATCACGCGCACCTACGCCCACCTGTTCGGGGCCATCCTCGGCTTCACCCTGCTCGAGATCCTGTACTTCACGAGCGGGTTCGCCGAGACGCTGCTGGCGATCGCCGCGCGCGGTAGCTGGCTGCTGGTACTCGGCGCATTCATGCTGGTCGGCTGGCTGGCGTCGCGCGCAGCGCACACCTCGACCTCTCCCACGACCCAGTACCTGGCGCTCGCGGGCTTCGTGTTCGCCGAGTCGCTGATCTTCGCCCCGCTACTCTATCTGGCCAGCAGCTTTGCACCCGGAACGATCCAGAGCGCAGGCACGGTCACCCTGCTCGGGTTCGCTGGACTGACCGCGGTCGCGTTCGTCACGCGCAAGGACTTCTCGTTCCTGCGCGGCCTGCTCATGTGGGGCGGCATCCTGGCGCTGGTCGCGATCGTAGCGAGCTCGTTGCTCGGCGTGGGCCTGGGTGTGTGGTTCTCGGTCGCGATGATCGGATTCGCCGGAGCGGCCGTGCTCTACGACACGTCGAACGTGCTCCACCACTACCCACAGGACCGCTACGTCGCCGCGGCGTTGGAGCTGTTTGCGTCGATGGCGCTCATGTTCTGGTACGTGCTGCAGCTCTTCATGAGCCTCTCCGACGACTGAGCTTTCCGGGGAGAGGTTGGCTCTCGGCCTCTCAGACCGAGGCGATACCGCTCACGCGCGACCGCTCCGTCTGGGGAGGGCCCTTGCGAGCCTCCCAGAAGCCGCGGACTTCCTCCAGAATCAGGTACCACGAGGGGACCACGAACAAGGTCACGACCGTGGCGCAGGCCACACCGAAAGCCAGCGAGATCGCCATCGGCACGAGAAACTGAGCCTGGACGCTTCGGTTCAGCATGAGCGGCACCAGGCCTATGAACGTCGTGAGCGCCGTCAGCAGAATCGGACGGAAGCGCGCGATGCTCGCACTGCGAGCCGCAGGCTGAATCCCGGAGCCCGCTTCCCGCTCGCCATTCACATAGTGGACCAGCACCAAGCTCGAGTTCACGACCACGCCGGCAGCGGCGATGATCCCCATCAGCGACATGAAGCTCAGACCGTGCCCCATGATCAGGTGGCCGATCACCGCACCGACGAACGCGAACGGGATCGCACTCATGATCAGCAGCGGCTGAGTGTAGGAACCCAGCGGGATCGCGAGCAACGCATACATCACGAAGAGAGCCGCGACTCCCACCTGAACGAAGGAGGTCAGGGCAGCCGCCTGCTCCTTCTGCTCTCCTTCGAAGCTGTAGGTGACTCCCGGATAGCGACTCTCGATCTCCGGCAGAGCGGTTTCACGTAGCCGCTCGATCACGAAGTTGGCCGTCGTGAGAGTTCGATCCACATCGGCTGTCACGTTGACCACGCGCTGGCGATCGGCGCGCCGAATCGTCGAGTAGCCGCGATCCAGCTCCGCCCGCGCGACCGTCGAGAACGGTACCTCGCTGCCGTCTGGCGTGCGGATCCGCATCGACTCGAGACTGGCGATCTGGCGACGCTGCTCGCTGGGGTATCGCACCATGACGCGCACATCATCCCGTCCGCGCTGGATCCGCTGGGCCTCTTCCCCATAGAACGCCTGTCGCACCTGCCGCGCTAGATCGTTCAGGGTGAGTCCGAGCGCCTCCCCCTCGGGAGTGATCGAGAGCAGCACCTCGCGCTTGCCGGGTCGAAAACTATCCGCGATGTCGATCACACCCGAGTAGTCGGCAAGCCGCTGCTTGAGCTCGTCTGCAGCCTCGCTGAGAGCCCCGACGTCCCGACCCTGGAGCTGGATGTTGATCGCTTCACCGACCGAGAACAACGAGGATGCGAAGATCAGCTCGGTCGCCTCGGGCACGGGGCCTGTGAGCTCGCGCCAGCGCTGCGCGACCGCGCGGGTAGACAAATCGCGCTGCTCGGACGGAATCAGCTCGAGGGTCACCTCGCCCAGATGCCCACCGCCGGCACTGCGCCGATCAGGCCCCACCGGCGGCCCCTGCAGAGCGTGCACTCCGAGCGAGGTCAGCCGGTTCTTGATCAAGCTGACGCCGAGATCCCGATACTCCTCGTCCAGCTCGCGGCGAAGCTCGAGCGCTGCCGACTCGATACGATTCAGGATCACCTCGGTCGTGGCAGCAGGCGTACCCGGGGGCAGAGTCAGCTGCGCCGTCACGGTGTCGCTCTCGACCGGCGGAAAGAAGGAGAAGCGTAGTCGTCCACTGCCCAGAACTCCGGCGGTGCACACGAGCGCACCCAGACTCAGAGCGACGGTCGTGTAGCGCCAGTCGAGCGCGCGTTCCATAGCGCGATGGAACGGCCCAACGGTGAACGCTTCGAGCCGCTGCGCAAAGTGGGTTTGAAGCTCGAGAAGTCGAGCAGCGGGACGTTCCAGCAGCCCGAGACGCTTCAAGACGAACAGAAGGGCCAACGTGCCACCGAACAGCACGGCAAAGGCTGCGACGTGGAGCACGAACATCGAGTAGAGGAGCGCCAGTACGGGGATCGCCATCATCGCGACTTCGGTCGAGGCGGACTGCTCGCGACCATGCCCCAGATGCCCGGGAAGGATCAGCTGCGACTCGACCAGTGAAAAGCCGAGGCAGAGCATCACGATCGTCGCGATGATCGCCATGATCTGGCCCATGGTTCCGGGCCCCAGCAAGAGCGGCAGGAACGCGACGACCGTCGTCAGAACGCCGAACACGACCGGGAGCGCAACCTCCTGAGCCCCCGCGATCGCCGCAGGCAAGCGCGTCTCGCCGGCACCTTGCCGGCGGTAGATGTTCTCGCCGATCACGATCGCATCATCGACGAGAATTCCCAGTACGAGGATGAATCCGAACAGCGAGATTCCGTCGATCGAGAGACCCAGAACGGGCAACATCCAGAGCGCCCCCAGGAACGACACTGGAATTCCCAGACTCACCCAGAACGACAGCCGCGGGCGCAGGAACAAGGCGAGCAGCAGCAGCACCAGCAGGAACCCCATGCGGCCACTCGAGATCAGCGTATCCAGCCGGTCGCGCAGCAAGCGCGAACCGTCCCGCCAGAGCACGAGATCGATCCCCGCCGGCAGCCGCTCGCGCGCCTCGTCCAGGTACTCGCGCACGACCTCGGCGATCTCGAGCAGATCCTGATCGCCCACTCGAAAGACGCGGATCATGGCCGCCGGCTTACCGTCGAAGCGAAGCCATTGATCCACGTCGCTGAACCCGTCGATCACGGTGGCGACATCCGCCAAGCGAACACGCGTACCATCGGGTCGAGTCAGCAGCACGAGTCGCTCGAAATCGAGCCCGCGATACGCCTGTCCCTTGGTGCGCAGCAGGATGTCGCCATCCGACGCCTTGACGGTTCCGCCGGGAAGGTCGAGCGAAGAGCGCCGAACCGCACGAGCGACATCGTCGAAGCTCAGACCGAAACGCCGTAGGTTGGCTTCGGAGACTTCGATCGAGATTTCGTAGTCCCGGACGCCCGAGACTTCGACCTGCGTGATCTCCGGCTTCGCCGCAAGCTCGTCTCGGAGTCGCTCTGCGAGTTCCTTGAGCGTACGCTCGTCCGCATGGCCAGTGAGCGCGAGATCCGCCACTGGGCGCTTCTGCGCGACGCGAGCGATGACCGGTTGCTCCGTCTCCTCTGGAAGGGTCTCGATCCCGTCGACGCGCGTCTTGATCTCGTCGAGCACGTCGTCCGGATCCTCGCCCGAAAACACCTTGACGGTGATCGCGCAGGCTCCCTCGTTCGCAGATGTTCTCAGCTGGT
Source organism: Pseudomonadota bacterium (assembly GCA_003247575.1). Lineage (GTDB taxonomy): Bacteria > Myxococcota_A > UBA9160 > SZUA-336 > SZUA-336 > SZUA-336. Next base: position 54,319 of record QJZC01000039.1, read on the forward strand.
CGATGCCCTCGAGCCCGTCGATCGCTTCCTCTACCCGCGTGCACACGCCGAGCTCCACTTCTTCGGGAGCTGCGCCGAGATACGTGACCCCAACGGTGATCAGATCCTCTTCGAGATCGGGGAAGCTCTTCTGAGGAATTCCGGGCAGCTGCACCATGCCGGCGATGATGAGCAGCAGCATCAGCAGATTCGACGCCACACCGTTCTGCGCAAACCAAGCGATCAAGCGCTTCATGAACCGAGCTCCTCGGTCCCGGGCCCACTGGGCCTCGAACCTGGCGGAGCGGGAGTCGGTTCGTTCACCAGAGTGCGCACCCGCATGCCTTCGACGGCGACGTCGAGCGAGGCGGCCGCGATGCGCTCCCCCGACTCGAGCCCGGCGACCACCACCGCAGACTCTCCCTCGACGCGCAGCACCGAAACCTCGCGCAGACGCAGCTTGTCGTCCCGATCGATCACCCAGACGTGTGACGGGTCGCGCAGCGCCGCGCGGGGTACGACGAAGGCCTCGGGAATCTCTCGGCCCAGGATTTCGACATCGACGAAGAGCCCCACCGCAAGCGGAGGCCGATCTCCCGTACGAGCGTATGGATCGGGAATTCGCGCGATCACGTTCACCATGCGGGTCTTCGGATCCAGCTCGCCCTCGGTGCGTACCACACGACCGCGCCACTGATGCGCGGCCCCCGCGAAGCGAGCACTCAGTAGGACCCCACCAGAGGCATCGGAAGCGGGGGGCTCGGCACCCGGGAACACGGGTCCTGCTAGGTCGCCGCTCTCTGGCACGGCCCCTTCTTGCGCCTCGGAGCTCTCGGTCTCCAGTGCGCCGGCAGTGTCGCCGGGATCAGGATCCTCCATTCTGTACATCAGCGGTAGATCCAGGTACGCGAGCTCGCCGTCTGGAACTGGGACTCTCACCTCCGCGAAGTCGATGGCATACAGAGTGGCGAGCGGGGCGCCGCGGGTCACGAACTGCCCGAGATCCACGTTCTCGTCGCGCACGCGGCCGTCGAAGGGTGCGGAGAGCTCCGTGCGCTCCAGGTTCTTCTTCGCGGCAGCGACCATCGCCTCGGCTTCGCGTCGATTCGCGAGCGCGATGCGCTCCGCACTGATCGCCTGATCGAGCTCGTTCGGACTCGCGACACTGCGCTCAGCGAGCCCCTGGCGGCGTTCGAGCTCCCGGCTCGTTCGCCTCACCTCGGCACGCGCCCGTTCCAGCTGAGCTTCCGCGCGTTCGAGCTCTACGCGCATATCGATCGGGTCGATGCGTAGCAGTGGATCGCCGCGCTCGAAGAAGCCGCCGGAGACGAGCGCATCGGAAATCCAGACCACGGTCCCGGACACCTCGGGCACGAGGTCGCTCTCGGTGCGCGGCACGACGCTCCCGTGCGTCCTTACCCGCAGCCTCAAGGGTTGCGACTGCACCTTCACTGCGCGCACGAACGGAAGCGGTACCTGTGCCGGGCGTGGCTCCACCGACGGGCCGGTGAGCACGAGACCCAGTGCAACCAACGCTGAGGCTACGAGCACCCCCAAGGGCAGCCAAGGTCGCATCCGAACGCCGCGAGGAGCCTGCGCCTTCGCAGCCGTCGCCTCGAGCGCCGGGTGCTCCCACGGGTCGATGGGGTCACTGCTCACTCTGTGCCCTCAGCGCGCGAGGCTCGGGCGGGTGCCCCGATCCCCGCCTCCACGAAGCCGAGCAACAGCTCCACTAATTCCTCCGTCGAAGCTCGCCCGAGCTCCGGCCCGAACTGGAGCGCCAAACCGGCATTGCCGGAGATCACATAGAGGAGCGCCCCCACGACGAACTGGAAGCGCCAACGCAGCTCGTCCCTCGGCAGCTGGGGCAGCGACCGCTCCAGCGCTTCGACGAAGCGTCGCCCGAGCGCACCGAACTCGCGCTCGACCAAGGGACCGACGAGGTGAGGAGGCTCTCCGTAGATGCGGCCGAGCAGCGATCGCACACGCTGAGGATCGCGTCCACGCTCACGCATCAGCGCGGGCTCGATGAAGGCGCGCAGGACCGCCTCCGCACTCGGGGCTGCAGGCGCGGAAGCGGCTTCGAGTCGCAGCAAACGCTCCAGTCGATCTTGATTGATCGGACCGACGTGTTGATCGAGCAGAGCGTGGAGCAGACCTTCCTTCGATCCGAAGTGGTAGTGGACCGCGGCCAGGTTGACGCCCGCCGCACCCGTCACCGCGCGCAACGACGCTCCAGAGAAGCCACGCTCCACGAACAGCGCCTCGGCAGCCTCGAGAATGCGCTGCTTCGTGTCCAACGCCTTGGAGCATGCGGCCTTGGAGTCCCCGGCCTTCGGATCTCCGGCGCTCGAATCTGTGGCTCGCTGATTCGCTGGAACACCCATCGCACAGAATCAAACGGTCGTTTGAAAGATTGTCAATAGCGGATAGTCACAGCCGCTCTCCGGGAGTCGGGGCCAAGGGCGCCCATGTGCGCGGACGGCTCCGAAGCGGTGCTCCGAAGCGGTGCATCGCAACCGCATGCGAGCAGCAGGATCTGCGCGACACTGCACCGCCGTAGCCAACCAGGGCGGCCTGGCCTTCGCTCAGGCGGGACGTTAGGCTAGGCGCCCCTGTATTGGGGCGCGATCCCTCAGTGTCGAGTACGAGGCGGGAGCGTCCGAGGCTGCCAGCGCCGCCAAGGCTCGCCGGCGCCAGCTTCGCGACAGGAGCTATGGGAGGGAACGGTGCTCGATCTCAAGTACATCCGGGACAACATCGAGGCAGTCCGGGCGAACCTCGAAGCCCGAGGCTCGCGAGCGGACATCGATCAGTTGTTGCGGCTGGATGACGAGCGACGTCGCGTCCTGCAGAAGCTCAACGAGGTCCGCCGCCAACGCAACGAGCTCTCGAAGAGCATTCAGGGCCGGCGTCCGACCGAGACGGAACGCACTCGCGGCAGAGAGCTGAAGGATGCCGAGCCCCAGCTGGAACAGGAGGTCGCTCGGATTGCGGCCGAGCTGGACTCCCTCAGTCGCACCCTCCCGAACGTCACTCAGCCGGACGTGCCGGCAGGAGTCGGGCCCGAGTCCAACCAGCTGGTCCGGACGTGGGGAGAGCCTCCCAAGTTCCAATTCAAGGCTCTCGATCACGTATCGCTCGCCATGCGTCACGATCTGGTGGACTTCGAAGCCGGAGCCAAGGTCACTGGCCAGAAGTTCTACTTTCTGAAGAACGAGGCCGTGCTGCTCGAACACGCTCTCGTGCGACTCGCACTCGATCGCACGCGCGCCCGAGGCTTCACTCTGTTCCAGACCCCCGATCTCGCGAGACAGAGCGTGTGTGCGGGCACCGGCTACAACCCAGAGGGACCGGAGCGTCAGATCTACACCATCGCAGATGATGAGCTCGCCCTGATCGGGACCGCGGAGATCACCCTCTCGGGCATGCACGCCGACGAGGTACTCGAAGCCTCGTCGCTCCCGCGCCGCTACACGGGCCTCTCGCACTGCTATCGCGTCGAGGCGGGTGGAGCCGGGCGCGTCGCTCGCGGTCTGTATCGCGTGCACCAGTTCACCAAGGTAGAGATGTTCGCCTACACACGACCCGAGGATTCCGAAGCGATGCACCAGGAGTTCCTCGAGATCGAGGAGGAAATCTTCCAGGCGCTCGAGCTGCCCTACCGGGTCATGCTGCTCTGCGGCGGAGACGCGGCGGCTCAGTCCGCACGCACCTACGACATCGAGGCGTGGATGCCCGGCCGTGAAGAGAACGGAGCCTGGGGCGAGGTCACCAGCACTTCGACGTGCACCGACTACCAGGCGCGCCGACTCAACATCCGCTATCGGGATCCGGAGACCCGCAAGATGGTATTCGTGCACATGCTCAATGGCACGGCGATTGCCTGTCCCCGAGTCCTCGTCGCCCTGCTCGAGGTTCACCAGCAGACGGACGGATCGATTCGCATCCCCGAAGCGCTACGCCCCTACACAGGCTTCGAGCGAATCGGTTAGCCACGGTTGGCGAGCACGGGTTTGGTTCGCGTCGGCAGGGTTCCTGCAGCGCAGACTCAGCGCAGTGCGTCGGCCGCCGCGGCGGCGCCGGCGAGAGGGTCCAGGTTCCAGAACAAACCGAGATCCTGCGGCATCAGTCCGAGCAAGAAGATTGCTGCGGCACAGGTCGCCAGCACCAGCCAGCCGAAGAATCCAGAGCCTGGCTGCTCGGTTTCACCCGCACGTGGATCCTCCATGTACATGGCGACGGGAACACGCAGGTAGTAGTAGAGCGACACCGCACTGTTGAGTACTCCGATCACCGCGAGCCAGAGTAGCCCCTGGTCGGCTGGAGTAGCGCTCCAGCGTGCGATCGTGGCCTCGAAGAGCTTGAACTTCCCCATGAAGCCACCCGTTCCCGGGATTCCAGCGAGCGCGAACATGCAGATCGCCATGACGGCAGCGAAGAAGGGCCGCGTTGCGTGGAGTCCGGCGAGGTCTCCGATCTCTCCCGACTGCGTGCGCTCGCGTGTCGCCATCGCGAGGACCGCGAACGCCCCGAGACTCATGAACGTATATACGAGCAGGTAGAAGAGCACCGCCGCGTAGGCCTCGTCAGTGCCGACGCAAATACCGACCATCGCGTAGCCCGCGTGCGCGATGCTCGAGTACGCCAACATGCGCTTCACGCTGCGCTGAATCAGAGCCATGACGTTTCCGACGGTCATGCTGAGTACCGCGATCACCCAGAGAGGTACGTAGAACTGGTCCTGGCTCGGGCCGAGCGCGACTGCCATTACCCGGATCAGAGCACCGAACGCCGCCACCTTGACCGCGGTTGCCATGAACCCCGTCACGCTGGTAGGCGCGCCCTCGTAGACATCGGGAGCCCATTGGTGGAACGGAACGCCGCCCACCTTGAACACCAGACCGATCACCAGCAGACCCGCCCCGACGAGCGCTACAGGGTTCTCCTGATCGAAGCGTGCCTGGCCGATCAGGTCGAGGGCCAGGGTGCCCGTCGCGCCGTAGAGCAGCGCGGTCCCGTAGAGCAGCAAGCCCGAAGCGAACGAACCGATCACGAAGTACTTGAGCGCGGACTCGTTCGATCGGAGCGAGCTGCGCTGGTATCCGGCGAGCGCATAGATCGGAATCGTCATCAGCTCGAGCGCCAGGAAGAGCATCAGCAGATCCATGGCCGATGTAAGCAGCATCATTCCGAGCACCGATGCGAGCAGCAGCGCGTAGTACTCCCCTCGGTTGTTGCGAAGCTCGGCCAGATAGCGAATCGAGATCAGCACCGTCATGATCGCGGACAGCAGCACGACCGCATTCAGGAACAGAGCCATCGCATCCAGACGGATCAGGGGATGATCTGCATTGAATACGCGGTCTGGCCGCAGGAATCCCCCAAGTGTGAAGATCAGCGCAGTACCGAGGATCAGCGCGGTTCCGAAGGCCATCATCGTGCCGGCGAGCTCGCGCGTCATGGGCCGAGACAGCCAGGTGCGCTTCTGCTGAATCATGCGCGCCAGCAGGACCTCGAACAGCGGCATCAGGACGGCGCCAGCCGCCACGATGATCATCGGCAGGATGGCTCCGACATCCAGAACGGGCGGCGTCACGCGTCAGGCTCCTTCTCTAGCGGCTCGCTCTCGCCGGCCAGGTCGATCTCCTGGCCGCCGCGAGGGTTGGCGTCCAGCGCGACCTCATCAGACAGGACCGCGCCCCTGTCGCGCAAGCGGGCCAGCAAGGCATTGACCGAGGCGTCCATCGGGGTCAGAAAGCTCGCCGGATACACGCCAATCCAAACCATGGGGATTACCAAGCTGACAGCCACCAGACGCTCGCGCAGCGACAGATCGACCAGACGCTGGTTCGCTTGATGCACCACGGGGCCGAAGAACACGCGACGCACCATCCAGAGCATGTAGACCGCGCCCAGCAGGACACCACTGGTCGCGACGGCTGCGAAGATCGGGTAGGTACCGAAGGCTCCGAGCAAGATCAGGAACTCCCCTACGAAACCGTTGAGGATCGGCAGCCCGATGGAGCTCATCGTGGCGATCAGAAAGAACACCGCGTAGATCGGCATGACCTGAGCGAGCCCGCCGAATGCGCTGATCTCGCGCACGTGCCTCCGCTCGTAGATCATCCCGATCAGAATGAAGAGCGCGCCCGTAGAGATACCGTGATTCACCATTTGAAGCACAGAGCCTTCGATCCCCTGGAGGTTGAAGGCAAAGAGCCCGAGCATGACGAATCCCAAGTGGCTCACCGACGAGTACGCGACCAGCTTCTTCACATCGGACTGTACCAGCGCGACGAGCGCTCCATAGACGATCCCCACGACCGCCAAGGTCAGCATGAGTGGTGCACACGCCTGCGCCGCCTCGGGAAACAGCGGGATCGCGTAGCGAATGAATCCGTAGGTTCCGAGCTTGAGCAGCACGCCGGCGAGCACTGCCGATCCGGGCGTCGGAGCCTCGACGTGCGCATCCGGCAACCAGGTATGAAAGGGAAACATCGGAACCTTGATGGCGAACGCGAAGGCAAACGCTAGGAACAGCCAGACCTGACGCTGACTCCACCAGGGATCCTGCTCTGGCCATGCTGCGATCGGAACGTCGAGGATCCCAGTCGCGCCGCCGAAGCCGATGTAGTCGAACGTGAGGACCCCGAACTCCTGAAAGTGCATGTACACGAGCGTGAGAATGCCGATCAGCATCAGCAAGCTTCCCACCATCGTGTAGATGAAGAACTTGATCGTCGCGTAGATTCTCCGAGCGCCTCCCCAGATCCCGATCACGAAGTACATGGGAACGAGCATGGCTTCCCAGAACACGTAGAACAGGAAGAGGTTCAGAGAGAGGAATGCGCCGAGCATTCCGGTCTGCAGCGCGAGCATGAAGAAGACGTACTGGCGGACTCGAACTCCGATGTCGGACCAGGAGGCCAGCAGGATCACCGGCAGTAGGAACGTCGTCAGCACGACGAGCAACAAGCTGATCCCGTCGATCCCGACGTAGTAGTGAATGCCGAGGTTGGCCAACCACGGCACACGCTCCACGAGCTGGAGCTGCCCGCTCGCTGGATCGAATCGGTTCCACACCTCGAGCGAGACGAGGAAGCCTGCCAACGAAACCGCAACCCCGTAGAGCTTCCAGAACGCCTCCGAGATTCCGGCACCGTTCGCGAAGACGCGCAGCAGCAGCTCCAGGAACCACAGCACCACGCAGCTCGCCAGTGGCAGGAAGATGAGCGTGCTCAGCAGGTAACCGTCTGCGATGGATCCGATCGACTCCACCTTATACCCCTAGGCCCGACACCAGGTAGGCCACTAGGAGCACACACCCGACGACCATTCCGAACACGTACGACTGCGCACTACCGGTCTGAGCGAACTTCAAGCCGTGCTCGGCCAATCCCCGCACACTCGCAGCAAAGCCGTTCACACCCAATCCATCGATCAGCACACGGTCGATCAGGCGATAGAACACGCGATCGGAGATCCAGAGCAGGGGGCGCACGATCAGGGCGGTGTAGATCTCGTCCACGTAGAACTTCTCGTGCACCAGCTGGTACAAACCCTGCGCACCCGTTGCGATTCGATCGGGCAGATCTCTGCGCGCGAAGTAGAACACCCAGGCGAGGAAGACCCCGCTGAGACCGACGGCCACCGCCGCGAGCGCCAGCAGCACTTCAGTGGAGTGGGCCACCTCGTGCTCGGCCATCGGAATGAGGGGCTCGAGGAAGTGATGCAGCCGATTGGATGCCTCCCAGCCAAACAGCTCTCCGTAGAGATCTGGCGGAGTGAAGAGACCCCCAACCAGCGCCAGGCCAGCCAGGATCACCAGGGGCGCGGTCACCCAGCCTGGCTGCTCCTCGATATGCCGCTGCACCTCGATGCTCGAGCGGTTCTCACCGCGAAAAACCAGGAAGTATAGACGTGCCATGTAGAAGGCGGTGATTCCGGCGCTGAACAGGCCGATCCCATAGAGCGCGTAGTGTCCGGGCACGTCGTGCGCCAGGTAGGTGCCGAGCAGGATCTCGTCCTTCGAGAAGAAGCCGGACGTGGGCGGGATCCCGCAGATCGCGATGACGCCAGCCAGGAACGTGAAGTGGGTGACGCGCATGTAGCGCGAGATGCCCCCCATCTGGCGAATGTCCTGGATGTGATGCATGCCGAGGATCACGGATCCCGCACCCATGAACAGCAGCGCCTTGAACCAGGCGTGCGTCATCAAGTGGAAGATCGCGGCACTGTACGAGCCCACGCCCACGGCCAAGAACATATAGCCGAGCTGACTGACCGTGGAATACGCGAGCACCTTCTTGATGTCGTTCTGGCAGATGCCGATCAGCCCCGCGAACAGGGCCGTGATCGCTCCGACCCACGCGATCGTCGCCAGAGCTCCCGGCGCGTAGGCATAGGCGAATGACATGCGACTAACCATGTAGACGCCGGCTGTAACCATGGTGGCCGCATGGATCAGGGCCGAAACCGGAGTGGGGCCCGCCATCGCGTCGGGCAACCAGACGTACAAAGGGATCTGAGCCGACTTCCCACATGCCCCTACGAACAGGCACAGTCCGGCCAAGGTCAAGAGCCCCCAGGTGGGGAAGCCAGGCAGAAAGCTCAGTACGCCAGGCAGCTCCACCGTCCGGTCCGCGATCTGACCGATGTTCACAGCCATTTCCCGGAACTCGATGGTGGCGTAGCTCGGGCCCGCATCGAAAAAGGCCCAGAACAGGATGAACACCCCGAGGAGGAATCCCAGGTCGCCGATGCGGTTCACCACGAAGGCCTTCTGCCCGCACATGGCGTTGTGGTCCTCGAGGTACCAGAACCCGATCAGCAGGTACGAGCAGACTCCGACTCCTTCCCAGCCGACGAACATGACCAGCATGTTGTCGCCGAGAACGAGCATCAGCATCGCGAACATGAACATGTTCAGGTAGATGAAGAAGCGCTGGAATCCACGATCCTCTCGATGGTCGTCGTTCATGTATCCGATCGAGTAGATGTGGATCAGCGATCCGACGCCGGTCACCACCAGGACCATCACTGCCGACAGCGGATCGAGCAAAAACGCGAGCTCCGCGTGGAACGGGTGCGCGCTGATCCAGGTGTAAACATTGTCCACCAGATAGCGTTCCCCAGGCCCGAACTCGCCCGCCATGCGAATCACGGCCGCCACCGCAACTGCAAACGATGCGATGGGCGCCGAGCAGGCCAAGGCAGCCACGACACCGCGCGGCAGCTCACGACGAACGAAGAGCAGCCACATCCCGCTCACGAGCGCGGCCAGCAGCGGGAACAGCGGAATCAGGCGAAGCGAAGAATCGGTCGGGTCCATCCTGGCCTCACCACTTGAGAAGCGTTGCGTCTTCGACGTTTACCGAGTCGCGGTTGCGGATCAGGCTGATCAAGATCGCGAGCCCGACCGCCACCTCGACGGCAGCGACCACGATCACCATGAAGACGAGAACTTGGCCATCGAGGTTCCCCCACTGGCGACTGAAAGCGACCAGGGACAGATTCGCGGCGTTCAGCATCATCTCGATGCTCATGAACACTACGATGAGATTTCGCCGGATCAGCACCCCCGCCGCACCGATCAGGAACAGCAATCCGGCCACGACCTGATATTCGAAGGTGCCCATGATCAGTCGAGCTCCCGCTTGGCCAGCACCACCGCGGCCACGATCCCTGCCAGCAGCAGGACTCCCGCAGCCTCTACCGCCAGCAAGTAGTCCGTGTAGAGCACGGCGGCCACATCCGCCACAGTCCCGAACTCCGGGGCCACATCGGCCGGTGAGCGACGATCGGCGCCGAGCAGGGTCGCCAGCTTGACCGCAGCCATGGCCAACAGCCCCGCCCCGAGCAGCTTCATCACCGGCTGGTGCTCCGCTCCGAGAGACGTCGAGCGCAGGTTGAGCAGCATGATGACGAACACGAAGAGCACGACGATCGCCCCGGCGTAGACCAGCACCTGCAGGATCCCGATGAACTCTGCATGGAGCAGGATGAATAGCCCTGCCAGCGAGACCATCGTCACCACGAGACACAGCGCGGCGTTCACGGTGTTGCGCACGTTGATCAGTACACCCAAGGCCGACAGCAGAGTGAGCCCGCCGAAGGAGTAGAACAGAGCCTGTTCGACGCTCATGCGGTTATATCCCGAAGCAAGAGGACCACGAATCCGGTCACCACGATATTCGCGAGCGACAGGGGAAGCATGATCTTCCAGCCCAGGTCCATCACTTGGTCGTATCGGAAACGAGGCTGACCCCAGCGAATCAGCATCTGCAGCACGATCATGATCAGCACCTTCGCGAAGAAGACCCCGACGTGGACCAACATCGCGAGCACGTTCGCCATGTTGCGGCCGAACTCCATCGATGTCGCGAAGAATCGGATCAGGGCTTCGTCAGAGATCCAGGGCAAAGACCATCCCCCGAGGAACAGGGCGGTCATCAGCCCCCCGATCACGACGACCTCCACCAGCTCGCCCATGGTG
>QJZC01000038.1 GCA_003247575.1 Pseudomonadota bacterium
GGCCGAGTAGGTTGCCCGCAACGAACGCACCCACCGCTGGCAGCTCGTCCAAACGCGCGACCGGCTGCCAGCTCCGCGCGAAGAGGCGCTCGCGCTCGAGCGCCAGGAATTCGGGCGCTGTGTACCAAGAAGCAGGCGGGGTGTGCGCGGCCTCGATGGGGACTTCGGGATCGAAGCGCTCGAGCTCTCGTTCGAGCCACGCGCGAGCCCGTAGGTCGAGCGTCCGCGCGGGACGCGCAGCATCGTGATGGTCCCCAGGCGACACCGCTTTGCGCAACACGCCCCGCGCGCGAGGAACTAGGCCGAACGCACGGTGGCTGGACGCTCCGCCACCCGCGCTGACCAAGCAGCAACGTTCTCGAGCGCCGGATCGACCTTCTGGCCGACCTGACCGCCGAACTCGACAAAGGCGAACAGCACGATGTCCGCCAAGCTGTAGCGATCGCCGCAAATGAACGAGCGCCCGGCGAGATGGCCATCGAGCCACGCGAGCCCCGAACGGGCAATCGCCTTCAGATCGTCGGCCGCATGAGGAATGGTGCGGATGCGGTCCTTGAAGATCGGAAGACCTTCGGCGAAACGAAAGCCATCGGCCATCGGCGCGGTGATGTGCAGCTCGACCCGCCGGGTCCACATTCGCACTTGCGCGCGTTCCTCGGGAGTCGTCCCGATGAGAGGAGGATTCGGATGGCACTCCTCCAGGTATTCACAGATCGGGATCGTCTCCGCGAGCACCGTGCCGTCGTCGAGCTCCAATGCGGGCGTCTGCCCCATCGGGTTCTTCGCCGTAAACGCCGCTTGCCGATTCTCGCCCCCCATCAAGTCGAGGGTCTGTAGTGGGATATCGAGTCCCTTCTCCGCGATGAACATGCGCACGAGCCGGGGATTCGGACCGATCGAGGTGTAGAGTTTCACATAGCCTCCTTGAGCGTAGAGGCACACAGCATACACGCATGGTCTTCTCCGCCGAGGTCCAACATCGAGGTTCCAGATCGAATTCCATGTCTCGCCCTCGATAGCCGAGCGGCTCCTATTTTGGGCGTGTTTCATGTTTCTTGGAGCGTGCGTGACACGCTTGTCTGCGGATTCGTAGCGCACTACATTCCACCGGGCGTATGGCTGCAAGTAAGGCGGGATTGCTCATTTTCTCGGTGCTCACGCTCGGTCTCTTGATCGCCGTGCAGTACATGCTCGACCGTCAACGCAACTTTGAACCGGATCTGTCACGCATGGTCGAAACGTCGCAAGCCCCTGGCCGCGACATGGCACGTGCCGGTGTACGCGCTCTCGAAGTTGGCGATGCAGCCGCGGCCTCGCGCCTCTTCGAACGAGCGCTCGAAGCGGCACCCTCCAACGCACGTTGGGAATTCCTACTGAGTCGCGCCAAGCTCGAGCTGGAAGCACAGCGACGCAGTGCCACCTTCTCCGGGGCTCCCCCACCGCGCAGGCCAGCCCCCGAAGACGCGTCCGAGGAACTCACTGCGAATGAAACTCCGGATGCTGTGGGCGGAGTGCTCCCGCTCCCGGAGTCGTCACCCACGACGCCGGATGTCGCCACGACGCCCCCTGTCGCAGACTGAGTCGCCCACCGAACACACTCCACGCGGTGTACACTCACCTCCGGGGGCGGAGGAAGCGTCGTGAGTAGACCGCCGAGACACCCACCTAGCCGCGGGCGCGGTGCCTCCTCCGCGCGCCTTGCTCGCCCCGTAGGGTGGCCACGCCTGATGACTCGCCACCACACCCGCACATGGCTCGCACTCGCCGCCCCGCTCATGCTCACCGCGCCTACGGCTCTATGGGCTCAATCGGGACAGGGAACTTCGATCGAGCTTCCGGAGCCGATTCCCGACGGCCAGGTCGAGATCCTTGCAGGGGCGAAGCGCACCCGCGTTCCGAGCTCCACTTCGACACCCGCGACGGACCGTGTTCGCGAGGACGGGGTGCTGCCGATTCGTGGTGCAACCGTCGGAGTGCCCGATCCCAGCTTCGAGATCCGACGCACCACCGTCTCCGGACCCATGCGAGATCGCTTGCGCGATCAGCTGGATGCGCTCATCGAGATCTATCGCGAAGTCTTCGCCCTGACGATCGACGCCTCGCTGGCGAGTGAGCTCGGCATCCTGAACCCGACGGAGGATCGCGGCACCGGCTCCGCTCCGCTCCTAAGGCGTCGCTATGACCACGACTTCGAAGCTCCGCCGCAGAAACTTCGACGCGCCCGGGAGCGCGCACTCGTGGCGCGGGCGCTCCACTCGACGAGCCATCTGATCGTGGAGCGCTACTGGCCCTCTGCCCCCTTCTGGCTGGACGAGGGACTGGCTGTCCTCTTCGAGGGAATCTCCATCGATCGCGACGGGCTGAGCGTCGGGCTCACCGACGAGCATCTCGAGCGCCATCGAGAGATCCGGCACCTCGCCCTACGCGGCACCGCTCTGGAGCGGCAGCAACTGCGCTCGCTCGAGCCCGGCGAGCTGATCGCACTGGAGCGCTCGACATGGGAAGCCTTGCCTCCGGACGCAGCACGCCGCGTGCAAACGGAGCTCGCCGCTCTACTGCTCTACTTCCTGGGCGATCCCGGCTTCATCGACGTGATCGCTCTAGGGTTGGGAGACACCGAACCCCTGGAACGGGTCGAGGTGACGCGCGAGGAGTCCGAGGCGTACGCGAAATCGTGGCGCCGAGCGCGCGATGCGGAGATCCGAAGGACCTTGCTGGATACGCGGCCGCCGCCGCCCGAGGAGCCTCCGCCCGCGCGACGCATCCGACGCGACTTTCGCTGTGTCCCTGCGCTCGTGGGAGTCGGTCAGGGAAGCTTCGTTCCAGTCCTGTTCTGCACGCGCGGAAACCGTTTGCTCGAGCGCGGTGGCAGCATCCTACTGGAGTAGCGACAGAGCGACCTGTGAGGACACGTTGGCCTGCGCCAGCACGGCGACACCCGCCTGCTGCAGAACCTGTGAACGGGTCAACGCCGCGGTCTCGGCGGCGACGTCCACATCACGAATTCGCGAGTTCGCCGCGGACAAGGTCTCGATCGATACCGCGAGATTGTTGATCGTGGACTGAAGACGGTTCTGAGACGCGCCCAGGTTTCCGCGAACGGTCGAGACCGAGGTCAGCGCCGAATCGATCGTCGCGAGCGCAATCTGCGCCGCCGTAGATGTCGAGACTGCCGCATCGGTCGAAGTGATCGCCAACCCACTTGCCGTCGCACTCCCGATGTTCAGCGAGAATCGATCGACGGTCGAGTTGTTGAAGATGCCGACCTGAAAGACGAGAGCATTGCCAGCCCCCGAGAGCGACCCGTCGAGCAGAATGCGGCCGCCGAACTGGGTTCCCTGGGCGATGCGCGTGATTTCGGACTGCAACGCGCTGAACTCGTTCTGGAGGAAGCTCCGCTCGGCATTCGAGATGCCGGCCGTCGAGGCGGACTGTACCGCGAGCTCTCGCAGACGAATCAGGATGTTCGAAATTTCGTTCAGCGCACCTTCCGCAGTCTGGATCACGGAGATGCCGTCGTTTGCGTTTCGCTGTGCCTGAGTCAGCCCTCGAATCTGGGCGCGCAGCGACTCGGAGATCGCCAGCCCCGCGGCGTCATCGCCGGCTCGCGTGATGCGAAGCCCCGAAGACAGCCGATCAAGGGATCTTTCGAGATCCAGTTGCGTACGCGCGAGGTTTCGCTGAGCGTTGATCGACGCGATGTTGGTGTTGATCCGCAGCCCCATCGAACTTCCCCTCCTAAAAGGCCGGCCGCCGCAGCGTCTGCCCAAAACGTTCGCCCGCGCGCAGGAGGGGTTGCGAGGTGCTCATGGTTCAGCTTCGGGCAGCAAACCGGCAAACTTGAGGCATTGCACCCGCAGGGTGCGGTCGCTCGAGCGGCCTACCAGGTCAAGCCAGGACGACGCCTACCGAAGAGTCCGGAAGTCTTCAACGAGGGCCCCCAGATGCAGCGCGAGACCCCGGTTCAGGTCGTACTCGCCGATCCGAACGCACGCGATCGCGAACGGATCAAGCGATTGACGTCGATGTACACCGCTGGCCGCTACGAATTCAGGGAGGCCGCCACCGGCGAAGAGACACTTCACCTGATCGGAGCTTGCCCAACCGATTGTCTTCTCCTCTCCGACCCATTGCCGGACATGAAGGCCGCGCAGGTCGTCTCCTCGATCCACAGAGAGCGGGCGCCTCTACCCACCATCGTGTTCGGGGACCAGTCCGACCCCGCAGCCGCCGCGGACGCACTCCAGGCGGGTGCAGCCTCCTATCTAGAGAAGCGGGAGCTGACGGCGCATGCGATCTCGAGCGCCATGCAAGACGCATTCGCACACGCTGACCTGCTGCGCCTACAGCACGAAGAGCACGAACGCGCGGCTCGCCAGCGAGAACGAGACGAGGCTCAGGAGCAGCGCCGTCAGGAGGAGGAGCGCAAGCAGCTCGTCGCAGTCCAGGAACAGCATCGACGCGGCCTCACGATGCTCGATGTGCCGCTCCAGTGGTCTCTCGGCGGCCGTTGGCGCGATGCGTCGGTGTGCGACCTGTCCACCCTGGGCGCGCGCATCGAAGATGTCGGTGCACTGCCTCCAGAAGGCTCCATTCTCGAGCTGTCCATGCAGCTACTCGAGGGGGTCGCCCCTCTACGGCTCCGGGCCGAGGTGATCCGGCCCACGGAGAGTGGAGGCTTCGAGGTTGCGTTCGTCCGTATCGGACGGCGTGACAAGATCCTGCTCAGAAACGCAGCGTCTCGCGCCCGTAGAGCCACAAAGAACAAACCCAGCTGACCTGAGTCAGCTGGGCAGTTCACACACTCATCTACTCTCACGGACTTTCGACGCCTCGAAGGCAGAGCCGAGGCCCAACCTCCGAGTCTTCGAAACTACAGATCTTTCGAAACTACAGAAGCTTGGAAACTTCAGAAGTCATCGAAACTATAGAAGATCTCGGGGCTCTCCTAAACGAGCCCCATAGTACCAGACTAGGCCGAGGCGGTGGCACCACTTCGGCAGCCATTTACGAACAGATCCACCGCCGTCTGACATCGCTGCCGCAGGTTGTACGGCGGCTTCGGAGCCGAAGCCCAATCGACGACGATCGCGAACAAGATGCTCCATAGCATCCCGCGCAGCTGTTCCGCCGGAATCGCTGGATCCAGCTCGCCGCGCCGCTGGCCATCTTCGACCGCCTGGGTCAAGAAGGGCAGCTGCATCTGCTCGTAGAACTTCCCGTCCTGGTGCTCCACCTTGCCCAGCGAGTCCAGAGCGTTCGGACAAATGAAGCTCTTCAGAGTATCCGCGCCACCGTGCTGCGCGATCATACGCATCAGAGCGGCATGCTCGGTCACGACGTCAGCATAGATGCCGACCAGACCCTTCAAGAACTGAGCCGCGCTAGAGGCGCTCGCGCGCAGCATCGGAACTCGCTTGAGCGGCTCGTCGAGCGCCATGCTCGCAGCCTCATAGAGTACGGCAGCCTTCGAAGGGAAATACCGAAAGAAGGTCGGCTGACTGATCTCGAGCTCATCCACGATATCGACCACGCGGGTGTTTTCATATCCATTGCGGGCAAACAGCTCGAGTGAGACCTCTACGATTTCCTTGCGAAGCCTGCGGCGCTTGCGCTCCCGAAGCCCAATGCGAGCCGGCGGCTCGTGGGACTCGGCGATGTGAGCCGAAACCTGGGCAGCACTCTCGTCACGAATTTCCATGGGATCCTCCATCGATCGCTTTCGCTCTGCGCAGAGCGACGCCGAAACTCCCGAAAACTTTTCCAACGCCAATGCGGTGCAGACCGCCATCCCTCAGCGTCCGCTACTCAGTTACAGCTCTGCTGCCGCTGCGTTCTGTGATCTAGCGCACAGTAGATAGGCCAGTCGCAAATCAGAGCGACACCCAAATTATACAAATGCTCTTTCAAATCCAGCACTTAGACCCGAAAACCACGAGTGCGGACCTCGCTCCAGAGAAACGCATTCCGAGCGACCGCGCGGGCGCCGTAGAGCTCGCTCCGAACGTCCAGATGCGCACGTTTGCGCGCACCAGGAGCCATTGGCGACGCGCGGCCGTCGCTTCGCTCGGAGACGATTCCCATCACTGCCGCGTGCTGCTCGCAACAACGCGGCAACTCGCGCGCAGCGGCGCTATTGCTATGCGCGGCGCTCGATGTCCTCGACCAGCGCGTCTTCGTCGACGATCACGATGAAGCCGTCGTCCATCTCGATGATCTTTCGATCGCGCCAGTTCTTGAGCTGCTTGTTGATGCTCTCGCGGGTCATTCCCACCATGCGGCCGAGCTCACGTTGTGAAAAACGAATGGTGATCCGAACGCCCCGCGTCTGCGTCGCACCCGTGCGCTCGGCGAGCCGCAGGAGCGCGCGACCCAAGCGAGCGGGTAGATCGAGCGACAGGAAGTCTTCGACCATCTCCGTGTCCGAGCGAATGCGCGCACAGAGCACCTCGATCAGGCTGAGGAACGCAGCAGGGTGCCGCTGGATCAGCGGCAGGAAATCGCGGCGATCCAAGACGAGCAGCTCGGTGTCCTCTACCGCCACGGCGTCCGCAGTGCGCGGTCCCCCGTCGAGCAGCGCAATCTCACCGAGAATTTCTCCGGGACCAAAGACGCCCAGGAATGCCTCGTTCTGACCGGCCGAGGACGTGATCTTCACGCGCCCCGAAACGACCATCATCATCCCACGCCCGGCATCCCCCTTGCGGAATACGATGCGCCCCTTGCGGATGGTATCCAACCGAATGAAGCTCTCGATCTTCCGGAGCTCCTCCTCCGGCACCCCTCGTAGCAATACAGAATTCGTTAGCAATCTGCTTTTTCTCGAGGACGTCATCAAAGCTCCTCTCTGCGGATTGTAGGACCGCTACGGAACATACCAGAAGACTCCGCCAGATCTGCCTGCGATTCGCCAGCGTGTTGAACGTGGGACGACGTCGTTCGAGTCCGATAAGCATTCCATGCGCTCGAAGTCCCAGACGCTTGCCAGCTTCCTTCCCCGACTGGGTGTGCAAACCGCCAAGCGCGGCCTGGCAGTACCCGACGCCGCGGACTGCCTCACGTGTGGGCTGCTGTTCGCTGATATCGCAGGTTTCACTCCGCTGACGGAGCGCCTCGTCGCACAGCGCGGGGCCGAAGGAGCCGAAGAGCTCGCTCGCTGCCTGAACCGCGTCTTCGGCGAGCTGACCGACCTCGTGGACCACTATGGCGGCGACACCCTGAAGTTCGCTGGAGATGCACTTCTGGCAATCTGGCGCGCCGGCGAGCACCCGCTCGATCTACAGGTGCTGCGTGCGACGGACTGCGCGGTAGCACTCCAACGCAGCCTCCACGAGGTACGTGTCGGCGAAGGTCTCGAGCTCAGCCTGAAGATCTCGATCGCCGCGGGCGACATCTCCGTGTCCCCGCTCGGTGGCCTGCGCAATCGCTGGGAGCTGCTCCTGGTCGGGGCGCCACTCCGGCAGGTCGCACTCGCCAACGAGTGCGCACAAAGGGGTGCGATCATCCTGTCGGAGGAAACCAAACAGCAGCTCGGAAATCGCTGCACGACCACTCGCGTCGGCGGCGGCTGGCAGCTCGATCAGCTCCTCGAACACGCACCGCTCGTTCAACCGCGCGTTCCCGATCTGGATTCCGATGACGAGCCCAAGCTGCGAGCCCTGGTGCCCGGAGCCATTCGCGAGCGCATCGACGCAGGCCTCTCCGAATGGATCGCAGAACTGCGGCGGCTGACGATCCTGTTCATTCACCTTCCCGACGTGACTGAATCACTCCCGCTCGAACGTGCTCAGCAGACCATGCAGGCCGTGCAGGAAGGTCTCTATCGATACGAGGGGAGCCTCAACAAGTTGAATGCCGACGACAAGGGCGTCGCCGTGCTCGCCGCCCTCGGGCTCCCCCCATTCTTTCACGTCGACGACGCTGCGCGCGGAGTCCGCGCAGCCTGTGACATCGAGAGCGAACTCACTCGACTCGGATTTCGCTGCAGCATCGGAGTCACGACTGGGATCGTGTTCTGCGGAGCCATCGGAGGCACCGACCGCCGCGAGTACACGATCATGGGGGATCCGGTCAATCTCGCTGCTCGCCTCATGATGAGTTCATCGAGCGGCGTGCGCTGCGATCGGCCCACCTATGAGCAAGCGGGCGCTCGCCAGGCCTTCGAATGTCTCGAACCGATCACGCTCAAGGGGAAGCAACACGAGGTGGACGTCTTTCGACCCATCGACGTCTCTCGACCCGCTGCAGGGGTCGTCCGTACCCGGGCCGACTCGACCCACCGAGGGATCGTGCTCGTCGGTCGCGACGAACAACGCGCGCGACTCGAGCGCACCCTCGACTCGCTACTGTTGCGTCACGATGACCCGGCTGCGAAGGCGACACCCAGCGTTCTGATCACCGGACGCTCGGGAATGGGGAAGACCGCGCTGCTCGGCCACGTAGCGTCGCTCGCGGAAAGGCGGGGCATCACCGTGCTCCACACGTGCGCCGATGCACTCGAGCGCGGCACGCCCTATCACGCATGGCGCGAGATCGCGCTCCGCTTGTTCGAGGTAGATCCCACGGCTCCGCTCGAAGAGAGACGCGCCCAGGTCGAACGCACGCTCGCGGCCTGCGGAGCACCGGTGCACATCGCTCCCCTCTTGAGCGCACTCCTCCCGCTCGGCGAGTGGAGCACCGAGTTCGTCGAGCGCTTCGAGGCACGCCAGCGCGCGCAGCAGACCCGCGACACCCTCTGTGCGGTACTCCAGGCGGCAGCCATACGGCAGCCGCAGCTCGTGATCGTAGAAGACATTCATGCCCTGGACTCCGCTTCGTGGTCCCTGACACGCGCCGTCCTGCACCAGGTTCCAGCCATGCTTTCGATGTTGAGCGTACGGGCTGACGAGATCGGAGTGCGTGAGGACCTGGCCGCCCTCGAGGCGGAAGCGGCACCCGAGCGGATCGATCTGCGCGAGCTCCCGAATCCCGCGATCCAGGAGATCATCCGCACGCGGCTCGGCGTGAGCGAGCTGCCGGATGCGATCGCAGCTGCAATCACCGAGCGCGCCGAAGGAAATCCACGCTTTGCGGAAGAGCTGGTCTTCGCATTGCGCGACTCCGGCACCCTGATCCTCTCGGGGACGCGCTGCCGCCTGCGCGCAGGCGCCGAGATTACGCGCGACGCACTACCGCCCACGCTCCAGGCTGCGCTCACGCGCCGCATCGATCGCCTCGGGGCAGCGGAGCAGCTGACCCTGAAGGTGGCGAGCGTGGTCGGGCCCGAATTCGATCTCGCTCCGCTGCGAGAAATCTATCCGGTCGAGATCGACCTACACGATCTTCGGGAGCACTTCCGCGAGCTCGAGCGCAGGGACCTGGCCGAGCCAGTAGAACGAAGCTCGAACGCCGATGGACCGGACACTGCCCCGGAAGGCACCTATCGGTTCCGCAGCCGCATCGCGCAGCAGGTGGCCTACGATCTCATGTTGTTCTCGCAGCGGCGTAATCTGCATCGCAAGCTGGCCGTGTGGTACGAGGCTCGAGGTTCCGACCTGGCACCTCTCTACAGCATTCTGGCGCATCACTGGAAGACGGCTGCAGACGGCCCGAGCCCTACCGACGAGGACATCCTGCGCGCGCTCGACTACCTCGAGCGGGCCGCCGCCCAAGCCGCCTATAACTTTGCCAACCACGACGCGATTCGCTTCTTCCGAGAAGCGCTCGAGCTCGTGTCGTGGTTGCCCGCAGAACCGGAACAGCGACTGCGCGAGCTGAACCTCCGGCTGGCACTCGGCCCGGTGCTCGTGTGCGCGACGAGCTGGGCCGCAACCGAGGTGGAGTCGAACTACCAGCGTGCGCTTGCACTGACCGACGAGGTAGGGCAGCCGGATCAGCGCTTCCAGGCCCTACGCGGGCTGTGGCAGTACCAGGTGGGCCAGGGAGACTACGCAGCCTCCGAGACCCTGGGCGAGCAGCTGCTCGCGGTCGCGCGAGCGAGCGACGACCGCAGCCTGCTGGTCGAGACCGAGCGAATGCTGGGGAACAACGCGTTCTGGCTGGGTGACCTGAGTCAGGCCTGCCTGCATCTGCGCGCTGCAGTTGCGTTCGACAACCCGGATACCGAAGGGGTTGAAGCCGCTCGCTACGGGCAGGATCCGGAGGTGGCAAACCGCGGCATCCTGGCTTGGGCCTTGTGCCTGGGCGGAGAACGCGAGGCAGGATTGCTCGAGGCCGAGCGAGCTTTCGAGCGCGCCCTGGCCCTCGATCATGCCTTCAGCCTCGCGTTCGCGATGGGGGCCAACATGTGGGCGCACTTCTTCCTCGAACAGCCCGAGGGGGCCCGCGACTGGGCGAAGCGTACGTTGGAGCTGACGCAGGCACGCGGCTTCGCCTACCTCGAGACGGCGTCACACGTCGTGCACGGCTGGGCTGCGAGTCGCCTCGACGACATGAATGGACTCGCCGAGATCGAAGCGGCCATCCAGGACTGGAGAGAATCGGGCAGCTCGATCGGCATCGCCGTCTTCCTGACCAGCCTGGCCGATGCCTACCGGGCCGCAGAGCGCTACGACCTCGCGGCCAGAGTTCTGGAAGACGAGCTCCTCGCGCAGCGCGGCGCCTCGGAAGGCTGGCTGGAGCCGTTCATCCGCTACCTCCGAGCGGCAATCGCCCGAGAGCTAGACCCGTCCACCGCAGATCCGATCCTGGCAGCGACCGCAGAGTTCGCGCGCATACGCGGTGCTCACTTGATCGAAGCGCGGGTCTCGAGGCTACGGGCGCGAGACGAGTGAGGCGTCGGCTGGCTGTGCCACGGCTCGATTCGAG
Organism: Pseudomonadota bacterium; assembly: GCA_003247575.1. Classification (GTDB taxonomy): domain Bacteria; phylum Myxococcota_A; class UBA9160; order SZUA-336; family SZUA-336; genus SZUA-336. Next base: position 10,807 of record QJZC01000038.1, read on the forward strand.
AACAGTGCTCGGAGCGTATCGAGCACACTCGGAGCAGAGGGCTGCGCCGTGACCAGTGGATTGGTGATCCGGGTCGGGATTCCCCGCCGCTCGCTGACGACTAGGTTGACCCGCTCCCAATCAATCCGGGCGACCTGATCCCCGGCTGCCCGCTCGATCCGCTCACGCAGATCGGTCGGGGGATCCACTGGCGTCAGCTTTCGTTCCTCTTCGAACACGGTCGCCTGATCCATCGTGAGATGCGCCTCGAGGTAGAGCTCGCCATCGAGCCAGCCGACTAGGATCGGTTCGTTCTCGACGCGTACCGGCATTCCCTTGTCTACCAGAGGGAACAGCTCGACGATGTCTTCCGGGTACAGACGGATGCATCCGCGGCTCACCCGCCGTCCGATCCCGTAGGGCTCGTTCGTCCCGTGGATCAGAATCGCCTGCCAACCGAGATAGATGGCGTGGGTTCCGAGGGGATTGTCCGGACCTGGCGGCACCACGGACCCAAGATCTTCATAGTCCTTGCGCGCGGTCGGCCCGGGGTACCAAGACGGGTCCTTCTTCTTGCGCACGACCTTGGTGGCACCCACCGGAGTCTTCCACCCATCACGGCTCACGCCAATGGGAAAGCTGCGCGCATCCTCGCCCTTGCGGAACAGGAACAGCCGCTGGCTCGCGAGGTTGATCACGATCCCGTCGCGCGGATCCGGCGGAAGCACGAAGGCCGTGGGAAGCAGGATCTCGCGCTCGCCGGGAACCCACGGGTCGACTTCGGGATTCGCGGACACCAGTTCGAGGTATCCGAGGTCGTGCGTGCGCGCGAGGTCGATCAGCGTGTCGTCGCTCGAGACCTCGAGCCGCTGTACGCGCCCGAGCAGGTCCGAAGGACCTGCCTCTGACGACTCCGGCAGGTCGATACGCGTCGAGGCGCACGCGCTCACGGCAATGCTCATCCCCAACGCAAGGCAGGCACGAAGTGCGGGACGCAAACGGAAACCTACGCTGTCTGTATGCAAAGTGAGCAGAGTCTGCATGGTACGCACAGTCTCTCCTGGCCTCCGGTCGACGTCCATCCCTCAGACGATGTCCCCAGCCTACCAGACGGGAGGCGCTGCGTCCCCTCCACTGACGGGGATGGCAACGAGCGTAGCGACTCGCTGCCCCTGCGATCCGTCTGGTTCCGAAACCTTCGAGCTCCGAATCACTTCGGGCTCCGGACCACTCGGCGCAGATGCGCACGGGACCGCTCGGCTTGGGCTCGCGCCGGAGCCTCGCAGGGACGTCCCCACACCCCCTAAGCGAGACTCAACGGCGCGAAGCACCGGACGCAAGCAGCTCGTCCGCAGCAGCAGTGCGACTACGGACGCCAGCTTCTGTTGCACGGCACCGCGGGCCTCACCCATACACCGCAACGAGAGCAGCGACAGCCGGGTTTGTGCGCGGCCCAGGATCCAGCCCAGGCGGAGCCGATGCCTTGCGAGCTACTTGCGCAGTGAGCGCGAGAAGACCTTCTCTGCCTTGGCGCTGGCCTCGCGAGCTTCCTCGGCCGCCTGGCGCGCCTCGCTGGCCGCCCGCTCTGCGGTCTGCGCGGCATCCTTGGCGGTCGCGCTCGCATTGCGTGCCTCGAGCGCTGCCGACGAGGCGGTGGATTCAGACTTCTCTGCCAACTTCCGAACCTCTTCGAGCTCGGCCCGCACCTCTTCCAGAGCTGCATTGGTTGCGCATCCGGTACCCGAAGCCAGGACCAAAAATCCGAGTGCGACTCCGGCCACGCGGCCCGATCGACCTACCATTCCACTCATCCTCGTCTCCTCAAATCTACCGGCCGATCGAGGACGCCCTCGCCCCCGCCCAACCGATGACAGAAACTAGGTGGGAACGTTCGCTCAACGTAGTGAGCGCGATCACATCCAATCGAGAGATTCTCTCTACAGCCCCGGAGATGCACTGGGCCGATGCCCTCACCTAGATCTTCACATCCCCAGACGTCGAACGCTTCGTGGTTGCGCAATCCCATCTTCCGACAGCTCATCAGCCGGCGTATGGGACTGTGCGTCGTCACCGGATTCTCCTGCGGGATGCCCCTCTACGTGCTCGAGAATCTGATTCCGACGTGGCTCCGCGACGTAGACATCGACGTGCGCGCCATCGGGTGGCTCTACCTGGTGACACTGCCCTACTCGCTGAAGCTGCTCTGGGCTCCGTTTCTGGACTACTACGCCCCCCCGATGTTCGGGCGCCGCAGGGGCTGGGCCATGCTCGCCCAGCTGGTGCTACTGCCTGCGATCGCATCCCTCGCCTGGCTCGACCCCCAGGCTTCGATCGTCGGAGTCGGAGTGGTCATGGGCATCACCGCGTTCGCGAGCGCCAGTCAGGACATCGTGCTCGACGCCTACCGGCGCGAGATCCTATCGGACGACGAGCTCGGGCTCGGAAACTCGGTGTTCGTCCAGGCATATCGGCTGTCGTCGCTGGTACCGGGCTCGCTCGGATTGATCCTGGCCGAGCAGGTCTCATGGAGTTTCGCCCAGCTCGTGGTCGCGAGTTTCATGGGCGTTGGCCTGCTCACGTCATGGCGTATGGCCGAACCGCCGATCGAGACACCCGCACCCGAAGACAAGGCGCAAGGAGACCAGACCGACACAGAGCCCGGGTCGTCTCCGCTCTATCGCGCCGGATCGAAGCGCCTCGCTCACTCGCTCTTGCTCTACACGTTCGAGCCGCTGCGCGCTCCGCTGCAAGAGTTCTTCCGGCGAGACGGCGCGTCGAGCGCGCTTCTGATCCTCGCGTTCCTGCTGCTGTACAAGCTGGGGGACAGCATGGCGACGGCGCTGGCGAGCCCGTTCTACCTCGACATCGGGTTTACGCCGTCCGAAATCGGGGTCATCGTCAAGAGCGTCTCCCTCGCTGCCTCGATCGCAGGAGGCCTGATCAGCGGCCTCGTCATGCTCAAGACGGGGATCAACCGAGCTCTCTGGATCTTCGGCTTCGTGCAGTGGATCTCGATTCTCGGCTTCGCGTGGCTGGCGCGCGCGGGCCCCGACCCCTGGGTGCTTTCGCTGGTCGTCGGCTTCGAGTACCTGGGCGTGGGACTCGGCACGACGGCCTTCGTCGCATTCCTCGCTCGCTCGACGCGCCCCCCGTACACCGCATCGCAGCTCGCCCTGTTCACGTCGATGACCGCGATCCCGCGTACTCTGCTGCGATCCACGACCGGGGAGCTGATCGCCTGGCTCGGCTACTTCGACTACTTCCTACTGTGCAGCCTGTTGGCAGTGCCGGGGCTGCTCCTACTACCCAAGGTCGCCCCGTGGCGAAGCGAACGACCGATCACCGGCGCGAGCGGCGACCAACGCCGCCAGCAGTGAGTTCTGATCGATGGGCTTGATCGCAAACCCATCGAAGCCAGCCTCGCGGCACCGCTGGCGCTCGAAGTCGGTGGCGTGGGCGGTCAGTGCGATGACCGGACGCATGAACCCGGCATCGCGCAAGGTCTGCGTCGCCTCGTAGCCGTCGACCTCCGGCATTTGCAGGTCCATGAGGATCACGTCGAACGGCTGTTGCTCGGCCTCCGCGAAAAGCGCGCGCCGCAGGGCGAGCTCCCCATTCTCGACCAATACCGCGTCGGCCCCCAGGCGCTTGAGCAGATGCCCGATCAGCCTGCGGTTGTCCGCTCCGTCCTCCGCTACCAGGATCCGGAGATCGAGTCGCGCGGGATGTACCGCGTGCTCGACCTCTGAAGCTCGCTCGTCTGCTTCATCGGCGGCCTGCGCCACGTACTCCGCGACCGGAATGATCACGCTCGACGCGGCTCCGCGACGACGCAGATTCGCCAGCTCCAGCCGCCCACCGAGGGCGTCCACCAGGCGCTTGCAGAGCGACAGGTGCAGATCCAGGCGCACCGAGTCCTCGCCAGCTCCCGCCTCCGGCTCCGACCCGTGAAGCGCGACGTCACTCACCTCCTGCCTCTCGATCCGCAGCACGAGCTGGTGCGGATCGGACGAGGTCCGCACGCCGCCAGAGACCTTGAGTAGGCCTTCATCGCAGACCGTGAGTGCGTGCTCGACGAAGGCGTTGAACGCCTGCTCACTTCTCACGGCATCCCCGACGACCCAATCCGGGATGGGGCTCTCGAGGATCCCCTCGATCTCGAGCACACCGTCCAAACCCTGCTCCTCGGCACGCTCGACCACCTGCAGCAGCAGCTCTGCAGGACTGAAGCGGGTCGCAAGCCGCGCTCGCGCCGACCCCTGGCCAACACTGGGCCCCGCCGCCTGCGCCGGGTCGGCCGCTTGCGGCGTGCCCACCTCGCTGCTCGCAGCGCCCTTCGCGTCGTCGGACCTTGCGTAGTAATCGGATAGGGAATCCACACCGAGTTCGAGCAACTGAGCCCAGCTCTCGATCAGCGCGAGCATGCGGTGTCCATGCCGCCGGAACTCCGACAGGTGACGCCTCGTCGCCCTCGGCGGCCCGAGCCAAGGCCGCCTCGCGAGGTCCGAGGAGGCACTGCGACCCGCGCTCGAAATGTCTTCGAGCATGACATCCGCGAAACCGAGGATCGAAGTCAACGGAGTCCGGAGCTCGTGCCCGACCTGAAGACAGATCGCCGCCTTCTCGCGCTCGCGGGATCCCGCGAGCGCGGCTTCCTGCTCCAGCTGCTGGCGCGCGCACGCAAGCCCTTCGAGGCGCACACACGTGGCACGGTCATAGGCCCGGAACATGACGTAGGTCGTAGCTCCGATGCCGAGCAGACTGAACAGGTAAAGGTAGTGAGCCGATCCCTGGCCCACCCTCGCATACCAGCTCGCAGCGACGGGATCGAACCCTGCCGCTCCCGCGGCCGCCAGCCCGAGCGCAGCGAAGGTCCAGACGCTGGCCGCACGGCTTCCGAACGCGAGGATCGCAGCGGCTGGCACCAGAGCCGCCGCCAACGCGAGTAAGGACCGGGCGCCATCCACACGGAAGAGCCCGGCTGCAACCGTGGCCAGCACGCAGCCCAGCCCCAGATGCTGGAGCCACACAAGCGAGTGACGAGAGGACGAGCCCTCTGGCTCTTCATGCTGACTGCGCCACTGGGTCGGGCGCACGCGCGCGCGACGTTCGCGCACCCTGCCCCCGCCGCGCGCGTCTCTGCCCGCTTCAGCTGCGCCCCTCTCGGACTGGACAGGCAACAGCACGCTCGCATATAGGCGCTGCGAAGTCCCCTTCTCTAACACCTCGTCGTCGTCAGACGAGCGCAGCACGGACTCGAGCTCGGCACGCTGAATCTCGACACCGAGCAGCCGGGCCAACCCGTCGACCCGCACGCGCGCGACCTCCGCTGCACGCAAGGTCGCGTAGGAGAGTGCGTCATCGGATTCCGTCTCCCCCTGCGGCTTTCCAGGCTCGGCACTCCTCGCGGGCGACGGTCGAGCTTCTACCTCGAGCGCATCCGGCTCGGAGCACTGCACCAGGTCGAATGCGAGCCGCGCCCCGAGCGCACGCAGGATCAGCTGAAACGACCGAGCCTGCGAGACCTCGAACGCCTCCGCCGCGACGGCACCCAACACCTGCTTCAGCCGCGCGGGATCGGTATCCACGAGCTCGGGGAGCTCCGGCCCGAGCACGAGCTCGAGCTCGTGCCCTTGGGCTTCGGCCTTGACCTGGAGCGTACTCACCAGCTCCTCTGCGAGCTTGCTGAGGGAGCAGCGCGAGGTGCGCAGCCGGAGTGTCCCGGCTTCGACCTCGGCCAGGTCCCCGAGGAGTTCGAGCGTCGCCTGCAGCCGACGAACGTTTCGCGTGATCGCGCTCATCGGGTTCACGTCGTCTGCCGCAGAGGCCGGGCTAGTCACCCCCGAGTGCGAACTCGTCGGCAGCGCTGCGCCGGACTCCGCCTCGCCCGACGCGCCGGCTCCTGACTGCGCAGACGGGTCGGGGGCATCCGCCACCGCGCTTCCGGCAATCCGCTCCGAGACCTCGATCAGATTCACGAGCGGCTTTCGCAACATGCGGCTCAGCCGCAGCAGCGAGTCCTCACGGTTGCGCTTCACCCGATAGACGCGTTCCGCGTTCCGCTCCAGGACGCGCGCGTGCGCTTCCGCGCGCTCCACACAGTCCCCGCGAGCCCGCTCACAGGCGAAGGCAGCACAGGTCAGCAGGGTCGCGACGACCAGCAGGTCGAGCGCATGTTGGGCTACGCTGAGACGCTGCCCTTCACCCAGTCCCAGCAGCGCACCGCCGAAGTACCACCAGGCCACGACCAACGAACTCGCTGCGAACCAGAAGCGGCCGGCAGATCCGCCCAGGAGACCCCGCAGCACGGCTGGAAGCACCGCGACCACCGCCAGCGGCAGGAAGCCGTCCGCACGCCCCGCCCCGAGTGCCCACGTACACGCCACCCAAAGCATGAGTCCGGCGAGCCCGTGGAGCAGCAGCTGCACCGACTCACACCAGCGCGCAAGCGCGCTCCAGGCCACGCAGCCGATCGCAAGGAACCCACACCAGGAGAGCGCAAGCAGCCAGCCGACATCGTACGCGGCGAGCGCGAAGCCCGATACGAGCACGACCGGGACCCCGATGACTACGAACTGTACCCCCGCACGGACGCGGAGCTCCGCGAGCGTGCCGGCCGTCGTAGGCAGAATCCCGTCCGAGAGGATCTTCGCGAGTCGTGCTGGATTCATCGGTGCGCCAAGTGCCGCCATCGCAGGCACCTGGCGCTAGATCGACCAATGGCAACGAAATCTTGTCACAAATCGATTGCGCAACCCGCAACCAACCGGCAGATCGGCTCTAGCAGCCCGGATCCGGACTGCTAGCGGTCCAGCTCCTCCGCTCCATTCCGGTATCCGACCCCGCGCACGACGTCCTCGCGATCGAACATGACCACCAAGAGCTCACTGTCCTCCCGAACCACCGTGTAGGAGTAGATGTCGGTATTGGTCACGACCGGCTCCTCGATCGTGAGGCTACGCGTCTCACTGCGCGTGAACCGGTAGATGAAGACCTCGCCGGCAGCCTGACGCTGAATCCTCGAGGGGGGACCGAACAGGGACAACACCTCGCCGACCGTCGTCTCACCGACCACGATGTTGGCCGGATCGGTGCGGATTGCCGCTCCCCGATACACCTTGACGATCGCGCAGCCGGTCAGCGCGACCGGAACGACGACACCGAGGAGCCATAGGCGTGAAGATCGCAAGAAGCCTCTACTCTTCATTCTCGGCCTCCTCCTCCGCATCCAGCGCACCGCTGTAGCCGTAGTAGAGCACCCGGTCATCACGGTCGAAGAACACCACGAGGGTCTCCGCATCCACCTGCACCTCGGCATCGACATACACGAGCAGGTAGCGCGCCCGCAAGCGCCCGCGCGTGAATCGAAACACCAACGCATCTGCGAAGGGAAGCTCGAGCACGTCTTCTGGCTGCAGCTCGTAGTCCCCGAGCAGCGACTCGACCGAGCTCGAGTCGCTGAACCCTACCGGGGCCCCGAACCAGTCGAGAATCTGCGTCTTGGTGGTGTCGCCGATCTGAATCTTCTCGATTCGCTCAGCCGGCAGAGGCTTCCCTTCGGAGAAGCTCGCGACGACGCACCCGCTCAGGAGAGTCACGCACGAGCAGACCAGGATTTTCCGGAAGAACACCCGAAGCCGACCTTTCATCGAAGCGCCCACGCGTCGAAGCTCCCACGCGACACCGGAGGGGTGCCTCCGTGGATCGACGCCCGCAGGACGGCCTCGCAGACGCGCTGCACGACCTTCGCCATCCTAACACGCAGGCAAGGCCGAAGAGCTGCATCTCGAGGGGCTTTGTCGATGCCGACGAACATCGAAATGCGGATCCCTCGTTCGAAGGCAGAGCCGGAGGCGGGCGCTCGGCAAGCGTGGGAGTGGACGAACCCCTGGCGCAAGCGGCAACAAGGCGGCGGAGACACCGCGGCGGTGCCCGCTTGGGTAACCTGTACGACGAATAGACGTACTCTGTAGAGGCGAGCGGCTACACTCGGACAATGAGCGGTCAGATGGCGGTCCAACGCAGCACTCCGAGTCAGACGTCCTTCACCCAGATTCGCTTCACCCTGCCCCGACCCAAACCGGTTCGGCACGGCAGCCCGCACGGCACCGAGAAAGTCGGGCTCCTCGAGGCCGCGCAGCGGGGCTCTCGGTGTTTCTTGTTCGCTCTGGGTTGCCTATCGCTGGTCGGATGCGCACAGACCGAGCTGCTGCCGCAGGCTTCCGGGACCACCGAGGCGGCCCCCCCATCGTCTTCGACACCACGGTCTTCGACACCACAGCGCGTCACGATGCCCCCGCTCGAACAGCTGGTCCCGTACCGAGAGCTCGAGCGGTCAGACTTCCAGGCGGCAGGCCCGCCGACCGGCGCACCCCCAGGCCGAGCCCACGTCGCCGCCGCAACCTGCGCCTATCTGGTCTTCGATCCCGCGCTCAAGTTCAAGGCGGTACGCCGCTCGGGCGAGGAGCTCTTCGTAGCAGACGTCACGTCTCTACACTTCGAAGCGCGCATGGACCCCGCTTGCTCCTGGTGGGATGGCGCCAATCGGTTCCGGCCCGACGATTACGTCCTCGAACACGAGCAGATCCACTTCGCGATCATCGAGCTCGAGGCGCGGCGCCTCAACTCCGAGGCGGATGCACTCGCAGCCCGCCTACGCTCGTCCGGAGAGACGAGTGAGGTCGCACTGCAGAAGATTCAGCGAAGATTCCGGCGCGAGTTCGAGGACGCAGTTCAGCGTACGGCCGCACGGAGCAAGAGCTTCGACGAAGAGACTTCTCTCGGCTACAGTCCCGAGGCTCAGGCCGAGTGGGCACGACGCGTGCGCTCGGAACTCGAGGAGCTGGAAGATCAGTCCTCGAACTCACTTGAGTGAATCACTTCACAACTGTTCGTACTCGATCGAGTTAGGGTACCCGCGTGACCTACTCTCCCTCGTCCGGAAGCTACCGTGCAACTTCGGAGTCCAAGGGCCGCTCGCGCGTCGCGTCCGGCGCTCCGCGCGCTGAGACTGCAAGCCCAGATGCGATCGTCATCGGAGACGGCATCGGCGGACTCGCCTGCGCCCACTATCTCCTCAAGGCCGGCCTCGTCCCGCTCGTGGTCTGCATTCCCGAGCCGGGTCACGAGCAGCTCCGCTTCTTCGAGTTCGACGGGCTGCGAATCGACGCCTTCCACCGGCCGATTCGCCCCTCGGACTCCGCGCTGCGGGGATTGCTGAGCGACCTCGGCTACGACCACCGAGTCCACTGGCGCAACGTCCGCCACCGCACCCACCCCGATCCGGCCGCGCGCTGGTCGCTGCGAGCGCGGGCCCGGCTCGCCAGAGCACTGCTCCGACCCAGCGGACGTGCCGAAGTCGCGTTCGACCGTCAGCAGGCCCACCGCACATTGCCCCTGCTGGCCGGTGCGCGCGCATACCACGAGCTACTCGAGCCGCCGCTGGAAGCCTTACTCGGCCTGGGGCTCGACGCGAACATCCCTGCGGCCAGCCTGCGCTGGGCGCTGGCCGAAGCCTATCCATCGGGACTGAACCAACGCGGACACGTGCGCGGAGGCTGGTTCGAGTACGCACTCGAGCTCAGGCGCAGCATCGCCGACCGGGGCGGCTGCTTTCTGACGCCGGACTCGACGACGCGGCTGCGACTGGAGAAAGATGGAATCTCGCTCGAGGGCGACCACACATTCCACGCGCCGCTCGGCCTGTCCTGCGTTCCCTGGATGGACCTGAGCGCACTTTGTCAGGGAGTCCCGATCGCAACCGAGGTCCCCGAGGGCCGGCGACTGGACGTAGTCTCGGTGTGCATCATCGCGCGCCCCGGAGAGAACGGGGCCTACTCCCACACGATGCAAGGTGCTTCCGCTGCCTTCCCCCTCTACGTGCAAGCCGACCGGCTGCTGCCCGAGCGCGAGACCGCCGGGCGACGGCTCTTCTACATGACTCGGCGTTTCGCCACCGGTTCGCTCCGAGTGCCGGATGAGGTTCTGGCCAAGCAGGCCGTAGAGAGCCTCTGCAGAGCACAGCCAGAGTTCCTCACGACCGAGATCGAGGACGTGCGCGTGCACATGTCCGTCGGGGCGGAATACCTGCCGGAGCGCGAGTCGCACGCCGCCCAGTCCACGCGACGGATCAGCTGCGACGTACCGCTCTTCGAGAGCAGCTGCTTCCAGCGGCATCCGCGCCCTCCCGGATTCGAGACGGCCGTCCTCATGGCCCGCGATGCCGCGAGCGTGCTGCGACGGGAACTCGCCTAGCAGGCCCACTCGCTGCGAGGCCTAGGCAGCAGCTCGCCGCCCACAAAGCATGCAGCCACCGCCCAACGGCTGTGCAGGCGTTGCGCCTCCTGGCATTCCCCTGCGATCTTCGCGCCCGCGCGGCCCACCGTGCGCCACGACCGCGCCCGGAAAGCCCCACGCCAGTTGGCGCTCCAATCCCGGCTGATCCGCTTTCGTTCTACCCTCGAATGCGGTACAACACGACCGCAACGCGCTCGCGCGCGCCGCGCAAGCGCGCGCACTCGCGCACTCATCATGGAGGGGGATCATGTCTGCAATTGATCTCTACCGGCACGACATCATCATCGTAGGCGGTGGAGGTGCTGGTCTTCGTGCTGCCATAGCGGCAGCGGAGGCGGACCCCTCCCAGAGCATCGCGCTCGTCTCCAAGGTCTATCCGATGCGAAGCCACACGGTTTCCGCCGAGGGCGGTGCCGCCGCGGTCGCACGAGCTGACGATACCTTGGAGATGCACGGGTACGACACCGTCAAGGGCTCCGACTTCCTCGGAGACCAACACGTGATCGAGTACTTCGTGGAGGAAGCTCCGAAGGAGCTGACCCTGCTCGAGCACTGGGGATTGCCGTTCTCGCGCAACGAGGATGGCACGGTCGCGACCAGAGCCTTTGGCGGAATGACGACGAAGCGTACGTGGTATGCGGCCGACAAGATCGGCTTCCACATGCTGCATACCTTGTTCCAGACTTCGCTCAAGTACGACAACATCGTTCGCTACGACGAGCACTTCGTATCGAAGCTCTTGATCGCGAACGATGGCTCCTGCCGCGGTGTCGCTGCTCATGACATCCGCACGGGAGAGATGAAGGCGATCATCGGCAAGGCCGTGATGCTCACGACCGGGGGCGGTGGAAAGATCTTTCCGTTCACGACCAACGGCATGATCAAGACGGGCGACGGGATGGCGCTGGCGTATCGCGAAGGCGTCCCGCTCAAGGACATGGAATTCGTCCAGTACCACCCCACCGGGCTGCCGGGCACGGGCATCCTGATCACCGAGGCGACTCGTGGAGAGGGCGGCTACCTCACCAACAAGGATGGTGAGCGCTTCCTCGTCGAGCGCGACTACGGTGTCGGAAGCAAGGCCGAGCTGGGCCCACGCGACATGATCTCGCGTGCCATCGTCCAGGAGATCGAAGCTGGCCGCGGGCTCTCGGGACCCTACGGCGACTACGTGAACCTCGACCTACGACACCTGGGAGAGGCGAAGATCGATGAGCGTCTTCCCTTCGTCCGGCTGCTGGGCCGCACCTATGTCGGCGTAGACCCGGTCAAGGACCCTCTACCCATCCGTCCGGTCGTCCACTACATGATGGGCGGGGTCGATACGGATATCGACTGCGCCACCCAGCTGAGCGGTCTCTACGCCGCCGGCGAGACCGCGTGCGTCTCCCTGAACGGGGCCAACCGACTGGGCTCCAATTCGCTCACCGAATGCCTCGTGTTCGGCGCTCGCGGCGCTCGCCACATGACGCAGTACGCGAAGTCGATCGGCCAGATCGACGACAAGGCGTTGGTAGAGCAGGCCAAGGCCGAAGCCGACCGCATCGACCAGCTGCGCGGGCGCCAGAAGGGGGGCGAGAAGCTCTCCGAGATTCGGCGCAAGCTGAACGAGGCCATGGAGTCGGGCTGCGGAGTCTACCGGCAGCAGGATACGATGAAGGCGTGCCTCCAAGACGTGAGCCAGCTGCGCGGTCGGGTAGCCGATCTGCAGCTCACGGACCCCAGTCGCGTGTTCAACACCGAGGTGATCGCTGCGCTGGAGCTGGCCAACATGGTCGATGTGGCCGAAGCCCTCGCCGCATCCGCCCTTTCGCGCAAGGAGTCGCGCGGCGCTCATACCTGCAAGGACTACCCGCACCGCGACGATCAGAACTATCTGTACCACACCATGTGCACGTTCAGTCCGTCTGGGCCCGTGATCGGCAAGAAGGACGTCACGCTCGGGCACTGGGAACCTGAAGAGCGGAAATACTGATGCGAGAAGTGACCAAGACGTTCGTTCTGACGCGCTTCGACCCAGACCAGGACGAAGCGCCACGCACGCAAGAGTACAAGGTTCCGGTTCGAGAGGACTGGAAGGTTCTAGACGCGATCAACTTCATCAAGGACGAGATCGATCCCTCCGTATCGCACCGCTGGTCGTGCCGCATGGCCGTGTGCGGCAGCTGCGGGATGATGGTCAACGGCGAGCCGAAGCTCACCTGCAAGACCGCCCTCTCCGACTACGGAGACCGCGTCGAGATCGAGCCGCTGGCCAACTTCCCCATCGTGCGCGACCTCGTGGTGGAGCTCGAGGGCTTCATGGACAAGTTCAAGAGCGTCAAGCCCTGGATTGTCCGCGCCAAGCAGAAGGCGGCCGAGGAAGGCACCTATCGTCAGAGCACCGAGGAACTCTCGGCCTTCAAGCAGTTCAGCATGTGCATCAACTGCATGCTGTGCTACTCGGCTTGTCCAGTCGTCGCCAACGAGCCGGAATTCATCGGCCCCGCCGCGATTGCGCTCGGGCACCGCTACAACATGGATTCCCGCGATGAGGGCGCCTCGGAGCGCAACCAGCGCTTCCGCGAAGAGGGCACCGTCTTCTCGTGCTCCTATGCGAACGAATGCAGCGAGGTCTGTCCGAAGGACGTCGATCCTGCGGCAGCCGTCAACCAAGCCAAGTTTAACGCGGTGATCGATTGGGCCAAGGGTTTGGTCATGCCGAAGGGAGGGAGCTGAAATGTCCCGTCCCGCCCATCCCCACGCCATGGCCCCGAAGACACCAGGCAAGACTCGGACAGCGCCTCCTCAGATCCCCGCGAGCTGGTGGTCCACGTCGCGGATGCGCGCCTACCTGGCGTTCGACGCGACGGGCTTCGTCTATCTGTTGGTAGGCTTTCTCGCGATCCGGCTCGTGTGGGCGCTCGGAAGCGGTCAAGGCGCCTACGACAGCGCACTCGGCGCGCTCGAGAACCCGATCTACATCGTGTGGAACGTGTTCGCGCTGCTGTGCGTAATCGGCGTGGGCGTGCGTTTCTTCCGTCTATTCCCGAAAGCGCAGCCGGCGCGCCTCGGGCCCGCCAAGCCGCCTCCAGGTCCGGTGATCCACGCCGGCCTGTACCTTGCGTGGATCGGCATCACGGTGCTACTGAGCGCAATCCTTGCGGGAGGACTGTTCGCGTGAAGACGTTCCTGCTGAAAGTCGAACCCGTCATCTGGCTTCTATTCGGTCAGGGGATTCTGATCGGAACGATTCTGCTCACTGCCTGGCTGCTCGTGATCGGGATCTTGATTCCGCTTGGCGTCGTCCCCTCGGATGCGCTTGCGTACGAGCGCGCCCTCCGGCTCGCCACGGCCAACCTACTCTTCCTACCCATCGGGAAGCTGCTGCTGCTCGCGATCATGGCTCTGCCGCTCTGGAAGGGAGCACACCATATCCGTTCGCTGCTCGTAGACTTCGGGGGAGGAGAGCGCGACCCGGCCGTCGCCAGTCTTCTCTACCTGATCGCCACCGCAGGTAGCGTTGCCGCTGTAATGGCGGTCATCCGCCTCTGATCAAGGAGCGGATCTGGATTTTTCCCGGGACCGAGGATCGGCGGCAGGCAACGCCTCCGCCGATCCCCCGTCGCCACGGGCCGCGGGCCGCGGCCGCTGTCACTCGACCAGCGGCCGGCCCGGACGCACCTCGATACCCACATCGGGGAACAGTCCGGCGAGACGGCTCCGGATCGCTTCCGCATCTCGCTCCGGCGTGATGATCTCGATGCCGAAGCTCGCGGGATCGATGCGCCCCTTCGTCTCGCTCGCGCGCAGGTTGAAGTAGCCGCCGATCACACCCGCCGAATCACGATCGGGGGTGCGGTACTCGGCTCGCACAGCAACGCGCGCTCCACCGTTTCCGCGCCAGCGATAGCGCCGGAAACGCGTGGTGAACTGCTTCACCTCAGGACTGCTGACCAGGTACCGGTGATGCGCAAAGAGCTGATCCGCCAGCCGTTCGTAGGCTGCATCGAGCTCCCGGTTGTTCGTCTTGTTTCGCAGCAACGGTCCTACGCGCTCGAAGAACTCTGCACGTGCAGCCGCGTCTTCCTCACTCGCAGGAGCGGATACAGGTGGCTGGGCCTCCTCGAGACGCTCGGTCAGCACGACCTCGACCGACGGCCAGTTGCTCCGCTCTCCGAGGTAGAAGGCGGGCAGGCCGAGCTGACCGACCTTCTCCACGACCTCATCCGAGCGCTCCCAGAAGGATCCGCGTAGCTCCACATGGTACTGGAAGCGTTGCCCGGAAGTTCCCTCTGCGCGAATGGCACGCGCGATCGCGGGGAATCGGGCCAGATCCTCCTCGAAGACGGCATATGAGCGCTCACGCTCCGTGCCCGCAAAGACGTGGATCAGCCAGCGGGGAAAGCCTCGAGTCGAGGGCGGCAGCTCTCGCAGCTCGGATGAGAGCGACTCCAGGAACTCACGCTCATCGAGCGCGAGCACCGAGCTCGGCGCCACTGGCCCCGCACGCTCGACCACGACGAACGACGCCGGCTCGGCGGCCAGCGCATACGTGGACGCCCACGCAACCAAGAGGCAAGCCATCCCTGCGCTACAGAGCCAACGCACCCAGTCCCGCTTTTGAAGTACACCTTGCATAGAGAGAGTATACGTCGAACCCGAAGACCGTGGATCCATTGTCTACGCGACAAGCAACTCGCGCGTCGCTCACTCGCCAGCGACTCGTCGGCCTGTGGAAATTCCATCGCAGAACCGATGCATGCTGCATGGCTGGCACACCCACGTGTAGACGCAAACTCCGTAGACGGCGCACACGCGTGCCCGTACGTTTTCAGACCAGCTCGGCCAATGGCCGCGGACGCATCAGCAACATCTCCAGGCTCGGCCTCTTCGTCCTGGCCGACGATCTCCCGCAGCCGAGGGAGCCGATCCAGGTCTGGCTCGAGCTGGCAGAAGATCGGTGCATCGAGGTCTCCGGGTCGGTCCGCTGGACGACCGACCAGCTTCCACCGAAGCAGCAGACGGTACGCGGCTTCGGAGTCGAGCTGGTCGAGCCGAGCCCGGAGTTTCTCGCTGCCTTCGAGGAGCTGATGCTGAGCTAGCGATCCAGGTCTACCCTGCGCCTACCTGGAAAGCCCTGCAGCGAGGCCCACGCCCACCTGAAAGGCACGCGCGCTCGGCGGTGTCAGTGGGTACGCCCGCAAGCCTCGCAACGCCCATCCCCCCGGCTTCGGTCGAGGATCTCCTCGACGAAGTCCACAGGATGAAGCCGCACGATCGCCCCGGTCGGACACGAAGAGACACACGCGACTGTGCGGTCACCTTCCTGCACTCCTGGTACCTCGCGACACAGATCGCACTTTACGGCGAGCTCGTGTCCATCGCCCGACTCGCGTGCCTGGGTCTCGTGCCGCCAACCAAAGAGCATACTGAACAAGAAGCTTCGATTCCGAGGCTGCCCGACGGACTTCATCTTGATGACTCCGTAGGGGCAGTACCCTGCGCAGTTTCCACACCCGATACAGGTGTCGAGAATGTACACCTCGCCGTTCGTATGACGCATGAGTGCGTTGGGCGGGCAGTCCGTCATGCAGAACGGATTCTCACAGTGCTGGCACGCGGTCGGAAGATGCACGCCCGCGTAGCGAGGTCCCGCCTCCCGATCCAGACGAGAGAGTCCCGCATGGGTTTCCGAGCACGCCTTCTCACAATTGTCGCAACGAATACAGAGCGCTTCGTCGATCACCAACAGGTCGGTGGCTTCCTTTCCCCCGCGTTCGATCAGGAAGTTGACCATCTCGGCAGAACCCGGATTCGCCAACACGCGCTCGTCACGCACGAGGCGTTCGCGCGCCTGACGCTCGAAGCCCGTTCGAAGCTCCGGATGCCGCTTCGTCAGCTCCGCCAATGTCGCGGGTGGAATTCGGATGGTCTCCGAGAGCACCTTCGCGGTCATCGTCGCACTGCGTTGCAGAGAGGACCGCACGAGCGAGATCTCTCCGAAATACTCGCCCGCACGAACGTGATTGATCACCGTGACCCGTCCGTCGCGCTGCCGTGTCACGACCAGGGAGCCGCGTCGCAGGATGTGCAGCCCATCCGACTCATCGCCCTCCTCGAACAAGGTCTGTCCCGCTTGGTAGGTCTCGACCTTGGACGCTTCCGCCAGCGCCGCGACCTCGGACTTCGGCAGCGAGCGGAACAGCGCCTCGAGTCGACGCACCACCGCAGCCCGGTCGATCGCTGCCGCGAGGTCGGGAAGAGACTTGATCAACCGATACATCGCCCCACGCGACGTCTCGATCAAGGTCGAATCCACCGAGGCGACCACTGTCGCCGTCCTCCGGCGTCCCGACAACAGCCCGATCTCGCCGAAGAACTCCCCAGGGGCGAGTTGGATGAACTCGTCACCGCCGCTCGAGGCGGCTTCCTCGTCGTCCTCGGGGCGCGAGACCTCGATCGCTACGCCACCGTCGAGGATGGTCCAGAACGTGTTGCTGAAGTCTCCGTGCTCGTAGACGATGTCGCCGGCCTTGACCTGATGCACCTCGGACTCGACCAGTAGCTCTTCCAGCTGCATGCGACTGAGCGAGCCGAAGATCGGGATCCTCTGACGCATGCGGTCGACGATCTCTTCGACCGTTCCTCCGACCTTCGCCAAGCTCTCGCGCAAGAGCGGCATCTCCGCACACGAGACGGTGTTGCCAAGGATGTGCTCCACGACCTCGTAGCCCTGATTCATTGCATGCTTGATCAACGGACGCCCCGCGAGCGCGCCAACCAGATAGATCCCCGGTACGGTGGACTCGCAGATATCGGAAATTCGTGGCATCGCCTCACGATGCTCGGATTCGAACTCGACGCCGATCCCTTCGAGGAATCTACGCGGGGGCAGAGCACCAATGCGGGCAATCAGCATGTCGCACTCGACGAAGAAGTCGTTCGCGGGGTCCGCCGGCGGTGGAGGAAAGTTGAAGAACGGATCCTCGCGCGTATTCAGCCAGACTCCGCCGGGCTCGAAACGCTCGACCGTCGTAAACGTGTGTTCCTTGATCTCTCCCGACGCGATCGCGGCCTCGATCGCCCCTCGATTCGCAGCTTTCGCGAGCGGGAAACCCTCGAACATGTTGATCACGGTGACATCGTTGTCATGCCGCGCCAGAGCGAGCGCATCCTCGATGCCCGCGTCGCCCACCCCGACTACGATGACCTGCTCGTCGACATGATCGGCCGCATCGGTCAGATGAGACTTCACGAACGGGAGATCCTCGCCCTCTACTCCGAACTTGCGCGGATTGCCCGAGGTTCCGATTGCCAGGATCACGTGGGCAGCCTCGAGAACGCGGCCGTCTTTCAAGGTCAGGCGGAATTCCCCCCTCTTCCCTGTGACGGCCATGAGCTCGCAGCCCGGCGATCGCTCCATGTTCACGCCGGCGTCCGCGAGATCGCTCGCCCAGCGGTCCAGCACCACCTCGCGCGCGTCGGCTTCGAAATTCATCGCGAGATGTTCGTGCAGGGGTACCTGCGACGGCTCGGCCATCACATGCTTGCCCTTGCTGTACTTGTAGATCGTGTTCGCGATCTCCGCGCGCTCGAGCAGTACGTGCTTCACGCCCCGCGCCGCAGCCTGGACCGCGGCAGCCATACCCGCGGGACCAGCCCCTACGATGACGATGTCGAATTTCTCGCTCACACTCCGCCCCTCATTGCTTCCTCGGAGCCGCGAGCACAGCCGCCGCACACGGCCGATCCTGCGCGGATCGAGTCAGTCCATCACATAGTACATCTCAATCGTCCCTCAACCTCAACTGCGCAGCTCCAAGAAGAGCAAAACAATACGCAAATAAAAGAAAACTGCTTCATTTATGTAAACACGCAGATGCGTCGATCGGCGGACCGGCTCGGCGGAGTCAGGACTCCGCCATCAGCTCCCGAGCGCGTCGAGCCCACGGCGCAAGGTCGTCGCGTTCTGCGCGCCGCGCCACGTCCACGGCGATCTGTCGGACCTGCTGGCGAGCCCCCGCACCACCGCGTGCAGTGTATACATGGCACAGGTCGATGGACGTCCGCGCATAGACGAAGTCGCCGAGCTTGGCGTCCACGCGCCGGGCGTACTCGAGCGCGCGAAGTCCGGTATCGATCCGCCCCAGCCGGTGCGAGATCACACCCAGCACACGCGAGACCGACCCGAGGCAGGCATCTGCGGAAAGCACGGCGATGCGCCGGCGGTACGGCCAGAGCAGCCGCCGCACGCGCTCGAGCTGTACCGGTGTCCCCACCGCGAGCAGCACCTCTGCCAGCGACACCATGAGCCAGAGCCAGATCTGATCGCGCGGGAAGTCCTCGAAGTCGTTGCGCGCGAGCTGTGCGACGAGTTCGCGCGCGCTCTCGTCCTGTCCCGCCTTCGAGTGTGCGTGCGCAAGTCCGACTCGGACCCCCAGAAACGCGGGAAAGCGCGCAGCCCACTCGCTCAGGATCGGGATCAGCTCGGGCAGCCGCTCTTGCTGCAGACGCAGGTGATAGAAAACCGCCATGAAGTGTTGTGCCCACTCTCCGCTGGTCGCGAAGTCGATGCGGCCATTCTGGATCGCACTCGCAAGGAATCGATCCACCTCGCTGTGCCGCCCGTCGAGCAGGTCGTAGAGGAGTCGCACCCTCAAGGGCCAGAGAAGGCGCAGCTCCTCGGCCAAGTGAATGACGCGCCGAGCTTCGATCTCCGCCTCGGACAGGCGCTCCTGCTCGAGCAAGAGGTCGTGTCGCACGAGCAGGCTGCGTAGCGCGATCTCGGGACGCGCCTGCGCAGGCAGAATCGAGAGGATCTCGTCTACGCGCGCATCCGCAGCCTCGAGATCGTCCGGATCGCGCGCAAGGGACAGACGCAACTCCAACACGGCTGCAACCGTACCCGGATCGTCCAGTGTGCGAGCCATTCGCTCCGCCTCGGCGCTCAGGCTCAGGCCGCGCTGACTGTACCCCGCCCAGTAGTACTCGAGCGCCAGCTGGATCATGAGCCGCACCCGTAGCTCGGGCGAGCCCGTGCCGAGGCATTGCAGCGATTCCTCCGCCAAGGAAACCCAGGCAGCATCCAGCCGGCCTAGTCCGCCGATACCGACGAACCCCAGGGCAGCGCGCGCCAGTAGATCGTATCGCCCTGCCTTTCGCGCCAGTCTCGCGGCCCGAAAACACCATTCGCGCATGCCCTGGTCTTCTCCGCGCGCGTGGCTCGCCTCGGAAATCAGCAGCAAGGCGTCGATCTGTGCATCCACGCTCGGCCACGGTGCCGCCAGCTCGAGCGCACGCTGGCCGAGCCGACTGGCCTCCTCGAAGGACAGGGCACGCAGCGCGTCTTGCGCCGCCTCGAGCTGCGCCGCTCGGACCCGCTCCGGAGCCGCGAGCAGGCGCGCACACCAGTAGTGATGGGCAAGACGTGGAATGCGCGCTGCATCTCCGCTCGCAGCTTCCAACACCTCGGCGACGCGCAAGTGCAAGCGTGCGCACTGCTCGGAGGACAGACTGGCGTAGAGCGACTCGTGGATCAGCGGGTGCACGAAGCGGAAACCGTCGAGCTCCACCTCCACGAGCTCGACCACGTGAGCCTCCGAGGCCTCCTCGAGCTTCTGGAGCAGCGAATCCTCAGCCGGCGGGAGCACCTGACGAAGCAGACCGAGCGCGAACGCGCGACCGATCACACTCGCACAACGAAGCATCTGTATGCACGACTCCGACAGGCGATCGACATCCTGGCGTACCGCATCGAGGACGGTCTTGGGCGCCGGAAGCTGCTGCAGGAGCCTCGGCCATTCACTCGCATTTCCCCTCGACACGAGCGAACCGGCCAGGTGACGCAGGAAGAGCGGATTCCCGGCCGCACGCTCGAAGAGCGCCCTGGCCACGGCCTCCGGGACCTCGAGACCGGTATGTTCCAACAGAAAGGGAACCGCGTCCCGAACGGTCAGCGGACCCAGCACGAGATCCGTCGCCGAGCTCGGTCCGATCGCGCGGCGCACCTCGGCGAGCAGAGTGTCGTCCGCGCTCCTCGGCTCGCGAAAGCTGCCCAGGACGAAGACCGCGGCATCTCCCAGGTGCTTCGCCGCAAACTCCAGCAACCGAAAGGATGGCGTATCCATCTGATGCAGGTCATCGAGCCAGAGCATCAGCGGACTCGACCGGGCCAGGGACCGCAGCAGCCGGATCAGCCCGTCGAACAGATGAAAGCGAGACTCCTCGGCGTCGTGGTAGAGCGTGCTCTCGGCCTCTCTGCTTCCCCCTACGTCCTCGGGCAAGAGCGCATGCAGGTCGGAGCGTACGGGCTCGATCAGCTGCGCGCGTGCGTCTGGGTCCAGCTCGTCGAGCAACACGCGCAACAGCTGGATCCACGGCCAGAACGGAGGCACCCCGCTGCTCGAGTCACATCGCGCCGCAGCCACGCGAGCTCCGTGCTCGCGCGCGCGGTCGCTCAGTGCAACACCGAGCCGAGACTTTCCGATGCCCGCTGGCCCCTCGAGCCAGAGGACACGCAGGCGCCCCCCGAGCGCCTGTTCCAGCCCAGCCTGCGCGAGCTCGAGCTCCCGAGTTCGCCCGACCAGCCCACCCGGAGCTCGCTCGGGAGTACGCCTCTGCGGCGCCGACGGAGGGCGACCCATCTCAGAGATGGGGGCAACGAAGCGGTATCCACGCCCGCGCACGGTCTTCAGATAACGAGACTCACCCACGGTATCGCGCAGCGCGCGACGCAGCAGGCTGATAATCCGCGTCAGGGTCGACTCCCCGACGATCTGATCACTCCAGATCTCGTCGAGCAGAGCGTCCTTCGACACGACTCGATCCCGATGCTCGATCAGATGGCACAGCACGTCGAACGCGCGCCGCTCCAACTCGATCGGCCCGTTCGCATCCCGCAGCGCGTAGCTCTGCAGATCGATGACGAACTCGCCGAATCGTAGGAGCGAGGGTGACGCGTCCGTTTCCAAACTCGACCTCCTGAACAGCGAGTCCTGAGCAGCCTGAAGCTCACCCTCGCAGCGGAATTTCACGGAGCGTACGTCGAGTGGCCGTACAAGCTGCAACAGGTCCGCTCACTGCAGACACTCTACGAGTCTCCGGGCGCTTGCGCGCATTCGCGCTCGTTGTGCGACGTACGAAAACGCGATCACAGCTCCGCGTCAAGTCCGCTCGGGCGTTGGACGAATCACAAGTTCGCCATGGCTACGTCGCAGGCCCACCATTCACGCGAGATCGCGCGCCTTCCCACATACATCTGCGCGCTCGTCATCGCAGCAGGCTTCGCAGCGCCGATCCACCTGCACGCAGAGCCTCACACGACTCCAGAGTTTCCAGCGGCCCTCGATCCCGACTGGGTGCAGGTTCCGGCCGGCTACTCCCCCTCGCAGGCGGAGCATCTAAAACAAGGCGTGTCCCTCGAGGCTCTCGGCCGCGAACACGAGGCCGAGGCGCTGTACAGCGCTCTCGCCGAGCGCGCGCCGGAATTCTCGAATCCCTACTGGCGGGCCGCACGCGCTCTCTTCACCAACGCGGAGAAGCTGCCCGCAACGCAGCGCGCAGAACGCATCGCGCTCCTCGAGCGCAGCCAGCTCTGGGCAGAGCGCGGTCTGGAGCAGGACCCGGGCTGCGCGGAGTGCATGCTCTTCAAGGCCGCGGCCCTCGGGCGCCTGGCCACGATTCATGGCGTCGTCTGGGGCGCGAAGCACGTGAGCGAGATCGCTAGCCTGCTGGATCGCGGCATCGCGCTCGAGCCGATCGGGCGTGACGGGCCCAATAATTCGACACTCGCAAATCTGTACTTCGCACGCGCGACGGTCTATCGCACGGTTCCCGAGTGGTTCTTCCTGCGCTGGGTCGTCGGGATGCGCGGCAACATCGACCAATCCTTGCAGGATATCCGGCTGGCGCGTGCGCTACACCCCACCCGCCTCGACTACCAGGTCGAACATGGCGTAATCCTGCTGTGCCGGAGCCAGCGCCGCGACCGTCCCGATGACGCCCGGCTCGGCCTCCAGATCCTGAAGCGGGCCTCCGAGCGAGAGCCCCAACTCGCCACGGACGTCAAGGATCTGCGCATGGTGGGAGTTCTACTGGAAGACACGGAACGTGCTTGTGAGTTCGCGCGCGACGGATTCATGGACATCGAGGAGCACAAGGATGGGATCACTCGCTAGGGTACGGCAAGGTCGCTATGCGGCCTCTCGCTATGCTGCCCTGTCACTCGTGACCTTGCTGACGACCGCCCCTGGGTGCGCGAGTCTCATGCGCTCTGCGACTTCGAGCCTCGCAGAGGATCTGAGTGCGGCGATCCTGGCGCACGATGATCCAGCGACGGTGCGCGATGGGGCGCCCGCCTTCTTGCTCTTGATCGACGGACTCATCCGCTCCGATCCCGAGAACCAAGCACTCGTCCAGGCGGGGGCCCGACTCTATGGCACCTACGCGAGCAGTTTCACCGACGACCCCGCGCGCGCCGTGCGCCTGGCGAAGCGGGCGCGCAGCTACGGAGAACGCAGCGTCTGTCTCCTCAACGGGGACCTGTGTGGCGCGCTCGGTTCCCCATTCGAGGACTTCGCCCGAGAACTCGCTCGCAGCCGGGAAGGCGACGTCGCGGCCCTGTACGCCCTCGGCACGAGCTGGGCGACGTGGATCTCGCTTCGCTCCGGCGACTGGAATGCAATCGCGGATCTACCCAAGGTCGAGGCGATCATGGAGCGCGTGGTTCAGATGAACGAGTCCTTCGACGACGGGGGTGCACACCTGTACCTGGGTGTCCTCAAGAATCAGCGCCCGAGCAGCCTCGGCGGAAAGCCAGAAGAAGGCCGCAAGCACTTCGAACGTGCACTCGACCTGTCCCGAGACCGCAATCTCATGGTCAAGGTCCTCCTCGCTCGCCATTATGCGCGGCTCGTGTTCGACCGCGAGCTGCATGATCGACTCTTGAAGGATGTCCTAGCAGCCGATGCAGAGGAGGAGGGGTTCACGCTCTCGAACACACTCGCGCAAGACCAAGCGCGCGGTCTGCTCGAGACGGCCGACGAGTACTTCTAGCCGCAGCTAGGACGAGAACCTGGTTCAGCGTCGTGCTGCGTTGCGGAGATCGTGCATGAAGTCGTGGTTGCTCTGTCTATCCATCGCAAGCGTGCTCAGCTTCGCACCGGGCGCACGCGCGACGACCTTGAAGATCGCCGCGATCGTCCCCGACGGCACGACCTGGATGACCGCCATGCGCGCCGGAGCGAAGGAGATCGAGCAGCGCACCGAAGGGCGAGTCGTGCTCAAGTTCTATCCGGGCGGCGTCATGGGCGACGGTGCCAGCGTGCTGCGCAAGATGCGAGTCGGGCAGCTCCACGGTGGCGCCTTCACCGTCGGCAGTCTCACCGACCTGTATGGCGACGCAGAGGTCTACAGCCTTCCGTTCTTGTTCGAGTCGTACGAAGAGGTGGACTTCGTGCGCCAGAAACTCGACCCCATGCTTCAGACGGGCTTCGAGCAGGCGGGACTGATCGCACTCAGCATCAGTGAGGGCGGCTTCGCGCACATCTTGTCGCAGGAGCCCGTTCGCGCAATCGCAGATCTGCAGCAGCGCAAGGTATGGTCACAAGAGCACGACACGATGAGTCAGGTCGCGTGGCAGATCGCAGGCGTATCGCCGGTACCCTTGTCGCTCGCCGACGTATTCACAGCACTCCAGACCGGACTCGTCGACACCGTAGCGGGGCCGCCAGTCGGAGCGATCGCCTTCCAGTGGCACACCAAGGTGCGTTACCTGACGGACGTTCCACTCAGCTACATCACTGGCATTCTCGCCATCGATGCACGAGCGTGGAATAAGATCGCCTCCGCCGACCAGACCGTCGTCCGAGAAGTGATCGATCGCGTGTCCCACGACCTGGACGAGGAGACGCGCGCGAGCGACCGGGATGCACGCGAGGCGCTGCGCAATCAAGGCCTCGAGTTCGTGAAGCCGAGCCCGGACGAGCTCGTGCGCTGGCGCGCCATCGCCGATGCCACAGCCAAGCGGCTCTCCGAAGACGGGAGCTACTCGAAGGACATGCTGCACCAGCTGCGCAGCCTGATCGACGAGTACCGCACGAGCGAGCGCGAGGCAGCCGCCGTCCCGGCCAAGCCGACCCCATGACCCAGAAGCCGCTGGCTCCCGCGGCCCTACTCGACAAGAGCCTGCGCGCGCTCCACTTCATCGAGGACGGCCTACTCAGCCTGCTACTCACGAGCCTGATCGCGCTCGCGTGCACACAGATCCTGCTGCGCAACGTGTGGGACACGGGCCTGGTGTGGATCGGCCCCCTACTGCGCTACCTGGTGCTCTGGGTCGGCCTGCTCGGTGCGCTCTGTGCCACGCGAACGCGCGAGCACATCGCGATCGACGCGCTCGGACGGCTGCTGAGTCCACCTTGGCGCAGCTGTGCAGACGTGCTCACACTCGCATTCAGCGCCGGTGTCTGCGGGACCATCGCACATCACGCGGCACGCATGGTCGCGTTCGATCGCGAGAGTGGGGCGACAGCCTTCGGGGACGTACCCGTGTGGATCTTGGAGTGCGCCATCCCGATCGCTTTCGGCGGCATGGCCCTACGCTTCGGTCTGCGCCTCGTCACCAGCGCGGTCAGCGCCTGGCGCACGCACGCCGCACCATGAGCGTAGCGCTCCCATTGCTGCTGGGGCTGCTCGCCCTGCTCGGCGCGCCACTGTTCGCGATCATTGCCGCCGGCGCCCTCTACGGATTCTGGTACGAAGAGATCGACCTCTCCGTAGTGGCGATCGAGATCCTCCGGCTCGCGGATCTGCCCGTGCTGAGTGCCATTCCGCTGTTCACGTTCGCAGGCTACGTGCTCGGAGAGAGCCAGGCCCCAGCACGGCTGGTGCAGCTGACGGATGCGTGCCTCGGGCGGCTGCGTGGCGGTCTCGCGATCGTCGCGCTCGCGAGCTGCGCCCTGTTCACTGCGTTCACCGGCGCATCCGGCGTGACCATCGTCGCGCTCGGAGCCCTGCTCTACCCCGCCCTTCGCCAAGCCGACTACCCCGACAAGTTCAGTCTGGGCTTGGTGACCTCGTCGGGCAGCCTGGGACTGCTCTTTGCGCCGGCACTCCCGCTGATCCTCTACGGAGTCGTCGCACAGCAGATGGGACTCGACGACCCACCCAGCATCGAGGATCTGTTTCGCGCAGGCCTGCTCCCCGGACTGCTGATGCTCGTGCTGCTCGGAGCATACGGAATGTGGATGGACCATGGACAGGTCGAGCGCGAGCCCTTCTCGTGGAGCCGGGCAGGGCGTGCGCTGCGCCAGAGCAGCTGGGAGCTGCCCCTACCCTTCGTCGTGCTCGGTGGAATCTACTCCGGCACGTTCGTCGTTTCGGAAGCGGCGGCTGTGACCGCCCTCTACGTGCTGATCGTCGAAGTGGCGATCCGCGGCGAGGTCCCGCTCCGGTCGCTACCGAAGGTGATGCGAGAGTCGATGGTGCTCGTCGGCGCCATTCTCGTCATTCTGGGTGTGTCGCTCGCGTCGACCAACTACATGATCGACACCGAGGTCCCCACGCGACTGTTCGCGACCATCCGCACCTACGTGTCCTCTCCGCTCACCTTTCTGATGCTGCTCAACATCTTCCTCTTGATCCTGGGGACCTTGCTCGACATCTTCTCGGCCATCGTACTGGTGATTCCGATCATCCTGCCCGTCGCCCAGAGTTACGGAATCCACCCGGTTCACCTGGGGATCGTGTTCCTGGCGAACATGCAGATCGGCTACATCACGCCACCGGTCGGAATGAACCTCTTCATCGCAAGCCATCGCTTCAAGCGGCCGGTGCTCGAGCTCTACACGGCCGCGCTCCCCTTCTGTGGCCTGCTGATCCTGGCCGTGCTGGTCATCACCTACTGGCCGAATCTCAGCCTGTACTTGCTTTCACCCACCCCCTGATGCACGTTCCTCGAACGAGGGGGACGGCAGATGGCGGGTAGGTATTTCGAGGAGCTCGCGGTCGGGGACTGCTTCGATCACCAACCGGGACGGACGGTGACCGAGACCGACAACCTGCTCTTCAGCACGCTCTCGATGAACCCGCAGCCCCTGCATCTCGACGCAGCCTTCGCCGCGCAGACCGAGTTCGGCCAGCGCTTGGTCAACAGCCTCTTCACGCTCTCCTTGACCGTAGGGCTCTCGGTGGGCGACACCACGCTCGGTACCACCGTCGGCAATCTCGGCTTCGAGTCCATCACGTTTCCCAAGCCCGTATTCATCGGCGATACCCTCTACGCACAGACCGAAGTCATCGCAGTCCGAGAATCGAAGTCACGTCCGAGCCAAGGGATCGTCACATTCGAACACCGTGCAAAGAACCAGCGTGGCGAGCTGGTCGTACGCTGTCGCCGCGCAGCGCTGATGCACAAACGTCCGGGTACGGCGTAGCGTTTTCGAAGGAGTCCCCGCTGCATGCGATCCCTGCACTTCGTTCCCGCCGCCAAGCGGCGCATGCTCGACCACGCTCTCGACTCGAACGCGGATGCATTGATCCTCGATCTCGAGGATTCGGTCTCGCCGGAAGCCAAGATCGAAGCACGCACGGAGATCTGCCGCTGGCTACACGAGGTCGACTTCGGCACCAAGACGCGCATCGTGCGAATCAACGCCCTCGCGACCCCGTGGGGCGAAGACGATCTGGCCGCTCTCAGCGAGTGCGCGCCCGATCTGTTCATGGTCCCGAAGGTCGAGACCCCCTACGATCTCGAGCGCATCGATGCCCAGCTGCGCCGCCTTCCCCACCCGCCGGAAGAGGAACCCGGGTTGATTCCGATTGCCACCGAGACACCCGCTGCCGTGCTCGGAGTCGCGGACATCGCACGGGCGCCACGCGTGCGCGCGCTCACATGGGGAGCCGAGGACCTGTCGGCCGCACTCGGTGCACAGCGAACGCGCGATCGCTCGGGCCGTTACCTCGAGGTCTTTCGGCTGGCGCGCAGCCTCGCGTTGCTGGCGGCCTCGGCTGCGCGCATCGACGCCATCGATGGAGTCTTCGTCGACTTCGAGAATCTCGACGGGCTACGCGAGGAGTCCGACAACGCCGCCGCCCAGGGATTCACCGGCAAGATGACGATCCATCCCAATCAGATCGACATCGTCAACCAGGCCTTCACCCCGACCGCCGAAGCGGTCGCAGAGGCGACAGAGCTGCTCGAAGCCTACGAGACTCATCGCAGATCGGGGCACATGGCGTTTCGCTTTCGCGGCGAGATGGTGGACGCGCCCCATCTGGAGCGCGCACGGCGTCTCCTGCTCCGCAGCAGGAAACCTCTCGACAGCGCCTGATCGCGCGCCCGCCGGCCTGCGGAGAGGTCACTCTTCGCCGCCGCTCCCCACCGAAGAGAAACTCCGCCACTCTGGTATCATCCCGAGACGAGGAGGGAGCATGCACAACCCGTACGAATCTCGGCCCGCGCTCACCTCGCGCTGGTGCGCACGCGCGTCACACCTCTGCCTGGCGCTCGGGCTCGCGTCGGCATGCTCGCTGATCCAACCCGAGCCAGAGCTACCCCTGTATCCCGGGGCGGGGCGGCGTCCGATCAACCCCTATGGTGAGCCGCCGGACCTACCCACGCCTCCAATCGTTTCCGGCGAAAGCGCGTTGGCCATCGCCCTGCGCGATCAGGAACTGCTGCGCCACGTGCAGCGAATCGACGCCAAGTACTCGGGACGTCGACGACAGTCGCTCGCATGGACCGGACGCGCCCGCTTCGAGAACCAACTCGCGAGTGACGAGGAGGCCGAAGGCTCCGAGAGTAGATCGCCGTCCGAAAACGAGGGCGAAGCAGGACAGCCGACCGATCTCCGCCAGAGTGAGGAAGAGCTGCTACGTGCGATCGAAGCGGACGGGGGCTACTGGAAGGTCGCCATCGCATCGAATGTTCGCGAGACGAACATCTTCTACGAGTGCGAGCTCGTGCTGTCTACCCAGGGCAAACCGCTGATCGAATTCCGGACGAACGAGTCGTGTGGATGGAAGGGAGACAAGGGACGCTGAGGCCGACTGGGCCAAACGCCGACGGGGCCAAACCCGATCAGCGCCATCCTGTCCCAAGTCTGGGCGTCGTCGGGACCGCAGGCCGACACTAAAGGGGAGCGCGGACTTTGGATCCGCGCCAAACTGCACTGAAGAGGGAGACTAGCGCCGACCCTGTGCAACTGCACTGAAGCGCGAGCCTAGCCCTGACTCATCCTGCGGCCTCACGGATGCGATCGCCCAGAATGCGATCTCGTCTTCGGTGGCCGAAGTCGCCGGCAGGATGTCCTGTTCAGGCTGAATCTGTGCCGCAGATCGGATCTCGGCGGGGGCAGACTGAGTCAGCGCGGGTCCAGCAGGACTGGACGCAACCGCAGCGGTCACCTGCTCTTTCGCCTTCTCGAGGGTAGAGGCAACCACCGCAGGCAGAACCTCTGTCGTGCTGAGGGAGCTCGAGCTCGCCTGGTACCAGAAGAGGCCCGCACCCACGAGGGCGAACACGGAACCGCTGACCACGAGCGGCCGCATGATCCCCGCAACGCGACGCCGCTTCGGGCGTGCCGACGGAGCGACCGCACGGGCCGCCCTGGAAGTGCTCGCACGGCCAGCCACTGACACGATCGAGCTGCGTGCATCCCTCACGCGGTCCATCAGGGAGCCGACGGGCTCCAAGACCCCCTGCATGGAGTCCGTGAGCCGCTCCATGGGCGAAAGCACGGCGCCGCCCGACGCGTCCATGCCGCTCACACCCATCGGAGCCACCGGCTCGCGCCGCTGTTGAGCAGGAGGTTGCGCATTGAGCGCATAGGCGACGTTGCGCTCGAACGCATCCAGTGCGTCGTTGAGCGCTCGCTCTCGGGCCGTGTGCTCCCGCACCGCCGTCAGCTGACACTTCTTTATGACGCCCGCGATGCGCACCTCGGTGCAACCGGCCTCGCCGGGAGCGAGTTCGCGCGAGACGATCTCGACTCGGTCGGCGCCGCCGCCTTCACCCGCCATGGCTTCGAGGCGAGCCTCTACCCGAGACCGATCATCTTCACTCAGCCAATCGATGGAACGCCAGGTAACTCTCACGCGGCTATCATGCCGCATTCGGCTCGATCCGAAAATGCCGCATCCCCCACGGTGCACGATTTTCCTTCACCAAGCGCGCAAAAATCGCATGTAAGAAGATTCTCGCCGCTAAATTGCCGCAACTAGAGAGCAAGCCAGATTAATCTTCGGTGAGCAGAACGCTCAGTCTGGCCGCCCGACGGACCGGAGCAGGGACTCGAGCCGCGTGCAGCGCACCTGGTTTCGATCTCGGTTCACTATCCGGTCGAGCTCTTCGGGGTGGCCGACGATCACACATACGTCCCTCGCACGCGAAATGGCTGTGTATAGCCATGAGCGCTGGAGGATCCTCGGTCCAGCACTCGGGTGCACCGGTATGACCACTATCCGCGCCTCGCTGCCCTGGAACTTGTGGACCGTCAGCGCATAGGCCAGCTCCAAGTCGTTGCGCTCTACGTCGAGATCCACGAGGCGGTCCGGCGCTTCGAAACGGACGCAGAGCGAGCGCCCCTCCAGTCGCTCCACCGTTCCCAAATCCCCGTTGAAGATGCCGAGTTCATACGCATTGCGCGTCTGAATCACTTTGTCGCCAGGGCGAATTCGGCCACCTGAACCGACCTGATCGGACTCGTTCGCTGGTAGTGAAGGTACGTAGACTGAATTCAGGCGAGCCTGCAATGCGATGTTGAGCGAGGCACAGGACAGCTCGGTACGCAGCCGCAATGGCACCAAAACCTGTTGCTCACGTAGAGGATCGGTTCCGTACTTGCGCGGAAGTCGCTCACAAGCCAGCTCGATCACGGTGTCTCGGATGTCGGAGACGTGGCGACGCTCCAGAACGAAGAAGTCGCGTGCATGCCCGTTATCGACCCAGATGCGTTCGCCACGTCGAATTCGGTGGCAGTTCTGAATGATCCAGCCTTCGTCCTGCCGCTTGATCTCGTCGAGCTCGGCGTACGGAATACAGCCGGAGCGGATCATGTCGCCAAGCACGTTCCCGGGCCCAACCGCAGGAAGTTGCTGCACGTCCCCGACCAGAATCAAACGCGCCGAATTCGGCACCGCCTCGAGTAGCTGCGACATCAGCTGCACGTCCATCATGCTCACCTCGTCGAGGATCAAGAGGTCGAGCTCCAACGGTTGTTCAGCAGAGCGCGCAAAGCCGAAACGATCCCCGAGGTAGATGGGCTCCAGCAGCCGATGCACCGTCTGCGCACTCCGCCCCGTCTGCTCCGTGATCCGCTTGGCGGCCTTGCCGGTCGGCGCCGCCAGCTCGATCCGGGCATCGGGAAAGGCATCGAGAATGCGCCGAATGGTGTAGGTCTTGCCCGTCCCCGGTGGCCCCGTGAGCACGAAGACCCCCTCCGTGAGCGCCCGCTCGAGCGCCCGCGCCTGATCTCGCGCCAACCCGCTCGCATCCAGGCTACCTGGAGCGGGTCGGGCTCCCGCGAGAGCCCGCAGCCGGCGGGCGATGTCCTGCTCCGCCTCGGCGAGCGGGGTGAGCGCCACGAGGCCCAGGTCGCGCCGACACGTTCCATCGGTGAGGACTGCCTCGATGCCCTCGCCTACGAGACCCGCGCGTACGCCGAGCAGCTCGGAGACGTAGGTGGCGAGGGTGATCTCCCGCAAACATGTGTGCCCCTGCCCCGTCGCCTCGCGGCCCAGCACGTGAAGAATGCCGGCTCGAACGCGGCGCGGGTCCTCGGGAGCGACTCCGGTGCGACGCGCGATCGCATCCGCGGTCGCGAAGCCGATCCCGCGCACGCGTTCCACCAGCGCGTAGGGCTCCTCGCGCACGCGCGCTTCGGCCTCCTTGCCGTAACGCTCGACGATCCGTTCCGCCGTCGTCCGCGGCACCTTGAGCCCAGCAAACAGCCCTGCGAGGGCGACGTGCTGCGCCTCCAGGTCCTCGGAAGCCAGCAGCTGGTCCGCCAGCCCCTGCGCGAGTGCCGGTCGCATCCCCTGCACCTCGCGCGCGACACGATCCGGATCCGTGCGACACACCTCCAAAGCCTCGGACGCGTACTTCTCGACCAAGCGCTGAGACAGCTTGGGACCGATGCCGGGCCCGTGCTGCATCAAGTAGGCGCGAATCCCCGCGGGGTCCTGCGGGTAGAGCGGGCGATAGCTCCGAAACGCGAACTGGCGCCCATACCGAGCGTCGCTCACCCAGGCCCCGTGGAACTGGTAGCGCAGGCCAACCTCGGGCCGAGACAGCCTTCCCTTGACGATGCTGCCGTCATCCAGCTTCGCGATGCAGAAGCCTTCGCGCTGAAAGCGAACGTGAGCGAGCACCCCCTCGTGCTGGTCCGCACGCACTTCCCCGGCTCCGACCCTTCGATGGGGCTCGGGAGCATCGAAAGCCAGGGGCCGCTGCAGGTCTGCTTCCTCGGAGCTCACCGTATCGCATTCTGGGAGCGAATCGGTGCTCGCACAAGCTCGGCCCCCTCGGGAGCCCCAGTAGAGGGGCTCCCGAGGCTCTCACTCGAAGCCGTAGGTCGCGCTCAAGAAGACACCAAAGGCGACGCCGTCCAGCCGGCTTCGGTCGAACTCGCCACCCACGATCTGGCTGTTCTCGACGCTCGTAGAGTTTCCCCCCGAGAACTCCACCGCGAGACCGAAGATCCAGTCACCACGCCGTTGCGAGAGGCCGGCAGTGAAGACGTGATCGAGCACCGTGGGAATCAGTGGGGTCATCTTGTCCCGCGGCACTGGATTCGGATGGAATGCATAGCCGATCCGGATCACGCGGTCGGCGCTGAGGCGCCGCTCGAGTCCGATCCGGAACGTGATTCCGTCCTTCCAATCCAGCGGGAAACGATCGCGCAGGGTCTGCCCTGCAAACAGCGGATTGGTCGCCCGGTCGAGACGAATCGGAATGTCGTCGAAAGCGCTCGACCAGTCGGTAACCAACACGTCGAATGACACCAACGTGCGTCCGAACTCGCGAGCAATGCCGAACCCGAGCGAGCGCGGGAAGTCGATTTCGAGCTTGGTATCGAACTTACTGTCGATTGGGTCCGGCCCCAAGCCGAACAGCTGGGCTCGCGTCTCCCCATCGAACGAGACGTGAGTGCCGTGCGTGTACGCGATACCGAAGCTCAGGCGCTCCCCGACGTCTCCGCTCTGGTAATGCAGCGACAGCCCACCCGTCAGACCGAAGCCGTCCGCATCGAGATCCATGGTCGTGGGCAGTCCCGCATTCGGCCCGGTCTGAACGAAGAGCGGCGCGTCGAGCTCGACACGAGAGTAGGCGATCCCGACGGTCGCGCCGACCGACCAGTTCTCGGAGACGCGGTACGCCAGTGCGGGCGTGGCCTTCAGGAACGCAAGCGAGGCCTCGTAGCGCGACTCGCCGATCACCGGAGCATTCATTCGATACTCGGACGCGAATCCGCCGGGCGAGTAGACGCTGAAGCCGAGCGCGAGTCGCCCGTCGTCAGACTTCCGCACCCAGGTAAACTCTGGAATCACGGCGGGGGCAAAAGGACCCCCAGAGCTGTTCTCTGGGTCGCTGTACTTGATGTCGAGCACGTAGGAGTCGAGCCGCAGCTCGAACAGGGTAGAAGCCGGCAAGCGAGCCATGGCCGCGGGATTGTCGATGATCACGGCACCGCTGTCCGCGAGTGCGATCGAGGCGCCGCCCCGCCCGGTAGAGGTCGCGCCGAACGAATCCCGCAGGATCCCGTCCGCGGCGACGGGGCTCGCGGCGCAGGCGACGCAGAGCGGAGCTAGCCGAATCCATCGAAAGGAGCCATGGGTCTCGATCGACGTGCAGCGCATGACATTGCAGTCTTACACGCAATTGTGGCACGCGCACGAGGCGAAAGACCACGCCCCGAAATCCACCCGACACACGGGCATCGAGACCAACCCACTTCCGTCCAGACCACTGTCACACTGATTCCTGTCACTCGCCGCGGCGTAGACGGAGTGCGACATCGAAATCAACGCACGAGCAGGTAGCGCTCCAGAAACGCGCGTATCTCTGGCCATGGCCGTGGGCAGTCGTTGTGACCGCACCCCTCGAACACGACCAGCTGTGACTGCGCAGCGATCTGCGCGAGTCTCTCGCCGTGACGCAGCGGCACGAGTGAGTCGTTCTCCCCGTGCACCACGAGCACGGGCCCTGAGAACTCAGCCAAGCGAGCCTCGGTCTCGAAGCGTTCCATCACCAGGAAGCCCGGCACGAAGCGCTCCTTCGCCAGAGCCACCACACTGGTGAAGGTGGACTCGAGCACGAGTGCATCGAAGCGGCGCTCTGCGAGGAGCAGGCCGAGTGCCCCGCCGCCGAGCGAGCGACCGTAGCCGATCATGCGCGGGGCCTGCGCACCCGCCCGGGCTTCGATCCAGTCATAGGCCCTGGTCATCACCTCGCGAATGCTCGCTTCCGACGGCTTCCCACCCGAGCGGCCGTAGCCCGGATATTCCACCAGCGCGACGCCCACACCCCAGCTGCGCACGACGCCGAAGGCGTCGCCCCAGTCGTCCACCAGCTCAGCATTCCCATGCGCATAGAGCAGAACGCTCGCTGGAGGCGCGCCATCGAGCGGCGGCAGCCACCAGAGCTCCGTGCGCCCGGCCGAGGACTCGAGCCACACGGACTCCGCACCGACGGGAAGCCGAGGCTCACGCGGCTCGGGGGGCGCTGGGTACAGCATCGCGCGCTGGACTGGTCCGAGCATCAGACCGCCGACCACCCCGGCGAACGCAACCCCGACTCCCCGCGACCGGATCCACGACTTCATGGCGATGCGCACGCTCCAACTTCAGCTTCGAGCTCGGCGGGTACCCGACGGCCAGCCAAATACATCGACCGCTTCGAAGGAGGCCCAGGGGAGACCTCGAGCGACTTCCATGAGGGAGCCGCGACTTCGAGGATAGAGCGACGAGAGAGCTGACTCGCGGATTCAACTTGCCGAGATTGCTGCGGAATCTGGCGCGCCCGGCACGACTCGAACGTGCGACCTTCAGGACCGCAACCTGACGCTCTATCCATCTGAGCTACGGGCGCTTTGGAACTGCTTCCGATTCTTGCTTGCGACTCTTGCTTCTGACTCTTGCTTCTGACTCTTGCTTGCGACTGTCCCCGGGCCGAATCATGACCGGGGGCTGGATCCACCGCGAGGAAGGCCGACCGTGGGCCGGCGGCGGCAGTGACCGGAGCTTAGCAAACTGTCCAAGATTCTGACGGAGATCTGGCGGAGAGAGAGGGATTCGAACCCTCGGTACCCTTGCGGGCACACACGCTTTCCAGGCGTGCACCTTCGGCCACTCGGTCATCTCTCCCGGAAAAACGGGTGGCGGAGAGGGAGGGATTCGAACCCTCGGTTGAATTGCTTCAACACTCGCTTAGCAGGCGAGCACCTTCGGCCACTCGGTCACCTCTCCAACCGCCCGCCCAAACTAAAGAGCTGAGCCGCTCCCGGCAAGGGGGATCGATACTTCGGGCCATCTTTCTACTCCGAGCGCCAACTCGGCCACGGCTGGGCTAGACTTCCGCCGGGCGTTTCCCGCCAAACGTCGAAGCCGCGCGAAACCGCCACCGGCACGAAGGTCCAGATTGGGAGGAAGCGTGATTCGGCCTCGAGCGCTCTCCGCGAGCTTGCTCCTATGCATGCTCGCGTTCATCTCACTACCGGTCGTGCGGTTGCACGCCGAGGCTGCAGATCAGATCGACGAGGGTCCCGGTGTCATCGTCGTCGAGGCGGCCCGGCTCTCGTTCCCCTTGACCGTCGAGGCGCTCGGCAACGCGCGCGCGAACGAATCGGTGGAGGTCCGCCCGCGCATCGCGCAGGCGGTGACGGCGATCCACTTCGAGGAAGGCCAGAAGGTCGCCGCCGGAGACGTCCTGATCGAGCTCGAGAACGCCGAGGCGCTGGCCACGGTCGCCGCCGCGCGCGCCGCCCTGGTCGATTCCGAGAGCCAGTTCGAGCGCGCGCAGCTACTGGTGAAGACGAAGGCGATGGCGACCTCCCAGCTGGAGCAGGTTGCCGCGCGGCGCGACGCCGATCGGGCAGCTCTGGCGGCTGCGCAGGCGCGCAAGAGCGACACGGTGATCCGCGCACCCTTTGCGGGCCGGGTCGGCCTGCGGCGGGTCAGCCTGGGAAGCCTCGTCTCGCCCGATACGGTGATTACGACGCTCGACGACACGGACACGATCAAGCTGGACTTCGATGTACCCGAGACGGCGCTCGGGCGCCTCGGTGTGGGGCTGCCGATCGTGGCGCGCAGCGCCGCTTGGCCCGATCAGACCTTCGAGGGCACCGTGACCACGATCGATACGCGTGTCGATCCAGTCAGCCGCACGGTGACCGTGCGCGCCAGCCTACCGAACCCCGGTGGCCTGCTGCGCCCCGGCATGTTCCTGTCGGTCCAGCTGCTGCGGCGAGACGTCGTCGCGCTCGTGCTGCCCGAAGCCTGCATCGTGCCCGAGCAGAGCCGGCAATTCGTCTGGGTCGTCGGAGCGCAGAGCCAGGTCGCGCGCCGCGAGGTCCGCACCGGACGTCGCAGTCCCGGCGAGGTCGAGATCCTGGAGGGCCTCGAGCCCGGCGAACGGGTGATCGTCGAAGGCACCCAGAAGGTGCGGGACGGGCAGTCGGTCCGGATCCTGAGAACACGTGAGCTGCGCTCGTCGAGCCCGCCCGAGTCGCTCCAGGACTCGGGGACCGGAGTCCCCGCTGGCGCAGGAACACCGCTCGGAGGCGGCGCGTGATCCTCTCCGACGTATCCGTTCGGCGCCCGGTCTTCGCGAGCGTGCTGTCGCTGCTCCTGGTCATTCTCGGGCTGGCCGCGCTGTCGCAGCTGCCCGTGCGCCAGTATCCGGACATCGATCCGCCGGTCGTCACCATCGAGACCACCTACCGCGGCGCCTCCGCAGAGGTGATCGAGACCAAGGTCACGCAAGTGATCGAAGACCGGATCTCGGGTCTCGAGGGGATCGAGAAGCTGACCTCGTCGAGTCGCGACGAGCGCTCGGACATTCGCGTCGAGTTCAGCCTGGATCGCAACGTGGACGAGGCAGCGAACGACATCCGCGACCGCGTATCGCGCGTGGTCGATCAGCTGCCCGAGGAGGCTGACGCACCCGAGATCGCCAAGGTGGACAACGACACTCAGGCCGTGATGTATCTGAACGTCACCTCCGATCGCATGTCCGGGCTCGAGATCACCGACTACGCCGAGCGATTCCTGGTGGACCGCTTCTCGACGGTTCCGGGCGTCGCGCGGGTGCGCATCTCGGGCGCACGGCGCTATGCCATGCGGGTCTGGCTGGATCGGGAGGCGCTCGCGGCACACGGCCTGACCGTCGCGGACGTCGAGTCGGCCTTGCGCTCCGAGAACGTCGAGCTTCCCGCCGGCCGCCTGGAATCCTCCGAGCGCGAGTTCACCCTGCGCACGAAGACCGGCTACCAGAGCGTCGAGGACTTCAGCCGCCTGGTCGTCGGCCGCGGCGGCGAAGGCCAGCTGGTGCGGCTCGCCTCCGTCGCCGACGTACGACTCGGCGCCGAGAACGAGCGCAGCCTGGCGCGCGCCAACACGATCCCGGCGGTCTCGCTCGGCATCGAGCAGCTGTCGAAGGCGAATACGATCGAGGTCTCACGCGGAGTTCGCGCGGAAGCGGAGCGGGTGAGCAAGGACCTGCCCGAGGGCATGCGCATCGAGATCAACGTAGATCGAGCGGAGTTCATCGAAGCCTCGATGAACGAGGTCTACAAGTCGTTGTTCTTCGCGATCGCACTCGTCTTGATCGTGATCTACCTGTTCCTCGGCAACCTGCGCGCGACCCTGATCCCAGCCGTGGTCGTGCCGGTGTCCGTGATCGCAACCTTCAT
Source organism: Pseudomonadota bacterium (assembly GCA_003247575.1). Lineage (GTDB taxonomy): Bacteria > Myxococcota_A > UBA9160 > SZUA-336 > SZUA-336 > SZUA-336. The sequence continues at coordinate 47,973 of QJZC01000038.1, forward strand.
GGTGATGGCCGCGCTCGGCTTCACCATCAACACCCTGACCTTGCTCGGCCTCGTGCTGGCCATCGGCTTGGTCGTCGACGATGCGATCGTGGTGCTCGAGAACATCTATCGTCGCATCGAGGACGGTCAGCCGCCGCTGCTGGCAGCGCTCGAGGGCTCCAAAGAGATTGCGGTCGCCGTCATCGCCACCACCCTGGTGCTGGTCGCCGTCTTCCTCCCGCTCTCGTACATCCAGGGCGAGATCGGCCGTCTGTTCGGCGAGTTCGGCATCACGTTGGCGGCCGCGGTGATCTTCTCGAGTGTGGTCGCCCTCACCCTGTCCCCGATGATGGGATCGCGGCTGCTAAAGCCGCCCTCGAAGACCTCGGACAAGGGTTTGCGCATCACCGAGCGCGTGGACCAGGCTCTACAGTCGCTCGCAGAGCGATACCGGAAGCTGCTGCGCTCGACCATCTCACGCCCGGGAGGCGCGGTTGCCGGAACGCTCGCGCTCACCGCGCTGGCCGGCCTGCTGCTCTGGTCGCTTCCCCGCGAGTACGCGCCCAAGGAGGATCGCGGCATCTTCAATGCGCTGCTGCGCGCCCCCGAGGGTGCCAGCTTCGGGTACACGAGTGGCTACGCCGAGCAAATGGAAGAACGCATCATGCGCGAGGTCGGCGACGGCCCGGTGCTGCGCATGCTGTTGCGGCTGCCGGGACGCTTCGGAACGACCGGCGAGGTCAACTCTGCACGTGCAATCGTCATTCTGCGCAACTGGGACGACCGCGACGAGAGCGCCGAGTCGGTCGCACGCCGACTGCGACAAGAGCTCGCGCAGCTCCCCGGCGTGCGCGTGTCGCTGAACACTCCCCAAAGCTTGGGCATTCGCGGGGACGGGCGCCCGGTCAAGCTCGTGCTCGGCGGGCCCGACTACCCCGAGCTCAAGCGCTGGCGCGACCAGATGCTGGCCGCCATCGCAGAGATGCCAGAGCTCGAGGACCCCGACAGCGACTACCAGGAACGCAAGCCGCAGCTCAACATCCAGGTAGACCGCGACCGTGCCGCTGCGCTCGGCGTGTCGCTCTTGAGCATCGGCCGCACGCTCGAGACGATGCTGGGCTCGCGCATCGTCACCACTTACGTGGACCGCGGCCGCGAATACAACGTGATCCTCCAGGGGGAGACCCAGGATCGATCGAGTCCGAACGATCTCACCAACCTGTACGTTCGCTCGGATGACAGCAACCAGCTGATTCCGCTCGCCAACCTGGTCAGCCTGAGCGAGGAGGCCGGTCCCGACGAGCTGCGCCGCTTCGACCGCATGCGCGCGATCTCGATCGAGGCGGGTCTCGGTGAGGGCGTCAGCCTGGGCATGGCCGTCGCCGCGCTCGGAGAGAAAGCCCGCGAAATCCTTCCACCGAGCGCGCGCATCGGCTGGGACGGAGAATCGCGCGAATACCTCGAGTCGGGAAGCAGCCTCTACATCACCTTCGGTCTCGCCTTGCTGATCGTGTTCTTGGTGCTGGCCGCGCAGTTCGAGAGCTTCGTGCATCCAGTGGTCATTCTGATCACGGTCCCACTCGCACTCACGGGTGCGCTGCTCGGCCTCTGGGTCTATGGAGGGAGCATCAACGTCTTCAGCCAGATCGGCGCGATCCTGTTGATCGGCCTCGCCGCCAAGAATGGGGTGCTGATCGTGGAGTTCGCAAACCAGCTGCGCGATCGCGGCTATGCCTTCGAGGAAGCCCTGATCGAGGCGTCGGTCATTCGACTGCGACCGATCTTGATGACCAGCGCGTCGACCACCTTCGGCGCGCTTCCCCTGCTCCTGGCGAGTGGAGCCGGAGCGGAGACGCGCCAACCGATCGGCATCGTCGTCGTGTTCGGGGTCGCGCTGTCCGCGCTGCTGACCCTGTTCGTGGTACCCGCGCTGTACCAGCTCGTTGCGCGCCATACGCGCTCGCCCGAACACACCTCTCGACTGATCGAGCAGGTCGCCGCACGCTTCGGCGGGCAGCAAGCCGGCGCCGGCGAGGCAGGAGCTTCCGGAACCCGCGCGCAGTAGACCAGACCGGCAGCAAGGCCGTCCCCCTCACATACCCGTGGTGCAGAGGCGTGGCGCGGAGGTCAGGGGGAGAGCAGCTCTTCTTCGTTGATCTCGAGCCGCGGCAGCTGAATCACATCGGGCACCACGTCGTAGTCCCGGATCGAGGCGATCGTGCAGCGGCGGCCATCTACGATCAGCTTGTCGCCGCGGTAGTCGCAGAGCTGGCCGCCGCGACCCTCGACCAAGAGATCCTCGGCGAAGCGCAGACCATCGCAGTCGGCGAAGACCTCGATCACGATGCCCTTCGGCCCATAGTCGATCAAGATCGTGCGTGCATCGAGAGTTCGGTAGCCACCGATCGCCGCCAGAGGCACGCAGCGACCCGAGGGCTGACGCAGGGCGACGTCCGGTGGGCCTCCTGGACGTGGAATCCCCTCGCACGCCAAGGTCAGACTACCTATCCCCAAGAGCAAGCCCAATCGCGAGATCCAAGTCTTCATATGCTTCGAGAGCCTCTCTCCAGCCATTCTGCCATCCACGTCCGCTCCACACGATGTCCATTCGTCCGCGCAGATCCACCAGCACACTTCCGCCAGCACAGATCGACCCGCAAAGAGCTTCCCCGCACGGCTCCCCACTCAGAGCGAGTTCGCAATTTTGTGTAGACCTTGCACCTTCTCGATGAAACTCTCCGCGGTCGGACTCTCTTCCTCTCGCATCCAAGCGGCCACGGAGTCTTGCGTCAAGCCCGCTCCGCGCGCCAGCTGCTGGTAGAGCTCGGCCGGCGCGAGCTCCAGCCAGCCGGGGTGCCGCTGGCGGACGCGCTCCAGCACCGCTTGCCGTTCCGCTTCGAGCAGCTGGTCACGAAGTCCCTGTCGCCAGAAGAAACGCCCTGCGGCTTCCACGTGCTCCATGAGGCTGCGCCGCGCCACGCTCGGATCGGGCAAGCGCGCGCCGAAGCGCTGCGAGATCCAGAGTAGCCAGGCCACGATCAGCACGGCGAGTGTCACGAGGATGCGCCAGGTGTTCGACAGCACCACCAGCCACGGGCTCCCGATCCGCTCCGACCCGACGAACCAGATCGGCAGCCCGCTCTGCAGCAGCTCTCCACGCCGCGAGATCGCCTGCAGTCCGAGCAGCCGCACCACGAACTCACCGTGGTCGCGTTCCCCGATCGAGGCGTTCTCCAGGAAGAGGTCATCCGTCAGCGCGGTCACGAATCCCCTGCCCTCCTCCAACTCGACCACGTGCAGGCCGAACTCAGACCCGACCGAGAGATTGAGCTGGCGCTCGGGAACCGCCCAGTACTGGCTCGCACGTAGCTCGACCGAGAGCGCGCCACCTTCGCGCTCGGCAAAGATCGCCTGCGTCTCGGCGCGCAGGTCCGCCGCGACGCCCTCGTTCGGATACGCCTCGAGCCCCAGCTCGGAGAAGAACGTGTCGAGCTCCAGCTCCTGCTGCTCGCCGGGCGATGAAGCAACGACCAACGCATGTCCGCCCGCCCGCACCCACGCCAGGACCTTCTGGGCGCGCTCGGGCGGCCACGCAACGTCGCCGGCGGAAAACAGGACGGTCGCATCCGGCGGGGGTGGCCACGGCAGGCCCGAGACGTCGCGAAACCGGCGCACCTCGAACCCGGCACGCCGCAGCAGCCGCTGCGCGGCCAGATAGGGATTGCCGATCGCCTCCGCCTTGGGCGGCAACTCGCGGCGAACGGTCGTGCGCTCGCACCCCCAGAAGAATACCCCCGCCAGAGTCGCGATCATCAGAAGCGCCATGGCCCAACTGATCCACGGACCGGACGCGGGCGCGAGCTCCGAGGCGCCCGACGCGTCTGGTCTCGGCACAGGCGTAGGTTTCATGCCCACGGGTTCGCGGCGCGTTGGTAAGACTCGTGCATGGACTCAGCGTGCGCCGAAGCCTTCGCGGAAGCAAGCACACCGAGCCGAGCTCAGCTCCCCGGCATGGGGGGCGGTGTCGCCGCGAACAGAGTCGCCAGCTGGGGCACCTGTCCGGCAGCGCTCCAGCCAGCCATCCCGGCCGTCCACACCAGCGAGTCACGCTGGATCCGCCCGGACGCACACATCGCCGCCAGCTGCTGGTGCGAGAATGGCCCGAGCGATTGCCCGTTCTCTGCCAAGTGCCATACCGGCGGAGCGGGCGGAGGAGGCGGCACCGCACCCATTGCCGCCCCCGCTGGGACGGGGCCCGCAGCGGGCCCTCTGCTGGGGGCGCCACCACTGCCTGCAGGGGCTCCTCCCGACCACTGGGAAGCCATCGCCATGCCCATCCCGAGCCCGACTCCGGCCCCCGCGAGTCCCCCCGCCGGATTCTCTGCGGCGATCGGCATCGCCTGGCCGAGCTGGTACGCCTGGAAGCGGCCCATGTCGCCGATCACGCTCATGCTCGAGCGGGTGTCGAGCGCGCGCTCCACCTCGGCCGGCAGGGAGATGTTCACGATGAAGAGCTGAGGGATGTCGAGGCCGTACTCGTCGTCTACGCGCTCCACCACTGCAAGGCGCAGCTGATCGGAGAGCGCCTTGTAGTTGCGCGCGAGGTCCATCACTGCGATCTCCGAGTCCGCCACGACCTCGGCGAAGGCGTGGTTGATGATCGAGCGCAGCAGCTCGCTGATCTCTTCCGCCTCGAACTCCGAGTCCGTGCCGACCAGCTCCTTGAGCAGCGCCTTGGGATCGACCGCACGCAGGGTGTAGGTACCGAAGGCGCGCACGCGAATCGGACCGAAGTCGGCATCGCGCAGCATGACCGGATTGGGCGTACCCCACTTGAGATCGGTCACGTTCGTGGTGCGCACGAAGTAGCACTCGGCCTTGAACGGGCTCTCGAAGCCGTGCTTCCACCCGGCCACGGTGCTCAGAATCGGAAGGTTGCGCGTCACCAGCTCGTGCTGGCCGGGCTCGAACACGTCGGCCACTTGACCCTGGTGCACAAAGATCGCGAGCTGCCCCGGTCGAACGATCAGCTGCGCTCCGTTCTTGATCTGATTGTGATAGCGCGGGAAACGCCAGACCAGTGTGTGCCGACTGTCATCGATCCACTCGACGATGTCGACGAGCTCGTTGCGCAACCTATCCATGAATCCCATTCGTGCTTCCTCCGATTTTAGCTGCGAACGTGCGCTCCCGAACGGGTCAGGACAGCACGAGTTCGAAGAGCTCCAGCACCGTACCGAGGATGCCTCCTCGGTCCTGGTTTCCACGCGAGTGATCGCGGCTGGGGCTCGACACGCGAATCTCATGCGCGGCGCGCGCCGCCTCGCGCCGTAGCGCCGCTGCCTGGCGCTGGTCCTCGATCACCTGCGCCTCGGTCAAGCCACCGCTCAGGATGAAGCCCGTGATCTGCTCCAGCTCGTCGGCGTCGAGCCAGGTTCCGTGCTTCTTGCACACATCGACGATCACACCCGAGCGCTTCTGGAAGTTGCGCCGGTGCATGAAGCCTTCGCACACGGGACACTTGCGGTACGCGACCGTCATGCTGGGCACCGCCCCGGACACGCGAGGCGCTGCGACCATTCCGCTCGCCAGCTGCTCGCGCCGCGTCGCCAGGGCTCGCTGCACCAGATGATCGAAGCGGTCCTCCGGCACCCACAGCCCATTGCAGCTCGGACACTCGTGTACCTGCACTCCCCCGGACTGACCTCCGATCGCGCGCCGCGGCATCAACATGCCACAGCAGGGACACGGCAGCTCCGTCACGTGATCGGAAGCCGCAGGATCTCCCGCTCCCTGGAGGGGGACCGCGTGCGGGTCGAACCCCACCCCACACGCCGTGCAGTAGCGCGAGCGTTCGGCGTTGCGCGCGCAGCACTCGGGGCAGATCAGGCTCAGTGCGGCGCGATCCTGCACGATTTCCGAAGTACAGTAGTCACAGCGGGTCGCATCGGACGCGACGTTGGCCCCGCAGGAGCCGCAGCGATGAATGACCGCATCGACTGGGCGGAGACTCTGCACGCGCACGCGCTCGCCACAGCGACACGCGAAGGACTCGGCCTCCACGTTGGAGATGTCGTACTGGGTATGACAGGTCGCGCAGGCGACGAGCTTCATCGACGGTCTCCCATGTAGGGCCAGATCGGGCGGCAGCGGGCCCCGCTTGACGCGCGGTTCCTCCGTGCCGCGCGCGCATTCCACTCGGAGCGAGGCCGCAGGCGATCTGCAACCCCGGCGCAAGCCGAGAGAGTGACCCCTCGCCCCGGCTCGAGTCGAGTCTGGCGCAAGTCGGGTCCGTTTCAACCGTGGGGGAAACGCCGGAGCGCTTGGGTGAGGGTCCGGTTTGGCAACCTCGTCGTCTCTGCTTCTGGCAAGCGTCCTGGTGCTCCCCGCATCGCCGAGCCGGACCCTCCCGCGATCGAGTCAGAAGAGATCGAGACAGAAGGAGACCGACATGCGAAACATCCTACTCTCATCGCTGGCCGCGGCCGTGCTGCTGACTCTGCCAGGTGTCGGGCAGGCCAAGGAGCGGGGGTGTGCCTATCGCTTGGCCGGCATCAGCGAAGCGCGCGCGGACATCGATCGCGCGCTCCGCAGCGGGCGCGGCCTTGCGACCGCCGAGGCCAAGCTCACCCGGGCGCGCGTCAAGGCAGCCGAAGAGGGCTGCTTCTTCGGTTCCGATCGACGGCGCTCGTTCGAGCGCGGCTTCATCGTGGGCAACAGCCTCGATCGGCGCGACTCCTTCGACGCGCGCAGACGCGACGAACGGAGACGCTTCGAGCGCGATCTCGACCGGCGCGATCGGCGGCTCGAGGAGCGGCTTCGCTTCGAGCGTAGGCGAGATCGGCGGCGCTTCGAGACGCTTCGCTTCATCTCGAGCAAGCGGCGACTGACCTGGTCCGAGCGTCGCGAGCTGCGTCGCATTCGGGCGCGCTGGAACTTCTGAGCGGAACCCTGCGCGCGACCAGCGCCGCGGTCCCCGAAGTCAGCGGAACAGACTGGCTCCGCAGTAGACACATCGCATGCGGTCAGGCGCTTCGGAGAACGCACCGCAGCGAGGACAGCGGGACTGCCACAGATAGGCACCGATGCTCACGAGTGCCGTGGCAATCCAAACGGCGCGCCCGGTGATCGCGCAAAGAGCGATCGAGATCAGCAGGGCCGCAATCGCGGCCCGCTGGGCAAGCCTCGTCCGCCGCGCCCGCACCCGCGGCGGGCGAGGCGACTTCGAGTCCTCCACCGTTTCGGGCGCAGGTCGCGCGGCTTCTAGCTCGTCCGGCTCGGACATTCGCGACGTCGCAGATACATGCACCCGCGAGAGTGCCAGAACCCCGCGCGCGCGCACCCTCTGGATGATCTCGCACGCTTGCGGCCGCGATCGGATTGCCACAAGCTGCGTGCGTGGCCGACATTCTCGTCGCAGACGACGACGCACACATTCGCGAGGTCGTTCGCTACGCGCTCGAGCGCGCGGGGCATCACGTGCGCGAGGCAGCGGACGGAGAAGGTGCGTTGGCCGAGTTCCAGCGAATCGTCCCCGATCTGATCGTGCTCGACATCGTCATGCCGATCACCGACGGGCTGGACGTTTGTCGCCAGATCCGTCCGACCAGCGACGTGCCGATCCTGTTTCTGTCGAGCCGCGACGACGAGCTCGATCGCGTGTTGGGCCTCGAACTCGGCGGGGACGACTATGTCACCAAGCCGTTCAGTCCGCGTGAGCTGGTGGCCCGCGTGAAGGCGATGCTGCGCCGCGCGAGCGCGCCCAAGCTCGCCCCCGGCGCAGGCAGTGGCTCGGACACACTCGAGCTCGGAAGCTTGCGCATCGACCCAGAGTGCTTTCTCTGCACCTGGGAAGGTCGCGAGCTCGTGCTCTCCGCGACCGAGTTCATGCTGCTGCGCGCGCTGCTGACCACCCCGGCGAAGGTGTTCACACGTGCAGATCTCGTCGAGCGCGCGTACGGGCACGGACACCATATCACCGAACGCACGATCGACAGCCACGTGCGCCGCATCCGCAAGAAGTTCTCGCAGCACGGCGGTGACCCCATCGAGACCGTATACGGTGTAGGCTACCGCATGCGCGATCCGGGCCGCGCCGATTGAGCAGACCGCGGCCCACGATTCGGCACCTGCTGCTCGGGCTCACCGCGCTCACCGTCGCCGTCCCGCTGCTGACCCTGCTGTTCCTGCCCGTCTTCGACGCCTACCTGCTGCGACAAACAGAGAGGCTGCTGATCGCCGAGTCCGTCGTCATCGGCGAAGCCTGGCGCGACCGCTGGCTCGAAGCAAGTGGAGTTCCGCAGGATGCGAGCCCACAGTTTCGCCCCCCAGGTCAGGAGGAAGACAGCTTCACGCCGTTCGCCGCCGTCCTCGATCTGGACTACGACGTGCTCGAGCCGCGCGACGAGCCGGAACAGCCGCGAGTCCCACTCGACCCCGCGAAGGCGCGCGCGGGCCAGGCCATTGCGCCGCTGCTCGAACGCGCACAGCGCTTCAACCTCTCGGGCGTGCGCGTGCTCGACGAGCGCGGTTGTGTGCTCGCTGCTTCGCGCGGTCCGACGGGGTACTGCCTTCGCGAGCGCTCCGAGGTGGTGGGCGCCCTCGAGGGACGCTATGCCGCCGTGGTTCGGCGTCGCATCAGCGACGAGCCCACCCCGCCCATCACCAGCATCCGGCGCCGCGGCAAGCTGCGCGTGTTCACCGCCATCCCGATCTTCTCCGACGGCCGGGTCGTGGCCGTCGTGCGCATGTCGCGCACCGCGGTGTCTCCGACCGAGGCGCTCTACACGCATCGCGGCAAGGTCGCCCTCGTCGCCCTGCTCTTCCTGGTCGTCACTCCGACCCTCACCTATCTGCTCGCGCACGCGATCTCGCGCCCGCTGCGAGCGCTACGCGCGGGAGCGGAGTCTGCTGCGCGCGGGGGTAGGTTGACTCCGCTCGAGGTCGGACGCCTCACACCGCGCGAGCTGGTCGCCCTGTCCGACAGCATCGAGCGCATGCACGAGCAGTTGAGTGAACGCGCTCAGTACATCCTGCAGTTCGCCACGCAGGTGAGTCACGAGCTCAAGACGCCCATCACCGCCATCTCGGGTGCCGTCGAGCTCCTGCGCGAGCAGGCCGACGAGATGAGCGAGGCCCAGCGCGAACGCTTTCTGCGGAACATGGCGAGCGATACGGAGCGCATGGACCGACTCGTCCGACGCCTGCTCCAGCTGGCGCGCATCGAGAGCACCACGGAGACGGCGGAACCGATCGACGTAGCCGAGTGTCTCGAGCGCATGCGCATGCGTGACCCCGAACGCATCCGACTCGATCTGGCCAGCGACCTGCCCACACTGCGCATGCAGACCGAGCACTTCGAGACCGCGGTCGGCAACCTGATCGACAATGCGCTGCGCCATGGCTCGGGGCATCCGATCGACATCCGTGTGAGCCGCGTGGAGGAGCGCGCTGGCTCGGGGGACGGGCTCCCTGAGCCCGCCGGGCGCGCGGATCGCATCCGGATCGAAGTCCGCGACCGCGGTCCCGGCATTGCCCTGGTTCATCGTGCGCGCATCTTCGAGCGCTTCTACACCACACAGCGCGACCTTGGTGGGACCGGGCTGGGACTCGCCCTGGTGCGTGCCGTGGCCGAAGCACACGGCGGTCGCATCGAGTTCGAGTGCACTCCCGGTAGCACGACCTTTCGCCTCATCTTGTGAACCTTCGCTGGGAAGGTTTCGCCGGTTCGTTCGCAGTGCCATCTTCCGAGTCCTCCGGTCTGCTACGGATCGATCTTCGATCGCGTTCAGTCGAAGTAGCGGCCCGCTAGATCGACCGCATAGCCGAGCGTCACGTCGGGGGTCGAGCGCCGTACCAGGTACTGATGAAAGCTCAGGCGCTTGCCGGGTCGCGGGATCTCGTAGACGAAGCTCCCGAGCGGACCGGGCTCGGTCGGCGACAGGCTGCCGCCGGCCCACGTGTACTCGAAGACGTCGGGCAGGTGCACGTCGAGCACCAGCTCGCTCACGGGCCAAGCGGGGGTGGGCAGCTGTACCTGCAGCGCGCCCGAGAGCAGGAAGTTCGGCACATCGCGCAGGAGCACGAGCTCGAGGGTCGCGCGATCCCCTCCCGAGCGCTCCGGGGTCACCTGCACCACTACAGAGACCGTGTCGGGAACCTCGGGAACGCGTTGCGCGACTGTCGCGGGGCCACGGCTCGTAGGACTCGCTCCGTCGTCCACCGCATTCGATTCCTTCGCATCGGGCTGCGTCGCCCGTGGCTCCGCGAGACCCGATGGGCGGCTCGCACCGCTGGCATTCGTCTCGTCCGCGTCCGACTGCACTACGACCTCGAACGGCACCGAGCGCCCATTCAGATACGCGTACTGCACGCGCTCTCCGGGCGGCAGGTCGATCTGCAGCGAACGTCGCCCGGCGAAGCGCAGCGTGTAGGCCACCCGCGTGATGCGCGCTCCTTCCAAGGTAGAGACACTCGAAGCATAGGCATGCGGGATCGTCGGATCCGCGGCCGCCGCAGGCGCGGGCTCGGCCTCGGCGGCCGGCTCCTCCTCGAGCGGCTGCCAGACGACCTCGAAGGCGCCCTCGGTCGGCAGGAACAGCGCCCCTTCGGCATCCTGTCGCAGCGGCTCCTCGATCAGTCGAAACAGCCCCGAAGCGAAGCGCAGACGCAGCTCGGACGGGGCATCTTCCGGCACCCGAAACGCGGCCGTACGCCGATCCCCCTTGCGCAGCGCGCGCTGCAGCAAGCGCAGATCCAGGTCGTAGCGCCGCGCCTTGCGCGCCACCAGGTAGAGCTTGCCCTGCTCGAGCGACAGCATGCCGCCATGCACCTCGGGCAGCTCTCCGAGATGCGCCCCGTCACCGAGCTCGAGCAGCAGGGTGCGGGTCCAGCCTCGATCCTCGAGCACGACGACCGACACATGCACACTCAGGTCGAGCGCATCTTGCAGCAAGCTTCCCTCGAGCTGCACTCGCTGCAGCGACGCTGCGACCGGCGGAGTGGGCGCGTCCGTCTGCTTGGCTTTCTCCACCTCTTCGACGAGCTCGATCAGCCGCTCGAGCGGAAGCCGCGCTTCTCCGACTGCCAACTCGACGTCGCCCTTGCTCGCGCTGCGTTCGGAACTCACTCGCGGACTCGCGCCGGCGCGACGCCCGGAATCTGCGCGACGGTCGGCCTCACCGGCGGCGACCGTGCCTGCCCCGATGCAGAACGCGAGCAGGCAGACCCCGATCCAACGAAGCTTGTGTAGCACCGAACGCGCCTCGACTAGGCAATCCATACGACCGATCATATCTGTCTTCCTCTGATGATCCTGCTTGACCCGAACCCTCTGTGGCGCTTGCGCACCCCTACCCTGCTCGACAGCACCGGACTCAGCTCGCATGGGGAACTTCCTTCGGCCGCGGGTCGAGGCTCTCGAGCACGCGCCTCACTTCCGGCCGCACCATGAGCAGGCTGGCGACACACAGGCCTGCGAGGATCTCGAGCGTGTAGATCAACCCGGTGTGGGGTGCGCACAGAATCGCGGTCGTCGGCAGCACCAGCAGAGCGAGCCAGAGTCCCGCGAGCGCGGGAATGAAGCGCGACCCCAGGAGACGACGCAGAAAGTCCACCACGAGACTCCCCACCGAGATCACCGCCAACCCGTAGGCGGCATAGAAGTTCATGTAAGCTGCGAGATAGGGGAGCAACACGTAGAAGAAGCTGTAGATCGCAGAAGCGAAGTAGGTCTCCCAACGCCCGATCGACACGCCGGCATGTAGCGCCAGCGCGATCACCCCGGCCATGAACAGCAGGAACGGGATCGCCGCGCGTCGGATCATCGTGTAGAGGCTCGCGTCGAAGGACTGCTCCGACGGCAGCACCACGCCGGTGACGAAGCCCGCCTTGACCGAAGCGAAGTCCCAGCGCAGGCGCAGTCCATCCTCATCTCGGTCGACCTGGCTCGCGGGAAATGCGCCGAGCGGATAGTCGAAGTTCTCGCCTCCTCGGATCGACACCTCGAGCGCGAAGTTTTCGACAGGGAGCTCCGGATCGAGCAGGTACACGAACTGATCGAGGCCGCGTCCCCCGAACGAGATTGCGAAGTGCACCGTCGCCGCGGGCTCGAGGCGCCCCGTCCAGGTGAGCCGGCGCGCCGTCTCGTCGAGCGGGATCGCTTCGCGCTCTCCGTTCACCTGGAAGGCCAGATTCGAGAGCATGCTCTGCGCCGCGAACTGAACCGGAAACACGAACACCACGTCGATCGGGTGCGGCTCCGGATTCTCGATGGCGTAGGCACCGCGGAACTCGAAATCGAAGCCCGAGAAGTACACCAGGCCCCGCTTGCGATAGTTCATGACGGTGTCGAGCTCGACCTGCTGCTCCGAGAGAGCGAGCGGATGCAAGGTGTTGAACACCGAGCCACTCTCCACGTAGCGCACCGAGGGGGCCACCTGGCGCAGCGGGGCCCCCCAGCGCGCCATCACATCCTGATGCAGGTCTCCGTTCGCAAATCCTCTCCGATCGGTGAGCTGTGTCGCGATCACGATCGACGCGAACAGCAGGATGCCCAGGCTCCCATACATATAGAAGCGTCCGGGCAGGCCGAGCCAGGCACGTAGCGATTTGAACATGGGGACTCCTTCTCACTTCCGGTCGCCTGCGCACGGCGCGCGGGAAGCCGCGCCGTCCTCACCGACCGATCCCCCCAAGCTTCGGCGGCGGACGTGGCAGGCGTGCTGCCGACCTGCGGACAGCTCGAGGCCAGCTCGTGCAAAACCTGTGGCGGGCGCCGGGGACCTGCGCTCGCGTGGATCCCGCGAAGACTTCCGCGAGAAGCTGCATGCAAGCTGCCCGGGCGTCGCGCGCCCCCGTCGGCCGTCCCCTCAGGCCCACTGGCCACGGTCCTGCGGCCGGAACGCCCTTCCGATTCCAGCGGAGTGCCGCGTATACTCGTGCGCATGAAGCACTCCCGATCCGCCTCCCCCTCCGAGTCCGAGGCCCAGTCCGAGTCGAGTTCGAGCTCCAGTTCGAGTTCCACACCCAGGTCGTCCACTCGCGCGCTCCGCAACGGACTCGCCGCCGCAGCCGTGGCCGTCGCCCCCGCAGCGGTGTCCGCCGATGCGCCGCAGGCACCTGACGTCGCGGCCGGCGTCGGCATCTCGGCCAACCTGCTCTACAAGCAGCCCGGCGGCGATCCGAAGGACAAGGATCGGCTCGACATCTACACGCCCCCGCAAGCGAAGCCCGGCGAGAAGTCTCCCGTGATCGTCTTCATCCACGGCGGCGGGCTGTTCCAGGGCGACAAGAAGCTCTACACGCGACTGGGCCAGTTCCTGGCCAACGAAGGCTTCGTCGCGGTCGTTCCCAACCACCGGCTCTCGCCCGACGTCTCGCATCCGGCGCACGTCGAGGACATCGCCGAGGCGTTCGCCTGGACCTACGCCAACATCGAGCAATATGGCGGTGATCCCGATCGGATCGTCGTGACCGGACACTCGGCCGGCGGCTATCTCGCGGCGCTGCTCGCGCTCGACCCGCGCTATCTCGCCGCGCACAAGCTCACGACCGACACCATCAAGGGCGTGCTCCCGATCAGCGGCTTCTACCACGTCGAGCGGCTCGCGGCCGAGCGTCCCAAGAGTGTCTGGGGCACGGATCGCGATGTGTGGCTGTCGGCCTCGCCTGCACGCTACGTACGGCCCGACGCACCGCCCATGTTGCTGCTGTTTGCCGAGAACGACACGCCGGAGCGGCGCCAGGAGAGCCGCGACCTCGTCTCCGAGCTGCGCGAGAAGGGCCACCAGAACATCGAGGCCGAGCAGATCGCCGACCGCAACCATCTCACCATCATTCGCGACTTCGGCACCGAAGGCGACGTGACCGCAGCCAAGCTGCTCGAGTTCAGCAACGCGCTCTTGCGCAAGGACTGACCTGCGTCGCGAGCTGTCCCTTCGTGTCGTCCCTGGCCTATGAAGCATCTCGGCTCTACGCGACGGTGACGGACGTATGGTAGGTTCGATCAGCGGTACCGCGTTTGCGACGGGCGAGCCGGATTCGCGCCAGCTCGCTCGGACGTCTGCTCCCTGCGACACCGCCGAGCGACACTGCGAGGAAGCGGAGTGACCAAGGTCGCGATCACCGGAACCGGGCTCTATACACCGACGCAGCAGATCAGCAACCAGGAGCTGGTCGACGCGCACACCGCTTCCGTCGACCGCTTCAACCGCGAGCACGCCGAGCAGATCGCCGCAGGCGAGATCGCCGCGCGCGAGCACTCGAGCGACGAGTTCATCTTCAAGGCGTCGGGCATTCGCAGCCGCCATGTGCTCGACAAGAGTGGAGTACTCGATCCCGAGCGCATGTACCCGCGCCTACCGCAGCGCAGCAACGACGAGCTCTCGCTCCAGGCCGAGATCTGTCTGATCGCCGCCGAGCAGGCGCTCAAGCAGGCCGACTGGCGTCCCGAGTCCGTCGATGCGGTGCTGGTCGCCTGCTCCAACCTGCAGCGCGCCTATCCCGCCGTGGCGATCGAGGTCCAGGCTGCCCTGGGCGCGCAGGGTTACGCGTACGATCTCAACGTAGCCTGCTCTTCAGCGACCTTCGGCATCCAAGCCGCCGTCGATGCGTTGCGAGCGGGTAGCGCGCGCAGTGTGCTCGTCATCAATCCCGAGATCACCTCGGGGCACAACAACTTCGAGCTACGCGACCACCACTTCATCTTCGGCGACGCCTGCACCGCGGTGCTCCTGCAGAGCCTGCCGACCGGCTACGAAGCTCGGCCCGAGAGCGGCCCCACGCACCGCTCGAGCGGCGCCCCCAGCCCCTCCGCGCCGTCGCCCCTGTCCCCGGGTGCGAGCTCCGCCACCGCGGCGGCGACAGCAGCCGATCCGACCGCAGACTCGAACGCCGCTCGCTTCGAGGTCTTGAGCACGCGTCTCGGCACCTCGTTCTCCAACAACATTCGCAACAACTTCGGCTTCCTCAACCGCTCGGAGGAGCCGGCCCGAGAACCACACGACGTGGTCTTCTCACAGAACGGTCGCCAGGTCTTTCGCGACGTGTGCCCCATGGTCGCCGAGCACATCCAAACGCACCTGTCCCAAGCCGGCATCGAGGCGCAAAGCTTGCGACGTCTCTGGCTGCACCAGGCCAACGCCAACATGAACCGCTGGATCGGCAAGGCCGTCCTCGGTCACACCCCCAGCGCCGACGAGGCCCCCGTCATCCTCGACGAGTACGCCAACACCAGCTCCGCCGGCTCCATCATCGCCTTCCACAAGCACCACGCCGACCTCGAGCGCGGCGACACCGGCCTGATCTGCTCCTTCGGAGCCGGCTACTCCGTAGGAAGCATCCTCATCCGCAAGCTCTAGCCCACGGGCGAACGACCCCTCGGTCCACAGGCCCCAAGATCCGCACCCTCAGCACTCCGCCTGATCCCCTCGCCGCCTCCGCATCACTTGCCAACCAGCAAGCGAGTTCGAACTCCGCGACTTGTCAGCCTGTGATCAGAGACCGGTCGAGCGAGCCCGATCCGAATCGACCATCCCCGCCAGCAGCCTGCACATACTCTCCGAACCAGATGCTCTGCCTACGTCCGGGAGGGCGCCGATTGGCCCCCGAAGCTCGTTGGCGGAGAGGGTGGGATTCGAACCCACGGTACTTGCGTACAACGGTTTTCAAGACCGCCGCCTTCGACCACTCGGCCACCTCTCCGCGTAGGGATTTCAGGTAGTTAGCACATTCGGGGCGGGGGTGTGGAGTAGAATCGCGGTCGCTTGGGGAGGCCAGCTGAGGCCGGGAACTCAGCGGGCAAGCGCGATCAGCGCATTGAGCAGCGCATCGATGAGGGCAAAAAGACCCAAGCACTCACGACCCTGCACTCCTCTCCCCTACTCCCGACGAGCCACCACCTCTAATAGTTCCTATCCGCAACTTGAGAGCGTTGCCAATCCGATTCTGAAACAGGCGCACGAGCTGCTGATAATCTGTCCGTACGACCGGGAGCTCGCCCATAGTGATCACGGCCCGCGCCTCGTCGATCGCCGCACCGAGATTGGAGAGAGCCTCTCTCGCGGCCTCGGAACTATTCACGATCTCGAGCTCGATCGGCGCACTTCCTACCTTGGAGTAGTCGAGAAGTGCCTCGATCAGATTCTTCATGCGTTCGACGCCTTGAGTGACGTGGTCGATGTAGTCGTTTGCTTTCTCGTCAATCTGCTGATGGTACCGCTTGCGCAAGAGTTCAGTGAAGCCACTGATGGTGCGAAGCGGTTCCTGCAGATCGTGACTCGCCGCATAGGCGAACTGCTGAAGCTCGGCGTGAGATCTCTTCAGCGCTTCCTCGGAAAATTTTCGTTCCGAGATGTCCCGACCGATTGCCGTATAGAGCTCTTGACTTGCAAGCTCGAGTCGATGTACCGACATTTCGAGGGGAAAACTCTGCCGATCGGCTCGGACTCCCTGATGCTCTCGAGGTTCGACAAGAAACGCATCGAGTCCGTCCGCCAGCTTATCGCAAAGTTCAGGCACGAATTTCCAGAGCAGCTTCTGCGGATGTCCCCGAAAGTCATGCAAGAAGAGATCTGCGGCCGCTGGATTGGCATCGAATACATGGCCCTCGCGGTCGAAGATCAAGATCGCATCGGCTGCACTATCGATGACGGATCGATTGATCTCCTGAGCGCGCTTCAAGCTCTCGCTCTTTTCCGCTAGCTCACGGTTCGCGCGCTTGAGCGTATTCTCGCGAGCTAGGGCAGCGCTCACATCGCAGACTGTGATCATGCAGATTCGGCCAAGGGCCAAGGGGGATGTCCCGGCGCCAGTTGAACTTGCTCTGAGGGAGTAGTGGAGAGTGGCTCCTTTCCCCGTCCTGTCGTAGGACGGGAGGTAACCAACCCGAAAGGAGCCATCCCCATGTCGAAGCATCGCAGGAAGCCGAAGATCCGCCAAGAGTCGCCTCGCCGGACCCTCACAGTCGAGGTCCCCGTCGCTCTGCTGAGCACGCTGATGCATGCGCGG
>QJZC01000002.1 GCA_003247575.1 Pseudomonadota bacterium
GATCCGCTGGTGCCCAGGACTGGAGTCGAACCAGCACGGCCTTGCGACCACTAGAACCTGAATCTAGCGCGTCTACCAATTCCGCCACCTGGGCATTGGAGGGCGTAGATTGGAGCATGTTGCCGGTTCTAGCAAGGTCGGATCCGTCTGGAACTCGACTCCCGTCGAGAATCTCCGCTCCAAGCTCCAGAGGGGAGGGCAGCAGGGATGACTCAGCCCGGGGCAGCGCTCGAATCCTCGAGGGAAGCTTCGAGCTCCTCCCACTGCTCGTACAGCTCGGAGAGCTGCTCCTCGAGCGAGGAGCGGTCCTCGGTCAGGCTGCGCAGGCGATCGCCGTCGCGCACGACGTCAGGGTGGAAGAGCAGCTGATCGATGTGATCGCGCTCCGTCTCCAGGTCGATGATGGAACGTTGGATCTCCTCGCTCGTCTCACGAAGCTTACGCAGCGCGTTCTTCGAGACGCGCGCCTTCCGGGAGCCGCGACCGCTCGAGTCGGTCGCCGCGATCGAGCCGGCGCGTGGGTCAAACCGCTCGGCGCCATTCTGAGCGTCCGCGCGCGCAGCTCCGCCATCGCGTGATCGAGTCGCAGTGCCTGCACTCGGAGGTGCTGCGGCTGGCGCGCGGCGCTGCGAGGCCGAGCCGCGCCGGCCGCCTACGGCCCCGGCACGCTGGTCGCGCTCGCGGAGGAAGTCCTCGTAGTTGCCCGAGTAGGGATGAATCTCGGCGAAGTGGCGGACGGACTCCGTCGCAGGCTGCACCTCGAGCACCCGGTTGGTGATCTGGTTGATGAAGTGGCGGTCATGGCTGATTACCAGCATGGTGCCACCGAAGGAGACCAGCGCGCGTGTGATCACGTCGATTGCTGGGATGTCGAGATGATTGGTCGGCTCGTCCAGAACCAGGAAGTTGGCTCCGCGCAGTAGCAGCTTGGCTAACGCCAGACGCGCTCGCTCGCCGCCGGAGAGGACGCTCACCCTTTTGGTGACATCTTCCCCGCTGAAGAGAAACGAGCCCAGGAGGTTCCGCAACCGGGGTACCCAGTCGAGCGGTGCATCGGCTTCGATCTCCTCCAGCACCGTACGCGCTTCGTCGAGGGCCTCGACTTGGTGCTGCGCGAAGTACGCCAGCCGCACGTTGTGGCCGAGCTCGCGCGTGCCCCGATCGAAGTCGAGTGCACCGGCGATGATACGGAGCAAGGTGGTCTTGCCGGCACCGTTCGGACCCACGAGTGCGATGCGCTCGCCGCGACGGATCTCGAGGTCGAGCGCGTCGTAGATCTGGCGCGTGCCATAGGACTTCTCGATCCCCTCCAGCCGCAGTACGACGTCGCCCGAACGCGGAGCTTCGGGAAAACGGAGCCGGATCGAGCGACGCTTCTGCTCCTGAGGCAGCGCGTCGCGCTCGGCCTCCCAGCGGGCGATCTGCTTCTTGCGGCTCTCGGCCTGCGTAGCCTTCGTTGCCTTGGCGCCGAAGCGCTCCACGAAGCGCGCCGCGTGCTCGATCTGTCGCTGCAAGGTCTGGCGGCGTGCATCCGCTTCCTCGAGACGACGCTCCCGCTGGGATTCGTAGGCCGTGTAGTTGCCGCGATAGGAGCTCAGCCGTCCCTGCTCGAGCTCCGCGATGGTATTCGCTTGGCGATCGAGGAACGAGCGGTCGTGCGACACGACGATCACTGCACCCTCGTAGTCCCGCAGCACCCCCTCGAACCACTCGATCGACGCCAGGTCGAGGTGGTTCGTGGGCTCGTCGAGCAGAAGGATCTCGGGGCGCGCGAGCAACAGCTTGGCGAGCTCGACTCGCATCAGCCAGCCACCGGATAGCTCACACAAGGGGCGATCCCAGGCGTCGGGGCCCAGGCCGAGCCCCGTCAAGGTCGAGTGGAGCACCACGTCGGCCTCGAACCCCCCGCCCACCTCGAACTCTCGCTGCACCTTGGCATAGCGCTCCGAGAGCGCCGCGTCGGGATCGCTACCGCTGGCCCCCTGGTCGGCGATTTCGCGCTCGAGCCGCCGCAGCTCTTGCTCGAGCGCGCGCAGGTGAGCCTGCGCGCGGCTCGCTTCCTCGAGAATCGAGTGCGTCGCCGTAGCGTCGATCTCCTGACGCAGGTACCCGGTGCGCACCCCCTTTTGCAGGGTGACCCGCCCCTCGTCGTAGCTCTCGACACCGGCGATCACCTTGAGCAAGGTCGTCTTGCCCTCGCCATTGCGACCGACCAATCCAATCCGCGCTCCGGGATCCACCCGAAGGGAGACTCCGTCCAGCAGAGTGCGGGCGCCAAAGCGCTTGGTGAGTGCAGCCAGCTCGAGCATCGAATTCGGCGCGGATTCTATCGCATCCGCGATTCTACAGCATCCGAAGCGGTTATTTATCCGAGTGTTCCACCGTGCTATTGTGCCCCCATGCGCGTGACGCAACAGCTCCGGTACTCGCTCTGCGGGGTTTTCGACCTGGCCTACCATCGGGACGATCGACCGACGCGGATCGAGGAGATCGGCCGACGCCAGGGAATTCCGACCCGGTATCTCGAGCAGATCTTCCAGAAGCTACGCCGCGCCGGTCTCGTGATCAGCAAGCGAGGCCCCGGAGGAGGCTACCTGCTGGCCAGGCCTCCGGAGCAGATCAGCTTGGCGGACGTGATGCTCGCGATCCAGCCCCCGGTCGTGACTACCACCGAGGCGAGCTCGCACCCCTCGGAAACGCAGCTTGCTTCCGAGACACAGACTGGCTCGGAGACGCCCCGTCCCTCGGAAGCGCCACCCGCCTGTGCTTCGTCCAAGGGCCAAGGAGAAAGCTCCGCTCCGGGCAAACCGCCGAGCACACGCGCAGGATGCGGCGAGGACCCATGCGCGGGCTCGCTCGCCTTCGTCTCCGAGGTCGTGGAGCAACGAATCCTCACGGCTCTCAAAGCGGAAACGATCGCAGGATTGTGCCGGGAGGCGACGCGCCAGGGTGTGCCGCGCACACCCGCGGCCCCGCTCATGTATGAGATCTGAGGTCCGCAGCCGGCACCAGCCGGGCACGTGCGTGCGTGGAGGGGCCGGCGATTCCAGGTCGCCGAGTTCGCGAGAGGCCCCTCGCACGACGCCGGAGCGCGCGCACATCGCGGACGACCCGGTGGTTGCGGGTCCCGAGGGAAGCTTGCGCGCGGCTGCGGTGCGGGAGCCTCGAGCACCGGAGTACCGGGTGCCCGCCGAGCTACTGGCAGAGCTCTACGTCCACGCACGCGAGACCTATCCGGAGGAGTGCTGCGGGCTCATGCTCGGGCCGCGCGGTGGAACACCCTCGAGAATCCTGCGCTGTACCAACGTACAGGCCGCGCGGCGAGCCCGGGGCGAGTCGGAGCTGGATGCGCGGCGTGCATTCTGGATCGACGAACGGCAGCTGCTCGCCGCCCAGCGTACCGCCGACCTCGAGGGACTCGCGCTCTCGGTCATCTATCACTCGCACACTGATGCCGATGCATACCTCTCGTATGCAGATCTAGCGGGTGCACTCGGCCCCGATGGAACACCGAGCTATCCGGGCGCGATCCAGCTGGTCGTCTCCGTGCGCGAGGGCCGCGTGCGCGATGCAGTGGGCTTCGAGTGGAACGCTCCGGCAGCGCGCTTCGTCGGCCGGCCCATCGCTGCCTTTCGATAGGTGACTTGCTCGCCGATCGGGCGAGACCGCTCGACGGCCCCCTCGGCAGGAGCGCATTTGGCGAGACAGCCTTGCGCCAGGCGGTCTGGAGCCCGATGATCCGGCCTGTCCGGGAGTTTCCCGGATCCCGGTCCCCTCGCGGGAACCTCCGATGGAGTCGATCTCGCGAGCCCGATCCCACCGCGAATGGCGCATAGCGAACGACCGCACGCAGCTGCGGCAGCCAGTAGAACAAGGAGGCACCGATGCCGATCAACCCCCACGGCGGCGGAGAGCTCGTCGATCTCCGCGTAGCAGCAGCTGAGCGTGCAGAGCTCCGGGCCCGAGCCGAAGGGCTCGTGAAGGTACAGATGGACGCTCGCGAGTACACCGATCTGGAGCTCCTGACGATCGGTGGGTTCACCCCGCTCGAGGGCTTCATGACACAGGATCAGTGCAAGGGGGTGGTCGAGGAGATGCATCTGCCGGGCGGCGTCCCCTGGACGGTCCCGGTGGTTCTCGGCACGACCACGGAGACCGCGGCGAGGATCTCGGATGGTGACGAGGTTGCCCTGGTTGCGCCGAGCGGCTCCATTGCTGCCGTGTTGCACGTCGAGAGTCGCTACGAGGTCGATCGCGCCGACGAGGCCCGCAAGGTCTACGGAACCGACGACGGCGCCCATCCGGGCGTCGCCGCACTGCAAGCGGCAGACGCGGTGCGACTCGGAGGACGCGTGCGCGTGATCGAGCTCGATCCGGGCGAGTTCCCCAAGTACCGCCTCGAGCCTCGGCAGACGCGGATGGAGTTCGAGCGACGGGGCTGGGATACGGTCGTCGCCTTCCAGACCCGCAACCCGATCCACCGCGCTCACGAGTATCTGACCAAGGTCGCACTCGAGCAGACCGACGGGCTGCTGATCCATCCGATCGTCGGCGAAACCAAGTCCGACGACATCCCGGCCGACGTCCGCATGCGCTGCTACGAGGCGTTGATCGAGGGCTACTACAATCCGAATCGAGTCGTGCTGTCGGTGCTTCCCGCCTCGATGCGCTATGCAGGACCGCGCGAAGCGGTCTTTCATGCACTCATGCGCCGCAACTACGGCTGCACGCACTTCATCGTTGGACGGGACCACGCCGGTGTCGGAAACTACTACGGCACCTACGATGCTCAGGTGATCTTCGATCGCTTCGACCGCGATGCTCTCGGGATCGAGCCGCTCAAGTACGAGCACTCGTTCTTCTGCAAGAAGCAGGGTGGGATGGCAACCGACAAGACCACGAACTCGGGCAAGGAGGATCGAGTGTTCCTGTCCGGCACCAAGGTTCGCGAGATGCTGCAGGCGGGCGAGGCCCCGCCGGCAGAGTTCACACGCCCCGAGGTCGCACAGATCTTGATCGAGGCGATGCGGAACGGGAGCTAGTCGAAGATGCGCGTAGGCGCACTCCGCGAGACCAAGGACCGCGAGCTTCGGGTCGCGCTGCTTCCCTCCGGAGTGCGCACGCTCGTCGCTGCTGGGCACTCGGTCTGCGTCGAGACCGGGGCAGGGCTCGGAAGCGGCTTTCCCGACGAGGAGTACGAGGCGGCGGGAGCGCAGATACTCGACTCGCCCGAGGCCGTGATCGAGTGCGCCGATCTGGTTACGAAGGTCAAGGAGCCGACAGCGAGCGAGGTGGCGGCGATGCGCCCCGGCCAGATGCTCTTCGACTTCCTTCACCTGGCGCCACTCGAAGAGCTCACCCAGCAGATCCTCGACCAGAAGATCACCGCCATCGGCTTCGAGACCGTCGAGCTGGCCGATGGGGCGCTCCCCTTGCTGGTGCCCATGAGCGAGGTCGCCGGGCGCTTGGCCGTGCAAGTGGGTGCGCATTACCTGCAGGCCGATCAGGGGGGCGCCGGCGTGCTGCTGAGCGGCGTCCCAGGCGTGCCGCGGGGGCGCGTCACCATCGTCGGCGCGGGCATCGTGGGGACGGCCGCCGTGCGCGTAGCGGTCGGTCTGGGAGCAGAGGTGACCGTGCTGGATATCGACCAGCGACGGCTGTCACACCTTTACGACATCTACCACGGCGGCATCAGCACGCTCTACTCAAACATCGTGAATCTGGAGCAGGCGGTGCACGAGGCGGATCTCGTCGTCGGCGCCGTGCTGCGCGCCGGCGCGCGCTCACCCGTGCTCGTCACGCACGACATGGTGCGTCACATGAGCGCGGGCTCGGTGATCGTAGACGTCGCGGTCGACCAGGGCGGCTGCGTCGAGACGATCCGACCGACCTCGCACTCCAACCCCGTGTACGAGCTCGATGGCGTGCTCCACTACGGCGTGCCGAACATGCCCGGAGCGGTGCCGCGCACCTCCACCCTCGCGCTCAACAACGCGATCTTCCCGTATCTGATGGAGATCTGTCAGAGAGGGCTCGAACCGGCGCTGCGCGCGCTTCCATCGCTGGCACTGGGCGTGAACTGTTACCAGGGAATGGTCACACACCGCGGTGTCGCCCAGGCGCAGGCGCGCGAGTTCGTGCCGCAGCCCTGGGTGGAGTAGCGCTCAACCGCTACCCGATCGAGAAGCGGATCGACAGCTCGACCTCATCTCCCGTTCGCTGATGAACGAGTCGGATCGGAAGCTCGATCTCGTTCCCCATTGCCTTGGCTGGCCCCGCGGATTGCACGCTGAAATTCTTCTGGTCGTCCAGTGAGGTGAGGGCTTGCATCTCGATCCGCGTGGGCGCGGGCACCGCCGGCGCAGGCTTCTCGGTTGCTCTAGGCTCACTCGCAGGCTCGGGCTCGTCATGCGCCGCCGCTTCCTCATCGGCACGCTTGCGCAGATCGGCCAGAATCAATTTCGATATCGTGGTCAGGCAGGGCAGCACGCCCGTGCCATCCGTAGCGACCGCTTCGAACGATGCGGCAGGCTTGAGCTTGATGCTTCGATGCAGGCGCTCGACGGCGTTCTCATCGGCCTCATCGCGATGGTTGTACTGGATCACGAGTAGGATCTCGCGCAGGCTACGGCCGTGCGCCCGCAGGTTGGACTGCAGCTCCTTCAGCGACTCCAGGGTCGCCGCATAGCGATCCGGGCGTAGATCGGCCACGAACACGACACCGTCGGCGTCCGCCACGATCTTGCGCCGCAGCTCCGCGGCTTCGGGACTGCCCGGGGCCGCATACACGTGGATCGACGTCGTGAAGCCGCGGATCTGCCCGAGCTGGACCGGGAGCATCTCGTAGGCGGTCGGAGGAACCCCTTCGACGCGCAGCTCCCCGCGGTGGTCTCGCTTGAGCTTCCGATGAATGCACTGCACGTTGGCAGTCTTCCCGGACTCCGCAGCGCCGTAGTAGACGAGCTTGGCCTGGATCTCGCCCGTCGTCTGCATCAGACCTTCCCCTTCTTCATGAGTATCCTTCGGGCGTGCATAGAGATCTGAGCAGGGATGTCTTTGCTCTTCATGATGAGCTTGAGATCTCCATCGGTCAGATGCCCGATGAACTTCATGGCGATCGGGATGGGGGTCTTCGGGTTGGTGACCAGCGCGTGCTTGACGGCATGGCTCTTGGTCCATTCGCGCGAACCCCCGATCGTACGCAGAATGTCGTCGCTGACCGCCTTGGACTTCGCGAAGGAGATGATCTCGGTCTCGGTCAGCTTCGGGCTGCTGATGGCCGCAGACGAGACGATCTTGTTGCGGTCTCGCACGAGGATGGCGCGCGCTTCGCCGTTCCCGAACCGCGCCAGCTTGATCTTCTGCATCACGTTCATGTCCTGAATCTGCGCATGCAGACTTGCGCCTTTGACCTCTTCGTCCGCGAGCGCTTCCGACTCCTCGTCGGACTCGACCAGCAGCTCCTCGGGGAGATCCTTCGGATCGTCCACGTCGCAGGCCGGTGTCTCTCCGTCGTCGGTTCCGGCTGCAGGTTCGGGAACTTCGGGCAGATCGTGAGTCGAAGTCGCGCTGTCCTGCACGGGGATCCCGAGAAATTCCAGCATGCGATCCAGGGTGGCGGGGCTCGTCACCGGGTTCTCGCTCAGGGCTTCGAGGAGCTCGGGACAGCGCAGCAGGCGCGTCTGGTTCGCAGCGACGATGTCGATCAAGCGCGAAAAGGGGCGCGTCGCGAGCTTGCAGAAGGTGCTATCGGAAGTGGCCGCATTCAGGGCGATCTTCTCGAGGTAGGCCGCGTTATCCGAGAATCGCTCGGCCAGATCGTCGAGCACCGGGGCAGGCAGCGGGGCTGCGAGTGCCGGCTCCGCGATCTGCTCCGGCAACTCGTCGAGCGTCTGCAGCGCTCTAGAGCGTACGGACGCATCCGCGTCGTGCGTGAGCACGAACAGAACCGTGGTGATCTGCGGGGGGGGCAGAGGCAGAGAGCCACCCGCCGCCATCGTGCGCATCGGAACCGGCGTGCCCGGGTCGACGAATTTCTTCGCCGCTCCCAGCCCTTCGATGATTGCTTCGAGATCGACCTCCACCCATCTCCTCCGCACGCAGCGGGCAGCGAAGGGTGAGGCCAGCGATCAGGCGCCCTCGTGCTCCGCCGCAAACTCCGCGACAAGCTTCTCCTGGATTTCCTTCGGCACTTCCTCGTATTTGGAAAACTCCATCGAGCAGGCACCCTGGCCACCTGTCATGCTTGTCAGGTCCGAGGCATAGGTGAGCAGTTCTGACATCGGGACCTCCGCCTCGATCACCTCGTGATGGCCTTCTGCTGCGACGGAGAGCACGCGCCCGCGTCGCGCGTTCAGATTGCCCATCACCTCGCCGACGAATGCGTCGGGAACCGTTACGCAGAGCTTCATCAAGGGCTCCAGCAGCAGCGCCTGCGCCTGTTGGAACGCGGCCCGCAGCCCGAGACTACCGGCCGTCTTGAAAGCCATTTCAGAGCTGTCTACCGAGTGAAACTTGCCATCGATGCAGTGCACGCGGATGTCGGTGACTTCGTAGCCTGCGATGATCCCCCGCTCGCACGCCTCGCGCACTCCGCGCTCGACGGCGGGGATGTAATTGCGCGGGATGGCCCCACCGACGATCTCGTCCAGAAACTCGACGCCCGAGCCGCGCGGTCCCGGCTCCACGGACAGATAGCACACTGCGTACTGTCCTCGGCCGCCGCTCTGCTTCTTGAGCTTGCCTTCGACATGCTCGGCCCGACCGCGCAAGGTCTCCTGATACGGCACCTTTGGCGGGCGCAACAGAGCTTCGACCTTGAACAGCCGACGCAGTTTTTCGAGCGTTACTTCTATGTGTAATTGTCCGAGTCCGGTCAGCAGGAACTCGCCGGTGCGCGCGTCGCGGCCGAGATGCAGACTCGGGTCTTCTTCGTCGAGGCGATGCAAGGCTTCGAATACGCGATCCTCTTCGCTCGGCTCCTTCGCGCCGACGGCGAACGAGATCATTCCCTTGCGCATTTCCGGCCCGCGCAGCGTGACCACGCGCGCCTCTCCGCACAGACTGTCGCCCGTGCGGGTATCCTTGAGCTTCGGAATCGCGACGATCGCGCCAGGGCCTGCGATCTTCACGTCCGCAGTCGCGTCGCCCACGAGCGCGAGCATCTTCGAAATCCGCTCCTTCGTTCCGGTGCGCGCGTTCTGCAACACGCTGTCTGTCCGCATCGTGCCCGACACGACCCGGCATAGCGAGAGCATACCCGCGTAGCGATCAGCTACCGATTTGAAGACGTAGGCTGATACAGGGGCCTGATCATCGGCTTCGATCTCGATCGACTCCGTCCCTCGTTCGGCCGGCCAGGGAGCGGCCTCGAACGGTGCTCGGAACAACCCGACACACAGGGGCAGCAGAGGGGAAACTCCAATGTTCACGGCGGCGGCCGTCGTCACGATGGGCAGCAGGCTGCCCGAGCGCACGCCCTTCGCCAAGGTCAGCTCGAGCTCCTCTCGAGAGAGCTCACCCAGCTCGAGGTACTTCTCGAGCATGCGATCGTCCGCCTCGACGATCGCCTCGATCATCGCTGTGCGCGCACTGGCACTGGCCTCGGCGAGCGAATCGGGGATCGGCCCCTGCGTCGCCCCCCCAGAGCCATCGGAGGCAAACTCCACCAGCTCGTCCGCCAGTAGATCGACGTAGCCGCAGTACACCGCGCCCTCGCTGGACACACTCGAGAAGCCGCCGTCTCCCGCGAAGATCGGCAGCTGCAGCAGAGCGGCACGCACCCCGAGCGTCTCCTCCAGCTGTGCTCTGCGCTGCGCAGCATCTGCGCGTTCGAGATCCATCTTGTTGAGCACGGCGACGACGGTCTTGCCGGCAACGCGCGCCTGCTCGAAGGCCCGCTCTGTATCGAGCTTGAGATCATCCTGTGCGGACAGCACCAGGATCGCTCCTTCGCTCGCAGCGATGGCGCCATCGAGCTCCCCGGCGAAGTTCGGGTCGCCAGGCGCATCCAGCAGATGGATGGTGTGATCCTGCCAGTCGAAGGAGCAAATCGCGGTCGAAACGCTGTGGCGACGCGTGCGTTCCTCGGGAAGGTAGTTCATGAACGACGACCCATCGTCGACGCTTCCCCTGCGGGACAGGACACCCGCCGCCCACAAGAGGGAATCAGCGAGTGTGGTTTTTCCGTCTCCGGCATGTCCGATCAGACACACCGTACGCGCCTTTCGTGGATCGTATGTGTTCACGGGACCCCTTTCCTCCGGTTGCGCGAGCCCGCGCTCGGACTTACCGGTGGGTCCTGGTTGCGCTCGTAGATGAGCCTCAAGCCCTCGAGCGTCAGAAACGGCTCTACGCGCTCGATGGTGCGCGACTCAGCAGCTACGAGGTGTGCTAAGCCCCCAGTAGCCAAAACACGTGCTTCTTCGCCTAGCTCCTCTCGAATCCGATTCACTGTCTGGTCTACGAGACCGGCATACCCGTACAGCATACCCGACTGGAGCATGTGAACGGTGTTTCGTCCGATCACGTGAGGTGGTTTTAATATCTCGATACTCGATAGCCTCGATGCTCGATCCACGAGTCCTTGAAGTGCCACTAGAATTCCCGGGAAGATGACCCCACCCACGAACTCTCCGGCTCGAGATACACAATCGAAGGTCAGGGCGGTCCCGAAGTCCAAAGCGATGACCGGCCCACCCATGAGCTCGTGAGCCGCAACGGCATTCACGATCCGGTCTGCGCCCACCTCGGGGGGATTGTCGACCCGAATCGGCATGCCCGATCGGGTCCCGGGACCGACCACCAGGGGCCGGGTCTCGAAGCTCTTCTCGACCATGCGCTCGTAGATCGGAAGCAACGGCGGTACGACGCACGAGATGATACTGGCGCCGACCGACTCCGTGGTGAGCTCGGCTAGATCGAACAGAGAGCGCAAGACAGCCGCACATTCGTCAGAGGTGTAGGTCCGCTGCGTTCCCAGCCGCCAGTGGTGGATCAGTTGCTTTCCGTCGAGCAGTCCGAGCACGACGTTCGTGTTTCCGATATCGATCGCGAGCAGCAAGACTTACACCTTTCTACGTAAGAGAGTCACGTCTCCGGCTACGACCCGCCGGACCTGGCCGTCGGTCTCGACGAGCAGCGCTCCGTCGTGGTCCACGCCCCGCACGATCCCTTCGATCGCGCCCTGCGAAGCGCCAGAGGAGAATGCCTTGGCTCCGGCGTCCGGGGCTCCGATTCCGACTCGCACCTGTTCACCGACGAGTCGGAAGAAGTGCTTCCAGCGCTCGAGCACAGCCTGCACCTCTCCGCGCCGTAGGGCGTCGAGCTCACTTTCGAGGTGCGTGAGTAGCCGCGCAGCAAAAGCGGTTCGATCGAGCGGGCCCCCGCACTCGAGCGCCACGCTAGTCGCCAGGTCACGCAGCTCGTCCGGGAACTGGTGGCGGTCGGTATTTACGTTGACACCGATTCCCAGAATCATCCAAGCGAGGCGGGAGTCCGGTCCAAGCCGCACCGACAGGTTGATGCCGCTCGTCTTCCGACCTCGCAGCAGCACATCGTTGGGCCATTTGATCTCGATCTCGGAACGCGCCTCGAGCAGCTCCTCGACCACTCGAGCTACTGCGACCGCCGCCGCGAACACGTGCAAGTGGGCGTGTTCTGCTTCCATCTCCACAGGTCGCAGCACGAACGAGAGATACAGGCCGACACCCCCGGGCGAGAAGAAGCTACGCCCGAGACGTCCGCGCCCGGCGGTCTGCCGGTCTGCGAACGCCAGCGCGCCGTCCGGTGCACCAGCATCGGCAAGCTCCTCCGCCCGCAGGTTCGTGGAGTCGGTCTCCTCGAAGTAGGTCCGGTGCTGACCGAGCCACTGCGTCTTCGGGCTCAGTTGGTCGAGGGGAGATCCCATTCCAGGGAGAGGTCGGCCGCGGGTGCAGAATGAGTCAGGGAGCCGATGGAGATGCGATCGACCCCCGTCTCCGCATAGGCCCGCACGGTAGGGAGGGTGACGCCGCCGGTGGCCTCGACGGGAACGCGCCCAGCGATCCAGCGTACGATCTCTGCGAGCGCTTCCGGGGTCTGGTTGTCGGCCAAGAGCGAGTCGGCTCCTGCCTCGACAGCCTCGCGGGCTGCGTCCAGAGATTCGACCTCGACCTGCACGCGCAGGCCGAAGGGAGCGTTCTCACGCGCGCGAGAGACTGCGCATTTGATCGAACCGACCGACGCGATGTGGTTGTCCTTGATCAAGACGCCATCGTAGAGTCCCATGCGGTGGTTTACGCCGCCGCCGCAACGAACGGCGTACTTCTCGAGCACGCGCCAGCCGGGAGTGGTCTTGCGGGTATCGCAGATACGAGCCCGCGTGCCTTCTACCGCATGGGCGAACTGCGCCGTGTGGGTAGCCACTCCGCAGAGGCGCTGTAGAAAGTTCAGGGCAGTGCGCTCCGCGGTGAGAATCGCCGTCGCAGCACCACTCACGCGCGCCAGCACGGCTCCAGCCTCTACCTGCTCGCCGTCCTCTACACAGAGCTCTGCGCGAACGAAACAGCGTTCGAAGACCAGCTGAGCAATGGGTAGCCCCGCAACGACGAGCGCATGCCGCGCCACTACCGTCGCCTGCCCGAGCTCACTGGGGGAGAGCAGGGCGAGCGACGTCGCGTCTCCGCTACCGATGTCCTCCCGCAGGGCTGCATCGACGAGCCATTCCCAGCATTCGAGCGGGGGAAGTGCGCCAGCTGTCCGCATGGAGCTGACTATAGCTCGCGATCTCTGGGATGCAGCGTCCTGTGGAGGGGATCAGTTGTCGTCGTCGTCGGAAGCTCGCAGGCGAGCCAGCTCCTCCTGAACGAGCTGCTCGGCAATCTGCGGCAGCGTCTCCCAAGCGATCTCTTCGACCTTCTTCACCACCTCGCGCACGATCTGCTCCGACAGAGGGCCGAACGCCTCCCATGCAACCTTCTCCAAAGCCTGACGAATCAGGGTGGGATCAACGGCCACGTCGCGGGCGGACGGGCGCGGAGCTTCCGGCGGTGTGAGGATCTGGCTGGGAGCCCGCGAAACCGCCGCGGGGGCGGGCGGTTCCGAGGGAGCCGCCGGAGGTGGCGGTGGCACAACCGGAGGCCGTGGCGGCTCGACCGCCGCGGACGCACTCACAGGCTCTACACGCGCCGGAGCCGCGGGCACGCCTTCGCTCGGTGCGGCGACCGCCTCAGAAAGATCGCTCGGATCCTGACCCCAGAAGCTCGGGGTCTCGGGCTCCTCGCCTTGCGGTGGGTCACTCCACGGAAGCTCTTCACCGGGGGTGAGCTCCAGATCTTCCGCGTCGTCCTCCACCATCTCCGCAAACTCCGGCTCGGTGGAGCTACCCGGCTCTGGCTCCATGGCCGACGGCGGGGCGGGAGGGCCTTGCGGCGGCAAGGTAGCCGCATCGTCGAGTGCCTCGGGAGCGAACTCGGGTTCGTCCAGATCCCAGCTCGGATCCGCGGGAGCCTGCTCGGGCGTCGCATCGAGCGCGGGCGCCTCGGGATCTCCCAAGATGCCTGAGCTGCCGAACTCCGCCTCTTCGAAATCGGGGACGTCGAACGACGGGGCGTCGAGATCGGCACCCGCGGGCCCGAACAGATCGCTCCCACCCGCGTCGGGAGTGAGCAGGGTCGTCTGCATGCCTGCCTCGACATCCTCGAGCGGGTCCGGAGGCATCAGATCCGGCGCGCGCAACCCTTCGCGCGGATCGACCAGAGCGGTCTTGTTGGGGTCGGCGAAGTCGGCAGCCGGCGATGCGTGCGAGGGTGCCGTCGGGCGGGAGACCGCCGGAGCCGGCGCAGGTAGGTCGTCCATGTGCATCTCGAACTCCGGCGAAGCCTCCGGAAGCAGATCCGCATCGGCCGCATCGAGCTCCATGCTCTCGAAATCCAGGTCGGGGAGGGGCTCGACCGCAACGGGCGCAGGGGGTGGCGGCGGCGCCATTCGGCGTGAAGGCTGCGGCGTCGCGCGCGGCGCCTCGACGGTGGTGGCAGTCTTGGGCTCATCGCTAGCCGGGGCCGTCGGCTTGACCGGCGGGCTTGCAAGCAACCTGTGAACCTGATCGACCAACGCCTGCGCTTCGAAGGGCTTCGAGACGTGCGCGTCGGCGCCGACCTCGCGGGCGCGGTCCTCGTCGTAGGTATCGAACGTCCCCGTCAACAAGATCACGCGAACGTTCGACAACCCGGGATCGCTCTTGAGCGCAGCACACAAGTCGTAGCCATTCAAGCCCGGCATGCCGACGTCCGCGAGCACGACGTCCGGTCGCACCTCACGGGAGCGCTCGAGTGCAGCATCCCCATTGTCCACCGTCACCAGCTCGATGTCTTCATTGGCGAAGGTGATCCCGACCACCTTCTGCATTGTGACGCTGTCGTCCGCTAGAAGCAGGGTTTTGCCCATTCGCCAAACGCCTCTCAGGTTGCAAGTCGCTGATTGATCGCTCCGTCGATCTCATCGGCCCGCGTGTGCAGCGGGTTGAATCACCGAGCCCGACTTCTAGCACGATTTCGGCGGCAGCGCGGAGTGGCGTCAACGAGACGGCGAATCGGTCAAGCCTCACGCAATCGCGCCCGATGTCTCCACAGAGTCGAGCACGTGCCCGAAGAGTTCCTCTGTGCGTGGCGAGCAGGTCGAGTTCCGGCCTGCGAGCTGTCCATCGGGCGG
Organism: Pseudomonadota bacterium; assembly: GCA_003247575.1. GTDB lineage: Bacteria > Myxococcota_A > UBA9160 > SZUA-336 > SZUA-336 > SZUA-336. The sequence goes on from QJZC01000002.1 coordinate 14,689, forward strand.
GAGCCAAGGAGGGAGCGCAGTGCGGACGGTGTCGGCGGCGGTTACGGACATCGGGCGCAAGCGAGCCGCCAACGAGGACTTCTTCGCGGTCGACGAGCAGAATGGGATCTTCGTCGTCGCCGACGGTCTCGGCGGGCACGTCGCGGGACGAACAGCATCAGAGACTGCGGTCGGCGCCTTCATGGCCGAGCTGAAGTCGCTTACGAGCGAGCAGATTCTTGCCGGGATGCGTTGCGCGCTGCGGCGGGCGAACTGGGCAATCCTGAAGAAGGGGCGCGAGCTCCCCTACCTGAAGGGAATGGGCACCACCCTGGCGGCGCTCTGGATCCGCGGGAACTCCGCGACACTGATACATGTAGGCGACAGCCGCATCTATCTGCTCCGCGGCGGTGTGCTCCACTCGCTGACCCTGGATCACTCCTACGTCTGCGAGCTGGTGTTTCGCCGCCGACTCCACCCTGCGGCTGCACGCACACACCCGAGCCGCCACGTGATCACGCGAGCTCTCGGAGTCTATCCCCCAGCGGAGCCTGATGCCGCGCGGATCGGGCTCGAGCCGGGCGACCTCTTCGTGCTCTGTACCGATGGGATCACCGGACCCTTGCAGGATCAAGAGCTACGGGACGAACTCACGCGCGGGGGCGACGACTTGGACGCGACCGCTCAGCGCCTGATCGACGAAGCGAACGCGCGCGGAGGTCACGACAACTCGACGTTGATCCTGGTCCGCGTGTCGTCGTAACCACACGATACGGCTCGGCGCTCGAGCAAGCGAGGCACCAGGGCCCCGGACGGGTGGAGCCCGAGAGGCGCTAGTGCTCCGCTAGATCTCCGCGGAGCAGGAGCTCCTCAGCGATGCGGTCGGGGTCGGTGCGATAAGCACCCGCCTGGATGCGTCGCTTCAGCTCTTCGATGCGCTCTCGGCGCGCGTTCTCTCCGGACACCGACCGCAGGTATTCGGGGGAGTACAGGGCCTCGAGCGCCACATTCGATGCGTCGTCTAGGCTGTCTTCCAGGTCTCGTTGCTTGGACACGAGTACGTTCTCCCTCTGATGGACCGTACAGGGGGTCCACCCATGGTATCGGGAGTCCGCTCGGAGAGCTTGAGAAGATTTTGGAGCTCGCTAGGAAGTTTCTGCCCAGCTGCCGGTGAGACGCGCCTCCTAGGGCCCGACGACCGCCGAGCGCAGCTTCGCGCGGAGGCGTCCTACGGCCTTGGTATGGATCTGGCAGACTCGCGACTCGGTGATTCCCAGAATCCCACCGATCTCCTTCATGTTGAGATCCTCGTAGTAGTAGAGCGAGATCACGAGTCGCTCCTTCTCGGGAATGCTGCCGATGCAGTCCGAGACCGCCTGTCGGAGCTCGCGCGACTTGAGCGATGCGAAGGGATTCTCAGCCTTGACGTCCTCGAAGATGTCGCCGTAGGCGTTGTGATCCGAGTCGGACCCGGAGCGAAGCTCGTCGAGGTTCACCATCGAGATGCCACGCACCTGGTCCACTAGGAAGTGGAACTCCTCGAGCTTGATTCCCAGCGACTCCGCGATCTCGGTGTTGGTCGCCGAACGACCCAGCCGCTGCTCGACTTCCGCATAGGCCTGTTCGAGCCGGCGGCTCTTCTGGCGAATCGAGCGCGGCACCCAGTCCAGCGAGCGCAGCTGATCGAGGATTGCGCCCTTTATGCGGAACTCGGCGTAGGTCTTGAACTTGCAGTTCTTGTCGGGATCGTACTTGTCGATCGCGTCCATCAGACCGATGACACCCGTGTTGTGCAGGTCATCGAGGTCGATGTGCGACGGCAGCCTCACCGCAATACGATTCACGATGTACCGAATCAGTGCAGTGTGCTCGAGTACGATTCGTTCCTTGAGCTCCTGAGGAATGAGTCCATGCTCGTGACGCGCATTGCGGAGCAGGGACTCCATCCCGCCGGCTTCGGAATCTTCTTGGGGCGACTTCTCGGCGTTGGTGGGTTCGGGCATACCGGCGTCAAAGTGCAATTCGAGTGCCCATATAAGGCGGCCAGATCTTTGACGCTTGCCGGTGTTGCCGCCGAGAAGGCCAGGGATATCTAAGCAATTGAAAACAGAGAGGAAATCTTCGCCAGCTCCCGCCAATCGACCAACACTGGCCGATCGTACAGTTCCATTCGAACTGGATTCCGACCGTTGGATCCATGACGTTCGCTGTGGGCAACTCTGACGGTGCCCCCACGATCGCAACTGACAACGACGAGAACCGGGTGGCAGCGCTTGTCCTGCGCGGCTCCGGGCCGCAGACCGAAAACCCCCGCAGTCCGACCTTGTGAGAGCGGGGTGACTCGCGAGACTCCCCGCATGACTGTGGGACTCACCCTCACTGAGTGCGCGATCTTTGCAATACTAGTCGTGTGTGCCGAGCCTCGGACGTCCTGCAATGATGAGGACGTCCGCCAACTGCGGAAGCATCCGACCACCGAGGTCGGCCACCCGTAGGCACCGATCTGCGTAGTCCTGCGGAAGCCGCTGCAGAAGGCCAGCCCAACCCGGCAACCCCCATAGCATGGACACCCCACTCCACACCTCGATCTGGAGGTAGCGGCTGAGATGTTCGCGCATGAGCTCGGGGTCGTAGCGCGTAATGTGATCGGCCGGTGCATCCCAGTGTCTGCGCGCAAGATGTCGTTCGCGCCTCGCGGCGTGGCGTGCCGCGCGATTCGTGTCCCGATTGCGCATCAGTTTTAGGGCGAGCGCCTCCATGTTCGCAATCGCGAACGCGACACGTCCGTTCGGCCGAGTCACTCGCGCCATCTCTCTCACACATGCAACCGGATCGTCGAAGTGATCGAGAGATCCCTTGCAGAAGCAGGCATCGAACGTACCAGTCGAGAACGGCAACGATTCTCCCCAAGCGCGAACTTGCGTCTGCGAGGAACCCATATCGGGCAACCCACGCTCACGCTCGAGCAGCTGCTTCAGATCGGTCAGCAGCTTGGACGGCTCCGCCCCCGTAGCAAGAAAACCGCGTTCGGCCAAGACTCGGGTCTCCTGGCCGAGCCCGGCAGCCACGTCGAGGACTCTCCCGCCCGCAGGGGCCTCGAGCGCCTCGAACAGCACCTTCTCCATCCGCTCACACAGAAACGCGGTGTCTGGCAACACGCTGTCGATGAAGATCTGAGAGTGATCGCGATCGAGGTCGGAGATTCTCACGGCTCTCGACGCCTCCCGCGAGTCGCATCGAGCACCTCGCGATAGACTCTTGCCGTGCGCTCGGCGACGCGCGACCAACTGAAGGCCTGCTCGATGCGGTGGCGACTCGAGATTGCCGCGGCGTGAGCGACGTCCCAATTCGCCAGTGTATGGCGGATTCCCTGCGCCAATGCCGTGGGGTCCCCGGCTGCAACCAAGGTCCCGCAACCAGCAAGGGCGACCACCTCTGGCAGCGCACCCGCCCGCGTAGCTACGAGTGGGGTTCCCGCTGCCAGAGCCTCGACTGCCGGTAGCCCGAAGCCCTCGAACAGCGAGGGCACGACTACGACGTCTACCTGTCCGAGCAGCGCTTCGAGGTCAGCGCGTGGAAGCTTCCCCTCGAAGCTGATCCGGTCCTGCAGCTTGGCATCGACGATGAGGTCGTGGAGCCGAATCTCACCGCGTGTGAGTGGCTCATCGAGAACCCGCAGAGAGACATCTCCAGGCAGCTGGGCGAGTGCGCGAACGAGATGCTCGAGCCCCTTGTTCGGATCGCGCGTGCGCCCCATGAAGAGCAGCACCGGGCGCCGGTTTCGACGACGCGGAGGATGCTGCGCGGGTAGCTCGACACCATTCGCCACATTGTGGATTCTGGAACGAAGCACGCCAAAGCCCGTCATGAGCTCGAGAACAGAGGCCTCACTCGACGTGATGAGCGCTTCGATTCTGCGGGCCACCCGCGCTTGTGTACGTACCGGATAGAACGTGAGCGTTCCCTTGCGCTCCTTGAAGGACCGATCGCGCGCGAGACTGAAGCGCCGATCGATCGTGAGCGGATGATGAATCGTAGCCACGGCCGGCAGCCCAAGGGCGCGCAGCCATAGCAGCCCATACCCCAGGGTCTGTACATCATGGACCAGGTCGTAGTGCGTACCCGATCGGATCTCCCGAATCACCTTGCGAGCAGCCCGAAGGCTGAATGCGAAGGGCTCGGGCAAGAACCCGAAGCGCGACACACACAGCTCGAAGAAGTTCAGGGGGCGCAGGATGGACCAGGGCGTTCGCGGAGGCTTCGGGAGCGGCGCACGCACGCTCCGGGTGAAGCGCTGGTCCCAGAACTGCTCGTTGTGGATTCGCATGACCCGCACCCACGGGAGCGGATCAGGGTAGGGTGGACCGACATACAGGTCGATGTCATGCCCTTGCTCCGCGAGCTCCCGAGTGAGATCGCGTATGTAGATCCCGAGGCCTCCGCTCCGCATACTCCCGCGGTAGGCGAGCATCGCGATCTTCATGCGACCGCACTCGCTCCCGCTCGTGCCGAATGCGTCGTCTCGCTGAGTTGCCCGGTGTGGGTCCGCGTACCGTAGAGGATCAGGCTCTTCGGCCAGATCCAATCGAGCCAACGTTCGACTCGAATCCAGAGGGGAGACAAGCTGGCCTTCATCAGGAACAGCCGATAAGCGCGCGTCGGACCAGGCGTCTCATCGTGCAACCCAAGCGCGGCGCGGAGAGCCCAGTAGGGGGAATGGAGCGAGTGTGCGAAGCTCACCCCCTCGACCCGGATGCCAGCCCGCCCCATTGCCCTGGCCAACGCCCGCGGCGCAAATACCCGAATGTGCCCACCCGGGCTCTCGAAGTACTCCCGAGTCAGGTTCAGGTAGAGCCACTCCGTCGTCGCCGTCGGAATGGTAATCCCCATCGTTCCCCCTGGACGAAGCACCCGCGCAAGTTCGCGCAGCGCGGCTTCGTAGTCGTGCACGTGCTCCATCACTTCGGAGCAGATCACTCGATCGAAGCGGGAGTCCTCGAACGGCAGGTTGAAGACGTCCCCCTGGAGCGCACCACCGCTGCGATCCGCTGCCTTGCGCAGCTGGATGCCAGCGCGAGCGAGCTTTAGAGCCTCGCGGTCGAGGTCTAGACCAATCGCGTGCACTCCGCGATCGAGGGCTCCAAAGCAATGACGCCCGCCACCGCAGCCAGCGTCGAGCAGCCAGTCTCCGGGCTGGACCCCTAGGCGCTCAAGATCGACGGTGAGCATGCACCGCCTCCTCGAGAACCTCGGCGGTTCGCCGGCCCGCTTCGGCCCAGCTGAAGACTCTCTCGATGCGGCGTCGGGCCAAGCGCCCCATGCGCTCTGCGCGGGCCGGATCGGACCCGAGCTCGCTCATCGCCCCAGCCAGAGCGGCCACGTCTCCGAAGGGCACGAGCAGACCTGCGTCCTCGGATGCGCCCACCACCTCGGGCAGCGCCCCGTTCGCCGTGGCGATCACAGCCAATCCGCACGCCATGGCTTCCGACGCTGGGAATCCAAAGCCTTCGAAGAAGGAGGGAACGAGAGCGATCCGCGCGCTCGAATACTCCGCGACCAGCTCGGGAACAGTCAGCATGCGGCGCACCAGGGTGACCCGATCCGCGATTCCGAGCTCGCGCATCCGGGTGACGACCAGACCGTCATCCTTGATGCGTCCATCGACGATCTTGAGCGTGACGCGACCAGGGGTCCGCGCGAAGGCCTCGAGCAGCGCAGAGATGCCTTTCTTCCGGTCTTCGGTACGCCCGACGAAGATGAGGTCGGTCTCTTTCTTGCGCTCTACCGGGCGGAACAACTCCGTGTCGGTGCCGTTGTAGACGACGGTGACCTGCTTGACCGGAATTCCGAAGTGGCGTTGGATCTCGACCGCCGAAGCCTGAGATACCGTAATGACCCGGCGCAACCTCGGCACCACCCGCTGCTGCATCATCAGTGGGAAGTAGAGGGTGCGCTTCCACTTGCGCCAGAAGGTGGGTTCGAGGTCGAAGTCCGCCTGTCGATCGATGTGCAGGGGATGGTGGATCATGCCGACGACGGGCGTGCCCGCCCACTGCAGCCCGAGCAGTCCCCAACAGAGCGACTGATTGTCGAGCACCACGTCGAATCGGTACTTCCGCTGTAGATCCCTCCAGCGAGTCATCAGGCGCAGACCGAACGAGGTCATCTCGGGAAAGACGCCGAAGCGTGTCACGCCGAGCTCCCAGAGATTGACGGGGGACAAAGCGCGAAAGGGATTGTCGCGCGGGAGCGCATCGCGCATGGGCAGCCCGAAGAAGTTCTCGTTCGGGAGGATGTGTAGCGGGATCCCGCAGTCGAGCTCCGGTAGCGGTGGAGCCGCGATCACGTGCACGTCGTGCCCCAGGCGATGGAGCTCTCGAGCAATGTACGCCGTGTAGATTCCCTGACCCCCACAGAACATGTTGCCCCGATAGGTCAGCAGCGCGATGCGCATCGGTCGGCCTAGGGCTGGCTCTGGGCCGCGTCGTCGGTCGAAGCGGGCGCCTTGGGAGCCGCGTCAGCGGATTGTGTCGCTGATCCGGGTCCACCCTGAGCTGGCAGTGGGTCGCCGCTCGCCTCGGTCTGGACCGTTGCGATCGTCCACCCGATCCAGACCACCAGTCCCAGGACGAACAGCACGGCGAGCGCCACCGGGATCGCGATTGCCCAGTAGCTCTGGGCGGCGAGCCCGGCCAGAAAGAGAGCCCCGGCCAGGACGGCTCCCAAGACCACCAAGCCCCCGAGGACCCGAGATTGCTCGTCTGCTCGATTCGACATCGGCCGCGACATTAACGGGGCGAGAGCAGGGCTGTCAATTCACCGTTGATCCTCAGTGAGCTCTTCTGTCGCAGAGGGTTCAAGCTTCCGCTTCCGGCGACCGATGCCTGGATTGCATGGAAGTCTCCCCCTCACCGCGTCGACGCTTGCGTATTCCGTTGCCCGTGGAGTCCCATCGAGAGGACGCCGAGCAGCGCCGCTTTCTCGGATACCTGGAGAACGTCTCGGAAACGGGAGTCTTCGTCCAATGCGCCTGTCCACGCCCGACCGGAACCGTCCTGAGCGTCTGCCTCCGGCTTCCCGGTAGACCGAGCCCGCTCGAACGCGTCCCAGTCGAGGTCATCTGGACACGCGGCTACAAGGGGCGCAATGGTCCGACCCCAGGAATGGGGCTACGCTTTGTCGAGCCGAGTCCGGCGCTCTTGGCAGAGGTTCGCCAGTTCTGCGCCGAGAGTGACCCGCCGCTGCGGCCGGTCATCGACACGCTCGAGGAGCCGCCCTCGCGGCACGACTCGGTCTCCGGCAACTGACCTAGCTGCGAGGAAAGCGACGACAGGGTGGGACGCAAGGGGTCGAGCCAGGACACTGCGGGGTCTCCACGTGAAGCGGGCAGCGAAGCTCTCCCCGCAGGCCCCGCAGGAGAGCCGGACACGCAGCAGGATCCCGACCCGCAGGTGAACCCGGCTCTCTGGATCGGGTTGCTCTCGGGAACCTCATGCGACGCCATCGACGCCGCGTTGGTCGAGATCCGCCCGGGCCCGATCCAGCTCAAGCTCCGAGCCGCGCTCGAGGTACCGATGCCAGCGCACCTCCGCGAGCGGATCGAGGTTGCGAGCACCTGTTCCCTGGCTGCGCGCGAGTGGGTCGCGCTCGACGTCGAGCTCGGCGAGAGGTTGGCGAAGGCCGCGGCGGCCGTCGCGAACTGTGGCGGGATCGCGCTAGCGGAGGTCGAGGGGATCGCGTCGCATGGTCAGACGATCGGTCACTTTCCCGACAGCAAGCATCGTGGATCGCTCCAGCTGGGCTCCCCGCACGTGCTGCATGCGAGAACGGGAGTGCAGGTCATCCACGACTTTCGCTCCGCCGACCTCGCTGCAGGCGGCCAGGGCGCACCGCTCACGCCCTGGATGCACGCCATCTGCTTGAGCTCTCCACGGGAGAGACGCGCGGTACTCAACCTAGGTGGCTTCACCAACGTGACCTACCTGCCAGGCACCGATCCGCGCGCGGCCGTGGGATTCGATCCAGGGCCAGGCAACGCACTACTGGATCGCGCGGCGCGTTTCGCCAGCCAAGGCCGCGAGCACTGCGATCGCGATGGAGCCCGGGCGGGCTCCGGCAGGGTCGTGGAGGCCGTGGTCGAAGAGCTCCTGCGCGATCCCTACTTCAGGCGCCCACCGCCGAAGAGCACCGGGCACGAGTACTTCGGGGCCGAATTCTTCGAGCGAGCCCGACTCGGTGTGCAGGCTACCGGAGGCAACCTCGACGACCTCTTCTCGACCTTGACCGAGCTGACGGTTCAGAGCATCGTGGATGCCGCAAAGCGATTCTTTCCAGGCTGTGTCGATCGCTGGATCGTCTACGGAGGGGGGCTCGCCAACCTGGAGCTGCGAGCGCGGCTCGAACGGTCGCTCGCCCCGACCCCGGTGGAGTCGACCGCGGCCTACGGGTTTCCACATGAGGCACTCGAAGCGATGGCCTTCGCGCTCATGGGATGGTGCTCGCTACGCGGCGTCCCGAGCAACCTCCCGAACGTCACGGGGGCGGAACGCCCGATGGTGCTCGGCAGTCTGACCCCGCCGCGGGCGCAGAGCTGAAGCCCGGGCTCAGACCTCGAGCTTCATTCCATCGTCGGCGGTGTCGAACTCGATCGAGTCCATCTCCTCGAGCACTTGGCTGCCGAGGTGCGTGAGCACGATGCGCCGCGCGTCGAAGCGGGCACGCTCTGCACGCATTCGTTCGTGGCTGATGTGGTACTCGAACCCGTCCTCGAGGAGCGTGCACTCCGAGATCAGTAGATCCACGTCCCCCACGTGACCTGGAAATGTGTCGTGCCAGCCAGTGTCACCGGTGAAGAAGACCGAACGGGTTTGAGCTTGGATCCGAAGCATGTGGGGGCGTGTCTCGGGATGATGTAGCGCAGGGATCGGCAGGAGACTGAAGCCATTCGTTTCGAGCTTGCTCCCACAGTCGAACTCGCGATACGCCAGACGGTAGCCACGCTTCACGTCTACATTGAAGTGAAAGTGTTCGCTCGACCTCGTGACGAACTCCTGGATCCCGGGTGGCCCGATAATCTCGAGCGGGCGAGAGCGCGCATGCTCGAAGAGAAAGTCGAGGAGCAGGAACGAGGTGCCCCCCGCATGGTCACCATGAAAGTGACTGATTGCGATCGCATCGATATCGCGCGGATCGATTCCTAGATCCTGAAGCCCCTGCAGGGTCGTCGGCCCACAGTCGAGCAGAAGTGTCCGACTGCCGTCACGCAGCAGAATCGCGCTGTTGCGCCGACCTCCGCTACAGAAGGCATCGCCGGTTCCTATGAAGAAGACCTCAAGCATCTCGCCACACCTCTCGACCGAATGCGATCGCACGCTCGATGCGCGCGCCAGCTCGGGGACGAGAGTCTGCCAGAAACACGCTGTCTCTCGCTCGAAAGTCCTCGGGAATCTCGGTGCGCGCACCGACCACGACGTTTGGCCCTATCTCTGTAGACGCGGGCACATAGACATCTGCATCGATCCAGGCTGGACCGTGAATGGTGCCCTCTACCCTTGAGCGCGAGTCCGTGTGAACTGCTTCACACTCCATGTCGGCTAAGACCCGCAGGTTGACATCGAGCAGCTCGCGCGGCGTACCGATCGGCCACCATTCCCGAGAGTCGTCCTGAAGCTGGGTGCCGAGCGGATGCCCCCCTCGAAGTAGCGGCACGTAGACGTCTCGCATGAGCAGTGAGACTCCGCCTTGCGGGAAGTAATCGAAGATACTCGGTTCCATGATCTGAACGCCCGTGAATAGACCGCTATTGCTCTCGTTGGCGATGCATGCCCGATCTGTAATCCTACACATCGCGCCCGTGCTGGTGTAACCGATCGTCCCGAACTCAGTTTTTCTTGCGTCATCCCTGAGCAGCAAGGTCGCGAGCGCGCCAGACTGGCAGTGTTCGGCGTGCAAGGTCTCGAGATCGAAGTCGATTCGCATGTCTGCATTCAATACCAGGAAGGGGTCAGACGAGACCAGGAGCTTCCGAACCGCATAGATGCCGCCAGCACTGCCAAGCAAGGTCGGCTCCTCGCTCACGTCCACGGGAATCGGACTCGCGGCCACGCAGTCTTCGATTTGCTTGGGAAAGGCGTGGGCGTTGACGACCACGCGCTCGACCCCCTGACGCGCGAGTTCCCGGATCATGCCCAGTAACATCGGTTCTCCCAGCACTGGGAGCACCGGCTTCGGATGCAGCTGCGTGAGCGGGGCCATCCGCGTGCCGAGCCCCGCCGCCAGGATCATCGCATTCACTGCGCGAGCTCTCGCAGCGCGGAATCGATCGGTTCGGCTACTCCAGACAAATCGGGGGGTAGTTCTGCTAGCGAGGTGCGAATTGCCTCGAGCGCATTCTGCTTCGCAGTGCGGTACAGCTCGGGACCGCCCCGCTCCAGCACACGGAGATAGCGCGATAGGTCCTTGCACTTCCTGTGGACGGCAAGCAACGCGAGTTCGTCCGCTGCGACAGGCCGCGGCGCAACAGCCGAATACCGCTCGAGTAGCTCCTGTCGCTGCGTAGCGGGAATGCGTAGGTAGGAGTCCCAGAGCAGCGAGGCGAGATCGAGCGCGGCTGCCGCCATGAGGGCGTCCTGAAAATCGATCACCCGCAGCCGGCCCTGGGGATCTACCAGCAGATTCTGACTCTGGTAGTCCCGGAGACAGACGACGCGCGGGAGCAGCGCGATCCTCTCACAAAGCTCTGAGAGCGCGGCTTCGACGCGCTGGCGGGTCGCCGGCCGAAACGGCAGCTCTACGAAGAGTCGGGCTTCGAAGGCGAGCCACTCGCGGTCGAACTGGCGCTTGAAAGGCAGTGGCGCACTCTCGAGCGACGCCGGAGGCGTGATGGCGTGCACCCGGGCGAGCAGGTCGATCGCTTCCCTGTGCGCAGCCAGCCGCTCTTCTCCAGAGAGATCGAGGACATGCGTAGAACCCAAGTCCTCGAGCAGTACGAAGCGACGGAGCACGTCCCAGGCGAAGATGTGGGGGACGGGAACCCCCTGAGCCTCCAAAAAGCTGGCCACCTCCAAGAAGGGAATCCCCGAGCTGGTCGCCTGCAGGCCCGGCGGTAAAATCGCCGGATCCTCGGAAAGCGCCCACATGAGCAGGGAGGTTCGCGCACCTGGCAGATGCACACGCCAGTAGCGACGACGCCCTGCGCCTCCCGCCAGGGCGACGCAGCGTTGCGGAGGCGCCGGAGCATGCGCAGTCAGCCATTCCCAAGCGCCGTCCGGCAGGTCGGACGCCGAGGGATCCATCTCTTGTGGAGTCGAGCTTTGCACCCCTGCAGAATGCCCTCCCGCGCCGGCTTCGCAAAGTGGACGCCTCCAGCACGCGTTCCGTACGCTAGCGAGTCATGAGAGATCGATTCGCCCGGGCCCGCCGCGTCCTCGACCTGGCTCAGATCCGTCGATCCCCGGATCGGAGATGCCGGAATCAGAGATCCCCAACTCGGATCGGTGACGCTCGGCACGCACCCGTAGAGCGGTTGCCCGAAGCGCTTCGCCGGCGCTGCTGGATCCCTACACTGATTGGCATCGCACTGGTCGCGTTCCTCGGAAGTTCGCCGCTGGCGCTCTACGCGGCCGACGCAGCGCCCCCGGAGTCCGCATCCGGCGCAGAACGAGCCGCACTCGATCGGTTCGTGCGCGCGCGTCCACTGCGCGGCGCCCGCATCGGAGTCGCGGTGATCGATCTGGAGTCCGGGGAGAGCATCCTCGAGTGGGCCAGCAGCCAGTCGCTGGTGCCCGCCTCCAACCAGAAGTTGCTCATCGCCGCGACGTCGCTGGCTCGCTGGGGCCCTGCGCATCGCTTCGAGACCTTGCTCCTTACCGACCAGCCGGTGCCCGACAGCGGCATCGTCGAGGGGCCGCTCTGGATCGTGGGGCGTGGCGACCCCAGTCTGGTTTCAGAGTCGCTGTGGCGCATGGCCCAGGAGATTCGCCTCGCGGGCATCCGCGAGATCCGAGGGGGTCTCGCTATCGATTCGAGCTGGTTCGATGCCCAGCGGACCCATCCTGATTGGGCGCCGGTCTCCCGCCGCGCCTATCACGCCCCGACCGGCGCGTTCGCCGTCAACTACTCCAGCTTCCGCATCGACGTCCGTCCGGCGAGCGACGCGCAGGCCCCGGCGCGCGTAACGGTCGTCCCCTCCATCGCTTACTTCCGCGTTCGAGCTGAAGCCCTCACGATCCCTGGACGCGGGCGCCTGGATCTGGACCTGAGCGAGCTGCCGGACGGCTCTGGCGAACGCGTTCAGGTGCGGGGCGCCATGCGGGCCGGCCAGAGCCCGCGCACCTACTGGCGCTCCGTCGCACGGCCCGATCGCTACGCAGCGGAGCTGCTCCGATCCGTCCTCGAAACCCAGGGGATTCGTATCAGCGGTGGGGTGCGAACCGGCCGCGTGCCAACGGATGCCGAGTTGCTGCTGCGGTTCGAGGGCGAGAGTCTCGCCGACATCGTCCGAGACATGAACAAATACAGCAATAACTTCATCGCGGAGCAGTTGCTCAAGGGACTCGCCGCCGAGCGGACCGGAGAGCCGGGGAGCTGGCGGGCCGGCGCGGAGATCATGCGCGACTACCTCGAGCAGGCGTCGCTGCTCGACGCGGGCACCGTCATCGTCGATGGCTCGGGGCTTTCGCCGCGCAACCGGGTCTCTCCTGCGACCCTCACGCGCCTGATCCGGCATGCCGTACTCCAGCAGGGCTCGGGGCCCGAATTTCTCGCCTCGCTCCCCATCGGGGGAAGCGATGGCACGCTCGAGGATCGCAAGTACGATCCCGCCCGAGCCGTGCGTGGCAAGACGGGGCACCTGCGCAGCGTCTCGTCACTCTCCGGTGTCATGCCGACCGCTGCGGGATTGCGCGCGTTCGCCATCCTGGTGAACGGCGCGCGCGGAGGACGGCTCGACGTCGACGCCGCGATCGACGAGTTCGTGTCGACGCTCGCGAGCATCGAGCCCACTCGGTCTCCAGAGACCCTCGATCCCGACGGTCTCGAGACGCCCGCTGCGACCGAGTCAGAGACTTCCCAACCGGGTGAGTGAGCCGCCTCGCGAACTCTCGACGTGAGCAACTCGCTTTCAAACCCTACACTTGCCAGCTAACAAGCAAGCATTCAGTGGTCAGTCCAAGAGCCCGATTCCCAGCTCCTGCATCACCGTGAGGTTGTTGATTACGGCGGCCGCTGGAAGGATCGCGAGCACGACGAGCAAGGCTGTGGTCAACGTGCGGGGGAGCATCCGAGAGGAAAGTAGAAATCCGACTGCGACGAGGCAGAGAGCCATCTCGAGCCAGAGGCCATTCGCCAGGCCCACCGTCTGAAATCCCCACGCGGCCAGCGGGTTGGCCTCGTACACCTCGAAGCCTGCGACAGGCTGTTGCAAACAACGATAGGTCGTGAAGTTGTCCGCTGCGTTGAAGCTCAGCGCCAACAGGGCCAGGATAATGCGCATGCTACTCCTCCTGGCGCGGAGGCAACTACAATATGCGTGCCACTAATGAAATGACAGGCGGGTTACGCCGCGGCGAGCGGCAGATGCGCTTGTATCTGCGCAACTGCCACCGCCGCGGCTCAAGCTGCGAGACCTCCGATCCGGCCTCGAGATGTGTAGCTGGCTTCCACTTCCAGCGAATCGGCCGGCGAGTCGGCCAGAGAAGGAGCCAGGACAGCGCAAAGGCGCTCGAACGAGCGCGTCTACTATCGGATCGCGCGCGAGCCGGCCGCCTTGGGCTTGGGCTTGCCTCGACCGAGCAGCAGCCAGTCGAGGGAGATGTTCTCTTGCACAGCCAAGGTAATCAGAAAATCGGCGTGCGGCGTAGTGCCGTTCTCGTAACGATTGACGTTTTGCTGGAAGACTCCCAGCTCGCGAGCGAACGAGCGCTGCGAGCGATCAGCGCGAATTCGCGCAAGCCTCTCGGGAATCTGGCTCTTGTGCCTTTCGATTACCGTACGGGTCACCCGACCGTTGCGGGTGGACCGACCGGATGCCGTATCGCGAGTCGACGTGCGCGAAGTCGTCCGACTGGATCGGGAGGCTCGCTTGGACGTCTTCCGGATGCTCATGTTCTTCCTTCCATCAACAGCGCCCAAAGATCAGGGGCAGAAGCGCGTCTCACCGGTGGGATACCTGATGAGCTGCGGTCTAGTTGCTCGGCCAGCCATGGCCGTACGTCAAACGATCAAGTGGGTGGCACGGGGAACACTAGACACCGTGCCATGTCATCGCGAGAGCCGGGATCTTATGGAATGGCGCGTGACGCTTCAAGTCGGCTGCCGTCACAATGCAACGACGCAGCCCATTCAACGCCTACGCTGCGCACCGTGAGTCAGTCGCATGCTTCTGATTAACCTCGAGATCACGCTATGAAACCACGTACAGGTGTGATGCGGGTCACCGGTGGCGAGCATAGAGGGCGGGTTCTCCACACGCCCAACGGGCGTCTGACTCGACCTACGTCGGCGCGCGCTCGCAGTGCACTTTTCGATTGGCTAGCACCCGTCCTCCCCGATGCTCGCGTCCTCGACATCTTTGCGGGAACGGGATCTCTGGGAATCGAAGCGCTGTCGCGCGGCGCGCGCGAGGCGACATTTGTCGAGCGCGACAGATCAGCCTTGCTCGCGCTGCGACGCAATCTGGCGACACTGAGGCTCGATACGCGAGCTCATGTCGTGGCTTCCGAGGCGCGGCGCGCCATGAAGAACCTGATCGGCCATGGAGCAACGTACCATCTTGTGTTAGTGGATCCGCCTTATGAAGACGACTGGCGGGAGCTCGCGCGCAAAGTCCACCTGGATGCGCTCCTCACTCGAGAGGGAGTTCTCGTCATCGAGTGCCGAGTTCGTGGGCCCGAGACATCAACCTCTGCTCAAGAACTAGACGCCCTGCACAGAATTGCGGCGCGTCGCTATGGCCAGACCACATTCCACGTGTATCAGCGCATCGATCTGGAACTGAAGCGAGAGCCGTCAGAGGAAGAGGGAGATAGAGGATATGAGTGAGCGCCGCATCGCTGTCTATACGGGAAGCTTCGACCCCATTACCAACGGGCACATCGACATCATCCGCCGAGCCTCGCGGCTGTTCGACGAGGTCATCGTGACGCTCGCGACCAACGTGGCTAAGCAGCCTCTATTCGACACCGAGGAGCGATTGGAGATGATCAGCAGTGCCGTGAAGGACCAAGCGAACGTGCGTGTGGATACCAATGAAGGACTGCTCACCGTGGACTACGCGCGGGAGCGTGGGGCACAGATAGTCATCCGTGGGCTGCGCGCCTTGACCGACTTCGAGTTCGAGTTCGAGATGGCCATGATGAACTCTCATCTCTACCCAGATATCGAGACTGTCTTCCTGATGACCAGTGCAAAGTGGTTCTATGTGAGCTCTTCACGACTGCGCGAGATCGTACGCTTCGGCGGTGACGTCAGTGCGTTCGTTCCCAAACAGGTCGAGGCTCAGCTGCGCGCGAAGCTCGGAGGCGGAGATTGAGCAGCGGCCTACGGACGTTCGATGTCCAGCTCCTTCATCTTGAGCTGGAGGCCACGCCGCGAGAGCCCGAGCTGGCGCGCGGCCTGCGTAACGTTTCCGTCCGTTACACGTAGCGCCTCCTGAATGGCTTCGCGTTCGATTCGACGAGTTTCGTGCCGCACGCGATCTCTCAGCAACGCGTTGCCGGGCCCGCGAGCTCGAGCTGGAGCGAGCTGGACAGGCAGGTCACCCGCACGCAGCTCGGTATCCTCGGCGAGCAGGACCGCGCGCTCGATGGTGTTCTCGAGCTCGCGAATGTTCCCTGGCCAGGAGTAGCTACAGAGTGAGGCTTCGGCCTCCGCTGTCAGAATGCAGGCGACGCCACGATGTTGCACGCCGAAGCGCGCCGCGAAGCTACGCGCGAGTACCGGAATGTCCTCGCGACGCTCGCGCAGAGGCGGCAAGCGGATGGGTAAAACATTCAAGCGATAGAAGAGATCCTCGCGAAAGCGCCCCTTCGCCACCTCCCGTTCCAGATCTCGATTGGTCGCCGCGATGAGGCGCACGTCGACCTCGATCGTATGCGTTCCGCCCACATGGTAGAAACGTCCGTCTTGGAGAACGCGCAGCAGCTTCGGCTGAGAGGCCAGTGGCATCTCACCGATCTCATCGAGAAACAATGTCCCGCCGTGCGCCAGTTCGAAGCGGCCCATCTTGCGACGGGCCGCCCCGGTGAAGGCACCCTTCTCGTGTCCGAAGAGCTCGCTCTCGAGCAGCCCCTCCGGGATCGCTGCGCAGTTGATCTTTACGAACGCTTCGCGCGCACGCGTGCTCTGGAGGTGCAGGCTCCGCGCTACGAGCTCCTTGCCCGTTCCCGACTCCCCCGTAATCAGAACCGTGGCCGGAGTGCGGGCGACACGTTCGATCACTCGCTTGACCTCGCGCAAGCGTGAGCTCTCTCCGAGCAACAGCTGGTCCGGATTCTGAGGGTCCGCCACGCGCGCCTCGCGCTTCTGCAGGGCGTGCGTACGCACGGCTTTGGCGACGATCTGGTGAATCTCGTCTGGATCGAACGGTTTGGTCAGGTAGTCGAAGGCTCCCTGCTTGAGAGCTTCGACCGCTCCCCCGATCGTCCCGTGGGCCGTGAGGAGAATCACCGGAATCTGGAGCTGGCGACGCTGGACCGCGTGCAGTAGCTCCAAGCCATTCATATGGGGCATCTTGAAGTCGCTCAGAATCGCGTCCACTGGATGATCATCCAGGAGCTCGAGCGCACGTTCGCCGTTCGACGCCTCATAGGTTAGATAGCCTTCGCGACGCAGCAGCCCACGCAGCACGCGCAGCATGTTGGGCTCGTCGTCGACGATCAGGACGCACTCCTGCTGCTTCACGCGTGCGCCTCACTGGAGCCGGGCGGATCCTCGGGCGTGGGCGCTCCGTTCGCTGCGGGAATCTGGATCCGGACCTCGGTGCGTTCCCCTGGCTTCGAGCTCAGATGAATCGCGCCTCCCTGCGCACGCATCAGACGCTCGCAGAGCGGTAGCCCCAATCCGGTGCCGGCATGCTTCGTGGTGAAGAACGGGATGAAGGCGCGCTCGAGTGTCGCCTCGTCCAGACCGGGGCCGGAATCGCTCACCAGGATCTCTACGTTCGGACGCTCGTCACTCTCGACACAGCGCACGCGCACCGCGATATCGCCGCGCCCATCGAGAGCCTCGAGGGCATTCTGGAGGACGTTGTGGATCACGCGCTCCAGCTGATGCGCGTTCGCGGTCACGGCGGGCAGGTCGAGAGGGCAGTCGAGCTCGAGCTGAATCCCACTCGCGGTCTGACCGCGCATCACCTGACGGATGCATCCCCGGACCAGATCGGGCAGGTTGGTGATCGTCGAGTGGTCCGTGGCAGGCTGAGCGTAGTTCAGAAAAGTGTCGACGAGCCGGTCGAGTCGGTCGATCTCCTCGATCATTACCTTACGCATTTCTGCGGAGGCCTGGGGATCCGGGTCGTCGAGCAACGCGACGGAGCCGCGGATCGTCGCCAGCGGATTCCGGATCTCGTGGGCAAGGCCGGCTGACATCTCACCGAGCATCGCGAACCGATCGCGCGCCCTGACTCGCTCGAACGTCTTCGTGTTCTCGATGGTCGACCCCATACGCTGGGCGACCTGGCTAAGGAACTGGATCTCCGTACTCGAGAAGGGTTCGCGTTCGCTCGCGTCCGTCAAGGTCCAAAAGCCAACGAGATGCTCTGACGATCGGAGAGGCAGGACCAGCTGAGCGTCCAGCTCCTGAATCGTGCGCGCGAGGGCACGCAGGGTCGCGGGTTCCTCACCCGGGCGCGGGTTCTCGCACGACTTCTCGAGGTCCTCGCGCGTGAGCACCGAACCGCTCTCGAGTACGGAGGCCCATGCCGGAGCCCGAATCAGATGGACGCGTCGTCGCGCCGGCAGCCCGAAGCTGCCTACGGGCTGGAAGCCGACATGCGGGTCATCGCGGAGATAGATGGCCGAGGCGCGCAGTCGGCCGGTGGCCTCCGCCGCATCGAGCACCTCGCGCAGAAACTCATCCAGGGTCAGGATGTGGGGGAGGCGCTCCAGCAGCGGAGTGAACGCGCGTTCGAGCGCGAGTCGCCCCGCGACGAAGTACCGGTCCATCAGGGACTGGATGCGCACCTTCGCGGGCTCGAGAAACAGCAGCAGCACGAAGGACGCGACGAATGCATTGAACACGAACGCGTCGAGGCGCGTTCCCACCCAGAGCCAGAGAGTGGCGAATGTGCCGGCGAGTCCCGCCGCCAGGAGCGTCAGCGCAACGGTATTCCCCATCAGCTGTCGCAGGTCCTTGACTCGAATGCGAGCCAGATGGAGAAAGCCAGCGTATAGGTAAAATAGGGAGGCGATCAGGACGGCGCTGCGTGGCTTTTCGAGCTGCCAAGCGAGCACGTCGACAACGATCGCGGCGAGCACGATGCGCTGCGCAACCGCCAGATAGCGGAGCCGGGTGGCGTCCGGAGAGTCGCCCTGCGCCACCTCGCGCCCTGCGCGTCCGAGCTCCCGCGATCCGAGGATGAGCCCCAGCCCGACCCACGCACACGTCAAGCCAGACTGTAGCGGTTCGCTCACTCGCCCGCTGATGAGCAACGCAGACAGCAGTGCGGGCACAGCGATCGCAGCGGCGACGCGCTTGTCCGGAAGTGACAGGGATCGATCTGCGAACTTGAGCGAGCTCAGCAAGGTCAGGGAGCCCAAGGCGATCAAGCTCCCCTGGGCGAGAGACTCGATCCGCGTAGCTAGCGCGAAGCTCCAGACCCCGAAACCACAGGTGAGCGCAGCAAAGAGCAGTGCCGCAGGGTCGCGTCGTTCGCGCACGATGGCTACCCAAAGGACGGCTGCAGCCGCCGTGGCCATGAATGCGCTCTGGGTCTCCAATCGATCCGGTCTCCGCGTGCGACTTCTTCCCTGATTCTTCTCTTCGGGTTGGACGACCCCGGCTTGATCGGTCTTCACCCGAGCAGCGGCATGCGTGGCCAGCGCGAGAAGCGGAGGGACAGCGACCGAACACTGCCGAGCCTCAGCCGGTTTGACACCCATTCACGGCCTGGCTACTGTCGGTCAAGTCTCTGGTTTCAAAGGGAAATCTTCCAGGGATGAGCAGGGACGCCGAATCAGGAGAGGGGGGGACGAGTTGAGCCGAGTGATCCTGGGAATCACCGGCGGCATCGCCGCATACAAGGCATGCGAGCTCGTGCGCATGCTGCGCGCGCGCGGGTGCGAGGTTCGGGTCGTGATGACACGCAATGCCTCGCGCTTCGTCGCCCCCGACGCCCTGACCGCGGTGAGCGGCCACCCGGTCCGTCAGGATCTGTTCGATCCACAGGCCGAAGCAGAGATTTCACACATCGAGCTCGCGGACTGGGCCGAGGTCGTTCTGGTGGCTCCGGCGACGGCACATTCCCTGGCGCGGCTCGCCCACGGGATGGCCGATGACCTGCTGAGCACGTTGATCCTGGCCACGCACGCAAAGCTGGTGCTGGCACCCGCGATGAACGTGAACATGTACCAGCATCCGGCGACCCAACAGAACCTCGACCTGCTCCAGAAGCGAGGGGCCATCTTGGTTGGGCCCGGGGTCGGCGAGCTGGCCTGCGGGTGGACCGGAGAAGGGCGCTTGATCGATCTGGAGGTCATCGTCTCCGAGGTCGAGCGAGCGCAGAGCCCGAAGGACTTCGCCGACCATGTCGTCCTGATCACGGCGGGGCCCACGGCGGAGCCCATCGATCCCGTTCGCGTCATCACGAACCGCTCGTCCGGAAAGATGGGGTTCGCCTTGGCCGCAGAGGCCGCTCGACGAGGGGCGGAGGTGATCCTGGTGGCGGGGCCGGTGAGCCTTCCTACACCGCACGGAGTTCAACGGATCGACGTAGCCACGGCCCTCGAGATGCGTGACGCCGTGCTCTCGGCCCTGCCGCGCGCCGACGTGGTCATCAAGGCCGCCGCAGTCGCGGACTATCGGGTGGAACGCGCCTCCGCACAGAAGATCAAGCGGGCGGGGCACCCCGAGCTGTCCCTCGAGCTGGTTGCAAATCCCGACATCTCGGCGGAGGTGGCTGCTCGGAAGGGAAATCGGATCGTCGTCGGATTCGCGGCCGAGACGCGGGACCTGATCGAGAACGCCACGGACAAGCTGGAACGCAAGCGGTACGATTTGATCGTGGCCAACGACGTCTCTCGCCCCGAGATCGGCTTCGACTCGGATCGCAACGAAGTCTGGATCATCGGACCCCAGCCTCAGGACCGGAGAGCGGTCCCCGAGGCATCCAAGGCCGATGTAGCGCGCCAGATCCTCGATCGCATCACGGAGCTGCGCACTGCATGAGCTCGGCACGTAGCCTACGGGCCGGAATTCACACGCTCGTCTCGATCCTGATGCTGCTCGCTGCGGCCAGCGCCCATGCGGGAACGGTGTACGTGGCGAGAATCGATGGCGCCATCACCTCGGGGACGGCGGACTTCTTGCAGCTTTCCATCGAGCGCGCGGCCTCCGAGAGCGGGGAGGCCTTCGTGCTCGAACTCGATACGCCGGGCGGCGAGCTGGAGGCGACCAAACGCATCGTCTCGAGCATCCTGAACGCGCAGGTGCCGGTGATCGTGTTCGTCTCTCCGCGCGGTGCTTGGGCGGCCTCTGCGGGCACGTTCATCACGCTCGCGGGCCACGTGGCCGCGATGGCGCCCGGCACGACGATCGGGGCCGCGCATCCCGTCGGGCTCGGTGGCCAGGACCCCGGAGGCCCCCTACCGCCGCTTCCCAGCGAGGATTCCGACGAGGAGTCGGACGATCCACCACGCGAGCGAAAGAACTTCATCGGTCAGAAAATCGAGAACATGACGATCGCGTTCGCCGAGTCGATCGCACAGGAGCGCGGGCGAAACGTAGAGTTCGCCATCAACGCAGTGCGAGACTCGATCGCCGTCGGAGCGACCGAGGCCGTCGAGAAGAACGTCGTCGACCTGCTGGCGCAGGACCTCGACGACCTGCTCCGCAAGGTAGATGGCCGCGAGGTGCGCGTCGGGTCGGAGACGCGCAAGCTCCAGCTTTTGGACTACGAGCTGGAGCGCCTGGAGATGACGCTCGAAGAACGGATGCTCGCGTTCCTCACCAGCCCGGTCGTCGCGCTCGGCCTGTTGATGCTGGGACTCGGAGGCCTGTACGTCGAGTTCACGAACCCAGGCGGGATCCTGCCCGGCATCGGCGGCGCGCTGTGCCTCGTACTCGCAGTCTTCGCATTCCAGTGGGTGCCCTTCAATCCCTGGGGAGTCGCCCTGATCCTGCTCGGCGTCGTCTTCATGGGGAGTGAGGCGTTCACGCCGACGTTCGGCGTCCTCTTCACCATCGGAGCGTGCACCTTGGGCTTCGGAGGTTATCTACTCTTCGATGTCCCCGAGCTGGCCGGCCTGGCACCCTCGTTCTGGAAAGTGATCTTTCCGATCGTATTGGCGATGGTCGCCCTGGGCGGAGTCATGGTGTTCCTGGTCTCGCGGAGCCTGTTCCTACCCGTGTTCGCAGGCTCCGGTCCAGAGGGCCTGGTTGGGCAGACCGCCGTCGTCGAGTCACGGATCGACCCTCGCGGCCGGATCAAGCTGCAGGGCGAGCTGTGGAACGCTGAGGCGGCCGAGCCCATCGAGCCGGGCACCCGCGTCCGCATCGTCGCGGTGCACGACCTGGTCGTCTCGGTGGCTCCCGTGAAAAACAAGGAGGAAGCATAGTGCCGGTCGTGTTGGCTGTTGGGTTGGTCATCGTGCTCTTCCTCATGTTCGCGATCAAGATCCTGCAGGAGTACGAGCGCGCCGTCCTGTTTCGTTTGGGACGCTTCGTGGGTGTGAAGGGGCCTGGACTCGTCATCGTGATTCCGTTGATCGACCGCATCACACGGGTCGACCTACGCGAGGTCGTGCTCGATGTTCCCTCTCAGGACGTCATCACGCGCGACAACGTCTCGGTGAAGGTCAACGCGGTGATCTACTTCCGCGTCGTACATGCAGAGCACGCCGTGATCCGAGTCGAGCGCTTTCTCTACGCCACTTCGCAGCTGGCCCAGACCACCCTGCGGAGCGTCTGCGGTGAGCAGGAGCTCGACGGATTGCTCTCCGAGCGCGAGAACCTGAACCGCGAGCTACAGGCGCGCTTGGACGAGGACACCGACCGCTGGGGAGTCAAGGTGCGCGCGGTCGAGATCAAGCACATCGACCTGCCGGGGGACATGCAGCGAGCCATGGCCCGGCAGGCAGAGGCAGAGCGCGAACGGCGAGCCAAGGTGATCCACGCCGAGGGCGAGCACCAGGCTTCGGAACGCTTGCGCGACGCCTCGGACATCATGGCACAGTCTCCCTACACGCTTCAGCTCCGCTATCTCCAGACGCTCACCGACATCGCGGCCGAGCACAACTCGACCATACTCTTCCCGCTGCCGATCGAGCTCGTCGAGCCGATCCTTGCTGCCGGCCGTACCATCGAGGAGCAGCGGCGGCGAGCGCTCACGAAGGAGGAACGCGCACGGAGCGAAGGAGCAACGGGTGAGTGAAGCCGACGTGCCGGATTCCCCGCCGACCGAGGGGCCGTCCGCGCCACCCACCTCCAAACCCTCCTTCAAGCAGCGCGTCGGGCGGGCGTTTAGATTGGCTGGCGGACTCCTCTTCCTACTGATTCTGTTGGGTCTGGCAGGGCTCTACTTGTGGCTCGGCACCGTTCAGATCCTGCCCGGCGAGCAGGCGATCGTCCTGCGGCTCGGCCGATATGTGAGGACGTTGAATGCCGGACCGCACGTCTACTTCCCCGGTGTGGAGACACTGGAGCGCGCCTGGGTAAAGAACCAGCGCATGGAGTTCGGCTACCGCACGCGCGCTCCGAGCGAGAAGGCCGCCGACCCGACCAGTGAGTCTGAAGTGGATCCCCTCGAGTACGAAGATGACCCCAACGAACGGCGCATGTTGACCGGGGATGCAAACCTGGTGGACGTCGAGTTCGTGCTCGAGTACGACATCGTGGATCTACGCACGTTCCGTCTGAGCGTGCGAGATGCACGCGGAACCATTCGCGACGTGGCGCGCGCGGCCGTACGCGAAGCCGTCGCCCAACGCACCGTCGACGCGGTCCTGCGCGAAGCACGCGGGCTGGTCCAGGCAGATGCGGAGAAGCGGATCGAGGAGCTGCTGCGCGCGTATACCCCACGATTGGACGGCGAGGCTTCCTCCGCACTCGGGATTCGCGTCCTCAGCCTGCGCTTGCAGGACGTGTATCCTCCGGAACCTGTCCGCGAGGCGTTCCGGGACGTCACCAGTGCCTTGCAGGACAAGGAGCGGCTCCAGCTCGAGGCACAGACCTACCGCGACGAGGTGGTCCCGCGCGCGCGCGGCGAGGCGCAGCGCCTGGTCGCCGAAGCACAAGCCTATCGCGACTCGAAGGTGCTCCAAGCGAAGGGCGAGGCGAGCCGCTTCACCTCATTGCTCGGGGAATATCGCAAGTCTCCCGAGGTCACTCGCGCAAGACTCTACATCGAGACGCTCGAGACGGTGCTGCCCCGCGCAGACAAGATCATCATGCAAGATGGGAGCGGCGAGCGCGTGATGCCCTATCTGCCTCTCGGCCGACGCACCCAGGAGCGTTGAGCGGATGAAGCGCTTCCTCATCGTCGTGCTCGGTCTCTGCGCACTCGTCGCCGCCACATCGATCCGCATTCTGGAGGAGCGATACATCGCGTTCCGGACCCTGCTCGGCGATCCCGAACCTGCCTGGTTTCCCTGGATGGAGTCACAGCTCGTTGGACCCAGCTTGTATCTGCATCTGCCCTTTCTGCACCAGGTAGACGTACTCGATCGCCGGATCCAGCGCTTCGAATCGGACTCACGCGAGCTCTATCTCGAGCAGGACAACGTCTCGATCGGGTACTTCGTCGTCTGGCGTATCGAAGATATCCGGCTGCTGTTCGAAAACACGCAGCCGAGCGAGATGCTCAAGCTGATCGACGACAAGACTTACAACGCGGTCCGGAACGAGCTCGCTACGCGGTCGCTGGGGGACCTCCTCTCGGGGACACGCGAGGAGATCGCGGAACGCATTCAGGAGAAGAGCGACCAGGAGCTCGACAAGATCGGTATCGAGGTGCTCGGTGTGACCATCCGACAGGTCGAGTTCCTCGCGACCACCCTACAGCGAGTCTTCGACCGCATGAAGCAGGATCGCGAGCGGCTCGCGAAGAAGCTCCGTGCCGAGGGCGAAGAGCAGGCTCGCGAGATCCGGGCAGGGGCGGATCGCGATGCCGAGATCGAGCTGGCACGGGCGCGAGGTGAAGCCGCTCGGCTGCAGGGCGAAGGCGACGCCCGTGCGGCCGCGATCTATGCGGAGGCTTTCGACCAGGATCGCGAGTTCTATCGCTTCGTGCGAAGTCTAGAGGCCTACCGCAAGTCGCTCGACGAGAAGACCACCTTGGTGCTCTCACCCGACGATCCATTCCTACGCTACCTCTTCCAGGAGGGGGAGGCGCCGAGCGGGTCTTCGGCTCCGGCCGCACCGGCCAATGCGGTGCCGCTTCCGACTACTCCTTGATCAGCCGGAAGCGCCAGGACGCATAGGCGAGCAGGGCCAGCATCGTGCCCCAAATGGGCAGCGCGGGAGTCGGACCGATCGGGCGCTGGCTCGCGAGCCTGGCCAGAGTCCAGATGGCCCAGAAGGCCGTCATCAGAGCCAGGGCTCGCAGCAGGGCTTTCGGGAGCGAGGCATCATCGCGATCGTTGCCCAGCAGACCCTCGGGCAGCATGAGCAGCACGAGAATCACCACCGAGAGCGGAAGCGCCAAGCGGGCGTGGTACGAGCTCTCGAGCGTCCGAATCTCATCGGGGCGCGACGCCTCTGCCGCGGCTTCGGCCAGCCCGTTGACCGTCATGAACTCCGGCATGGCTCGTCCAGTCGCGTCGCGCAGGACCGCCGAGGTCAGATCCACACCCAGGTTCAACGCCAGCTTCTCGAAGCGTCGGAGATCGCGCAGACCGTCGTCCGAGAAGCTCTGATCGAGCACGTTGAAGAAGCGCCACTGCCCCTCACCCAGGTAGAGGGCGCCTTCAGCGTCGAGCCGGCGATCGACCGCATGCTCCGCGTCGAAGCGGAACACCGTCACATCGACCAGGCGACGATCGCGGGCATCGAAATCGCTGGCCGAAAACATCCACTCGTCCGACACATACCACCAGCGGTCGCCCACCATTCGTGGACGCTCTTCCTCCTCTGGCTCCTCCGCTCCCGCGACCTGTAGCTTGGCAGGAATCAGTACCCGATCCTGGAA
This sequence comes from Pseudomonadota bacterium, assembly GCA_003247575.1. Taxonomy (GTDB): domain Bacteria; phylum Myxococcota_A; class UBA9160; order SZUA-336; family SZUA-336; genus SZUA-336. The sequence goes on from QJZC01000002.1 coordinate 40,007, forward strand.
GAAGGCCTGTCCGACTGCGATCAGTACACTCAGGATCAAGATCGGCACCAGCGCCTTGCGAAGCCGGATCCCGCCACAGCGGAGCGCCGTGATCTCGAGATGCCGTGTCGCACGCGACAGGCTGAAGATCACACCGATTCCACACGCCGTGGGCACGCCCAGAGGCAGCAGCTCCAGCGAGCGCAGCAGGGCGTTGCGCAGCGCCGTCCAGGCCCCGGACTGGAAGTCCTCGATATGCAGGAGGGTATCGGCGGCGACCCAGACCAGGATCAGGCCGCTCAGCACACCGAACATCGCGATCAAGAACTCTCGGGCCAGGTAGCGGGATATGATGGACACGACGAGAGGATAAAGGTCCGCCCGAACGTTGCAACGGATCGCGCGAGACCCTAAACAACTCCGCATGGAGGAATTTGCCGGAGCGGAGCGGGTTGGCGGGAAGACCCGCGGCTGTATCCTCACGATCGGCAACTTCGACGGGATCCATCTCGGCCACGAGGCCCTGCTCCGAGAGGTCCTGGAGCGAGGCCGCTCCCAGGGCCGCTCAACCGCAGTTTACACCTTCGATCGCCATCCCAAGCGCGTGCTGCAGCCTGGCATTCACCTGCCGCGCCTGATGTCGCGCGAGCAGCTGGCCTGGGCCCTCTCCGAGCGCGGCATCGATGCGCTGGTGGTGGAACCTTTCACAGCGGAGCTCGCGAGTCTCTCGGCGGAAGCGTTCATCCGAGATGTGCTCGTGAAGAGCCTCGCACCTGCCGAAGTGGTCGTCGGACGAGACTTTCGCTTCGGGCGCGGGCGCAGCGGCACGGACGAAACCCTGCGGCGCGAGCTGCCCGCGCTGGGCATCCAGGTGGACATCATCGCGCAGGTACTGGAGGGCGGCGTCGACGTCTCGAGCACACGCATCCGCAGTCTGCTCCAGGAGGGGGCCGTCGAGGAGGTCCACCGCTGCCTCGGCCGTCCATACTCTGTATGGGGCGCCGTCATGCAGGGGGACCGGCGCGGGCGCGAGCTGGGCTTTCCCACCGCCAACCTGGCGCCCGACAACGAGCTGCTGCCCGCCCGCGGTGTCTATGCCACTCGGGTGTCCTTCCTCGAAAAGGGTCGTCCCGGCGCGACCTCCTATCCCGCAGTGACCAATATCGGCACCCGGCCGACGTTCGACACCGACCAGACGCTTTGTGAGACACACCTGCTCGACTTCGACGCCGACATCTACGACCGACGCATCTCCGTCGAGTTCCACACGCGGCTGCGCGCCGAGAAACGCTTCCCAGGCCCCGATGCGCTGCGCGCCCAGATCGCACGTGACGTTGAGGCCGCTCGCGCCCAACTCTGACCCGATCGCAGCGCCGCTCGGCGCCACCGCCTCTCGCACACCTCGGGACAGAGCTGCGCCCCGAGGCCAGCGCGGGTAAAGCCCCTCTGTCGAGCCTCCGATACTGAGCCGGGACCACGACGATTCCTAGGCCCTGAGTGAGGGCGGAGCGGAGGGGTGCGTGAGCGACCGTATTGGTGAGCTCCTGGTACAGAAGGCACTGCTTTCTGCAGAAGACCTGGAGCGCGCAAAGGCCGAGGCCAAGGAAACCGGCAGTCGGGTCGGGCTGACCTTGACGCGCATGGGGCTCGTCGAAGAAGCGGAGCTGGCCGAGGCCGTCTCCCAGAAGTACGGCGTGCCCAGCATCAATCTCGACGAATTCGAGATCGACGCCGAGGTGGTCAGCCTGATTCCCGAAGACGTGGCACAGAAGCACACGATCATGCCGGTGAATCGCGCGGGCTCGACCCTGATCATCGCGACCGCCGACCCATCCAACATCTTCGCCATCGACGACGTCAAGTTCCTGACCGGCTACAACGTCGAGGTGGTCGTCTCCGCCGAAGAGGCGATCCGGCGCGCGATCGAGCGCTACTACGACACCGGCACCTCTCTCGACGAGGTGATGGAGGGCTTCGACGACGAAGACTTCGAGGTCGTCGGAGAGGAAGTCGATGCGGATGGGTCCGACGTCAAGGCGGCCGAGGATGCGCCCGTCGTCAAACTCGTCAACCTGATCCTGACGGACGCCATCAAGAAGAACTGCTCGGACATCCACATCGAGCCGTACGAGAAGGACTTCCGCGTCCGCTACCGCATCGACGGTGTCCTCTACGAGGTCATGAAGCCGCCCCGCAAGCTGCGCAATCCACTCACGTCGCGCATCAAGATCATGGCGGACCTGGACATCGCCGAGCGACGACTACCGCAGGACGGCCGCATCAAGCTCAAGCTCGGAAAGAGCCAAGAGATGGACTATCGCGTGTCCGTCCTGCCTACCTTGTTCGGCGAGAAGATCTGCTTGCGCCTTCTCGACAAGGGAAACCTGCAGCTCGACATGACCAAGCTCGGCTTCGAGGAGAAGCAGCTGGGCGACTTCAAACACGCGATCCACCAGCCCTACGGAATGGTGCTGGTCACGGGGCCGACGGGTTCGGGTAAGACAACGACGCTCTATTCCGCGCTCTCGGAGCTCAACAAGACCTCCGAGAACATCTCCACCGCCGAAGACCCGGTCGAGTTCAATCTGACGGGGATCAACCAGGTCCAGATGAAGGACGGCATCGGCTTCAACTTCGCAGCTGCTCTACGCTCCTTCCTACGGCAGGATCCCGACATTATCATGGTGGGTGAGATTCGCGACTTCGAGACAGCCGAGATCGCGATCAAGGCCGCACTCACCGGTCACATGGTGCTCTCGACTCTGCACACCAACGATGCCCCGAGCACCATCAACCGTCTGCTCAACATGGGAATCGAGCCGTTCCTCGTGTCGAGCAGCGTCAACGCCGTGCTCGCGCAACGGCTCGCGCGCCGCATCTGCGGCGAGTGCAAGGCCCCGGATGCCGAGGTCACCGCGGAAGCGATGAAGGAAGCGGGCCTTCGAGACGAAGAGATTCAAGGCTTCACCCCCATCCGGGGGAAGGGCTGCGGAAACTGTGCCGAGACCGGATTCAAGGGGCGCGTAGCTCTATACGAGGTCATGGTCATGACAGAGACCTTGAAGGACTTCGTCCTGAATGGAGCGAGCGCCGCCGAGATCAAGAAGGAAGCGATTCGGGGTGGAATGATGACCCTGCGGCGCAGCGCACTGAACAAGATGCTCGAAGGGGTAACCACGCTCAGCGAGGTCTACCGCACGTCGGCGGCGGACTGAACGCAAGGGAGAGCACGCGCGCATGGCCAATCTGCATCAGCTGCTGAAAGTGATGATCGAAAAGGGTGCATCCGATCTCCACATCACGACCGGATCACCGCCACAGCTGCGCATCGACGGGAAGCTGAATCCCGTTTCGATCCCGCCGATGAATGCGCAGGACACCAAGCAGCTGTGCTACTCGATCCTCACCGATGCGCAGAAACACCGCTTCGAAGAGGACAGCGAGCTCGATCTATCCTTCGGCGTCAAGGGTCTCGCCCGCTTCCGCGCCAACATCTTCGTGCAACGAGGCGCCGTTGCGGGCGCCTTCCGAACGATCCCGCTCGAGATCCAGACCTTCGAGGATCTGGGCCTGCCCGCAGTCGTCGCTCAGCTCTCCGACAAGCCGCGCGGTCTGATCCTCGTCACGGGCCCCACGGGTAGCGGAAAGTCGACCACGCTCGCGGCGATGATCGACAAGATCAATCGCGAACGCAAGGAACACATCGTCACGATCGAAGATCCGATCGAGTTCCTGCATCCGCACAAGAGCTGCCTGATCAACCAGCGCGAGGTCGGGGCGGACACGACCAGCTTCAAGAATGCGCTTCGCTACATCCTGCGTCAGGATCCCGACGTCGTGCTGATCGGCGAGATGCGCGATCTCGAGACGATCGAAGCCGCCCTCAAGGTCGCCGAGACCGGGCATCTGTGCTTCGCCACCCTGCACACCAACTCGACCGTACAGACGATCAACCGCATCATCGATGTGTTTCCGGCCGACCAGCAGGCGCAGGTCCGCACGCAGCTCTCGTTCGTCCTCGAGGGCATCATGTGTCAGACCCTGCTGCCCAGAGCGAATCGCGGGGGCCGCTGTCTCGCCCTGGAGGTCATGGTACCGAACGCAGCCATCCGCAACCTCATCCGCGAGGACAAGATCCATCAGCTCTATTCGCAGATGCAGATCGGGCAGGACAAGTTCGGCATGCAGACCATGAACCAGTGCCTCGCGGGCCTGTACCTACGGAAAATGATCACGATGGACGACGCGCTCGCACGCTCGTCGGACCACGACGAACTCCGACGCATCATCAGCGATGGCACGGCTCAAGCTGGCGCCGGACCCAAGAAGGGCCGCTGATGCCATCTCTGCAGCCAAGGAAGCACGATGCCTAGTTTTCAGTGGGAGGGCAAGACGCGGGACGGCGCGGTCCGTTCTGGCGTCCTCGTCGCTGCGAACGCCGATGCGGCTGTCGCGCAGCTCAAGTCTCAGAACATCATGGCCACCTCGGTCAAGGCCAAGGCCAAGGACCTCGGCGAGCTCCTCCCGTTCCTGAAGCGAGGAGTCAAGACCAAGGACCTCGTCATCTTCACCCGCCAGTTCGCCACCATGGTGGACGCTGGACTACCACTCGTGCAGAGTCTCGACATTCTCGGCACCCAGTGCGAGAACCCGACCTTCGGGAAGGTGCTGCTCGACTGCAAGGCCGAGGTCGAGAACGGATCGAACTTCTCGGATGCGCTCGGCAAGCATCCGAAGGTCTTCGACCGGCTCTTCGTGAACCTGGTCGCTGCGGGTGAGGTCGGCGGTATCCTCGATACGATCATGAACCGCCTCGCCGGCTACCTCGAGAAAGCCGACAAGCTCAAGCGGCAGGTGCGCGGCGCCATGGTCTATCCGATCTCGGTCACCGTCATCGCCGCGATCGTCGTGGCCGTCATGCTCGTGAAGGTCATTCCAGTCTTCGAGAAGATGTTCGCCGACTTCGGTGGCACCTTGCCCGGGCCGACCCAGGTCGTCATCAACATGTCGCACTTCGCGCAGGCGTACATCTTCCATTTCATCGGGGGAATCGTCGCCCTCGTGTTCGTCCTGCGAGCGATCTACAAAACCGAGAAGGGTCGCTGGTTCTTCGATGCACTGTTTCTCAAGCTTCCGATCTTCGGCAATTTGCTCAAGAAGGTAGCGGTAGCCCGCTTCAGCCGTACCTTGAGCACCTTGCTCTCCTCGGGTGTCTCGATCCTCGACGCGCTCGATCTGGTCGGCCGCACCGCTGGGAACGTCGTCGTAGAAAAGGAGATCCTCGACACGAAGAACTCCATCGCCGAGGGCAAGACCATCGCCGAGCCCCTCAAGGAATCGAAAGTGTTTCCGGGCATGGTGGTACAGATGATCGGGGTCGGAGAGCAGACGGGCGCCATGGACGCCATGTTGAGCAAGATCGCCGACTTCTACGACGAAGAGGTCGACGTCGCGGTCGCCGCACTCACGTCGATGCTCGAGCCGCTCATGATGGTGGTTCTCGGCGGCACAGTCGGCGGTCTCCTGATCGCCATGTACCTGCCGATCTTCAAGATCGCAGAGTCCGTTACGTAGGCCGGAGTGACCTCGGGACGTCCGATCGGCAGTCCCGTCGCGGCGCTCGCCGTCCGCCTGGGCGTCATAGGAGCGATCTTCGCCCTGGCCGTCGTCCTGAGCTTGCGCGGAGAGGGGCCGTACTCGGAAGGCCAGCTGCGCGCGCTGTACGCGCTCGTGCTCGCAGCGCTCCTCGGCGCCCTCGCGGTCGCGGTGCTCAACTTGAATCGATTGGCAGGGCGAGGCGTCGCGTACGCCGAGCTTGCTGCAGACGGTATCCTGATCAGTGCGCTGGTGTACTGCACTGGCGGTGCCGGATCGATCTTCGCGTTCCTGTACAACGTCTGGATCGTGTACTGCGCGCTGCGGCTCGGCTCGCCTGGCACTGCGATCGGCTGCGCGGGAGCACTCACCGCCTACTCGGCCCTGGCCTGGGGCCCGGTCTTCGGCTGGCTCGAGCCCTTCGATCTGCAGCTGAGCCCGAGCTTCGACGAAGCACTCGTCGGCACCGGAACACACGCCGCTGGATTCCTCGTCGTTGCGGTGCTGGCGAACGGCCTCGCGCGTCAGGTGAGCCGTGGGCGGGCAGAGCTACGCGAGCTCGGCCAGCTCCACCAGCGTGTGTTCGATAGCGTCTCGAGCGGACTCCTCACCGTGGATCAGGCGGGGAACATCACCTCGTTCAATCCAGAAGCCGAGCGAATCACGGGATACCACCGCACGAACGTCATCGGGCATGCGCTCGAAACCGTATTCGACACAGCCCTCAGCCTGAATCCGCACGCCTCGGTGCCAGGCGCCTACCCAGCTCGGCGCGAGATGACCTTCCGCAATCGCCGTGGAGAAGAGCTCCACCTCGGCTTCTCGAGCTCGCTGCTGCGCAGCGAGGACGGAACTCCCGAGGGCGCCATTCTCATATTCCAAGACGTGACCCGGGTCGTCGAGATGGAAGCGGAGCTGCGACGCTCGGAACGGCTGAGCGCCGTGGGCCAGCTCGCCGCGGGCCTTGCCCATGAGATTCGGAATCCTTTGGGCGCGCTCTCAGGGGCTATCGAGCTCCTGTCGGCGGAGTGGCCCCATCGGCCCGAGGACGCGCGTCTGTTTCGCATCGTACAGCGGGAGACACAGCGACTCGATCGACTCGTGAGTGAGTTTCTCGCTTATGCGCGCAGCGGCCCGAGCCGTCGGGAGACCATCGCGATCTCCTCCCTGTTCGAGGAGCTCGAGAAGCTCTGGCTCGCCAATTCCGACCATCGCCTGCGGCTCGAGATCCGAACGGAGCCGAGCCTGACCGCCCTCGGCGACCCCGATCACGTTCGTCAGATCCTGTGGAATCTGCTGCGCAACTCGGCCGAGTCCGAGCCGCGCGACGGTTGCGTACGCATCGAGGCGTCCGACGGAATCGACTCGGAGTCTGGATTCGTCGTAGTCGTCGTCAGCGACCACGGAGCCGGGATCCCGAAGGAGCTCCTGGAGCGCATCTTCGAACCGTTCTTCACGACCAAGCCGAAGGGGACCGGTCTTGGGCTGGCTACGGTGCATCGACTCGTCGAGAGCTCCGGCGGCACGATCTCGATCCGTAGCGAGCCAACCGAGGGCACCAGTGTCCGCGTGCTGTTCCCGAAGTGTAACCACGAGGCCTGCACTGTGACTGCGTCGGAAACGCTCTAGTACGCGTCGATCTCAGGGGCACGGAGCGAGTGTACAGAGGCCCTGTCCGCGTCCGCCGTGAGATCAAGCCGCTGCAACAGACTGCCGAGAAGATGCGTGAGACATGCGGGACGCGTCGGTCAGTTGCATTCGGGACAGGGGGCAGCTCGTGCAGATTCCAGGAGTGCTGGTCGCAGCTCTGATATTTTCGGGCTTGTCTGCACTCATCTATCAGGTCTTGTGGACGCGCTTGCTGGGCTTCGCCTTCGGAACCACGACCGAAGCCATCGGAACCGTCCTCGCAATCTTTTTCGGGGGCTTGGCCATCGGTGGCGCGGTCGCGGGCAAGCAGCTAGCGCGCATCCGGCGTCCGTTACGCTTCTACGCCTGGCTCGAGCTCGGTATCGGATGCTTCGCTCTCCTGTCGCTTCCGCTTCTCAGAAATCTCGATGCGATCTACGCGCTGCTCGGTCCCGGAGCATCTCCCGCCAGCATTGCTCTATTGAGGATCGCGGGCGCAGCCTGCGTGCTACTACCTCCAACGATCGCCATGGGAGCGACCCTGCCCGTCGTGGTCCGGGGAGTCGTCGCCCGCGACGAGACGCTGGGCCGCTGGAGTGCATTCCTCTATACAGCGAACACACTCGGGGCTGTGCTAGGTGCATACCTGTGCGGCTTCTGGTTGCTCGGATGGCTCGGAGTCACGCTCACCATCACGGTCGCTGCGGGCATCAATCTGATCGTGGCCGCCGTCGTGTTCGCGTTCAGCCTTCGCGAACCGATCCAATCACTCGGCACACCGGCAGCAGATCCTACCGCCTCAGCGTCCACGTCTGATCCCATCGCCTCTGGGGCGATTTCGGCCTTCGATCCGGTGGCCTCTGGCCATCCGCAGCGCGCCTGGTTCCTGTTCTTCTTCGCGATCTCGGGCTTCGTCGCCATCGGCTACGAGATCGTCTGGTCGAAGGTCTTCTCGATCGTCTTCGAGGGCACCTTGTATAGCTTCGCCGCCGTCCTCGCGACGTTCCTGCTGGGCATCGCACTCGGCAGCCTCGGAATCGCGCCATGGATCGATCGGATTCGGGCTCTGCCGAGAGCGTTCGGCCTGGTGCATGTCGCAATCCCGTTGTGTGTACTGCTCGGCATGAGCTGGGTCAGCGACCTGCCATACCTGCAAAAGAACCTGGCGTCGAGCATGGGACTGCATTCCATGTTCGTGCTGATCGCCCCGATCGTCCTGTTGCCCACGTTGCTGTTCGGCGCTGCCTTCCCGATCCTGATCCGGATCTACACCTTCCGGGCCGCGCACGCGGGTGCTGGCATGGGGCTCGCGAATGCCGTCAATACTGGAGGCAGTATCGTCGCCAGCCTTGCCCTCAGCTTCTGGGCGATTCCCGCGCTCGGCAGTGACGCCGTGCTCTATGCGCTGCTCCTCCTCCAACTGGGTATGTCCCTCGCGGTCCTGCTGAGCTTCGAGGAGCCGAGCTCGACCAGCTCTCGACTCTCACTCGCGTATGGGATCGGAGCCTTGGCGCTAGTGGGTGCTTCGTTTCCCGGCGCACAGCTGGAGAGCGCGGTTGCCGGACGGCGCGTCCGCGCTGCGAGCCTGATGGAGTATCGTCAGGAGCAGCGCGGCAGCCAGGCCCAGACCGAACTGGCCATAGAAGGGAAGACTGCGCTCGTAACCGTACATCGAACCGCCCAGGGACGCGAGCTCCGCACGAACAGCATGCCCGAGTCCGCGGTCTTCAATGGGCCACCCTATCGCGCGCTCGAAGGGGAACTCCTCGGAGTCCTGCCGTATCTCCTGAGTGAACGTCCGGAGCGTGCGCTCGTCATCGGCTTCGGAGGTGGGGGAACCGTCGATGCCCTGCTCGGTACTGCAGCCAAACACATCGAGGTGGTGGAACTCGAGCGGAGCGTGATTGCGGCTTCCGGGCAACTCTACCAGGGACGACTCAATCCTCTCGCCGACCCACGAGTGGAGCTTCGGATCAACGACGGGCGCTACGACCTGCTCACTGCCAAGCTGGCCGGGCGTGGCCCCTACGGTATCATCGCTTCGCAACCGAGCCATCCGTGGTTGGTCGGGGCGGCCAATCTCTTCACTGAAGAGTACTTCGAGCTGGTACGTGGGAACCTCGCGCCCGGCGGAGTGTTCGCCCTATGGGTGAACTGCTTTCACACCGACGCCGAGGCCGTGCTCGCGATTCTCGCGAGCTTCGAGCGCGTCTTCCCTGGCGGCACCCTCTTGACCGGGGCCAACGGAGACCCGCGCGCGTCGCTGATCCTAGTCGGTGGGCTCGAGCCTCTCCAATGGAAACTCGAGGACATCCGTCAGCGCCTCGCGGATCCCAGGCTTCGGCAACGCCTAGAGGTGTTCGACATCCGCGCTCCAGAGGATCTGCTCGCTCGCATCGAAGGACCGGTCTCTACGTTCGCAGCCCTCGCGCCGAACGCCAGCAACACGGATGATCGAGCCTTCGTAGAGCTGCGCCTTGCCCGTAACCTGAACTGGTCCGCGCTCGACTTCGCAAACATCGAAGACCGGATCCCGGACTCCGCGCCGGTACTGTCGCAGGTCGTCGGCGAATTTCGAGTGGAGGATGTCGCACGCACCATGCTCAGCCTGGGTGTAGAGGACAAGCCATGGCGCGTCTATGCAAGCAAGACCGCGCGCCTCGTGCGTATGCATGGGGACGCTCTGCGCCCATCGCTGCGTGCGTCGCTCGAGGCAGAGGCAAAGCTTTGGAGTGGAGACGCGCCAGCTCGCCACGCCCAGGAGCTGATGCAGCTGAGCCGAGCCCATCCCGAGGATGCCTCAGCCCAGCGCGCGCTCGGCCTCTACCACGCCAAGATACGCAAGGACTTCCCGCGCGCCGTCCAACATTTCGAGGAGGCGTGGCGCCGCTCGCGTCGCTCCGTAGACGCGTATGCCGCGGCGCGTGCCGCATTCGGCGTGTCACCCGCGGGCGTCGCCGAATGGATCGAACGAATTCCGGTGGAGGAGCGCAACCAATACCCTCGCTTAGCCTTCTACGAAGCACAGAGCGCCCTCACCTCAGGAGAATCCGAGACAGAGATCCGCCGCCACTACGCCAAGCTGCTCGCGTATCACGAGACGGAAGAGGGTCGAGAGTTCCCAGGTGTAGATGCAACCTTGGGGCATCTCGCGCGTGCACTGGGCCACGAGCGGGCCGCGCGTGCATTCCTCGACGCCGATTCGGCGCTGCGTCGGCGCAAGGCCAGCGAGCTCTTCGATCGCGGACGACATGCGCTCGACGCCGAGCAGCTCGAAGAGGCAGAGCGCACAATCGGCGCCGGCCGGCAGCTGGCCCCCGCTCATCCGATGGGCTTCAAGCTCGCCGCCCGCCTGGCAGTGATTCGGAACGACGACGCGGCCATTGCGGCAATCTTCAACGAGCTGCGGGCATTCGCAGCCTCGCTGGACGCGGCGATCGCAGCCGAGAACCAGATGCGCCTGCAGATCGGGCTCCCACTTCTTCCGCAACGCAGCTCCGAGGAGCTGATGGCCCGACCGGAGATCGTGGCCTCGGTCCAAGAGACACCTCCCGCCGCTACGAACACATCACCCCTCGGGAGCCTCGACCGCCCGGAGTGACACTCCGCGGGGGTGGGATGCCGACTCGTGCAAGGACGTCTTCAACGTTGGCTCGCGCTGGGGCTCATACAGGCAGGTTTCGCAGTGGGCTGTCATCCGGAGGAGGCGAGACAGGCAGACTGGCCAACGCAGGCTACGATCGTCGGGAAGGCGCATGCGCTCGAGTCCGTCCTGCTCCGACTGGAGCGCATGCAGGGCACTCCGTTGGCACGCCTTGCCGCGAATCTGCGTGAACGCACGCTCGAGTGCACCGACCTCTCGCTCACCTGGGCTCCTGAGTCACCGGAATCTCTTCCTTGGAGCGCCGCGTGTATCGCAGAAGATTCCGCACCAGCCTGGGTCAGCGCACTCGCTGGCGCGGGCGACCTGGCTCTCGTCGTTCCGGTTTCGGGCGAGCTTCGGCTGGCGGGCAGAGCCGAGATTGCACCGAGCGGGACAGTGCGCTTCGAAGGACAGTGGGTCGAGCTTCGACCTGGCGCCGCGGAAGAGTCGTGGCTCGTGCCGCACCGAACGGAGCCCGGTCCACCGCGACTCGCGGATACGTCTGCACTCTTGCACGTACGCTTTCGTCCAGCAGCGCCGATCGAGGTTGCCGATCTCATCCCCGCGGGCAGCCAGGCGGATGAAATGTTCCGCCTCAAGAGCCGCGTCTTCAGCAGCGCGGTACTGGGTGGACCCTTGGAGCTCGTGGCATACCTCCCCTCCGAGGCTGAACCACTACCCCCGCTCGCGGTCGCCCTCGACGTGCGGTCGCAGACGGCGGCGCGGAGCGCCATGCAGCACTTTGTTGACACGCTCGAGCAGCGATGGCCGATCCAGAGCCGCGAAATCGAGGTCTCGGGAATCTCCGGAGAATGCCTGGTGGAGCTGCGACTCATTCCCGGCTTGAATCCTTGCTACGTCGTAACCGATGAGGCCCTGGTGCTAGGGTCCAGTGAGGCCGTCCTCCATGCAGCACTCGATCCGAGGCCCACTCCGAGACTGCCCACAGCGGGCGGGTTCCAGCTACGTCTAGCACGCTTCCCAGAGGCCGATCAGCGGCTGAGTCGCGCGGCGAGCGCTTCTGCGCCTGCAGCATCGTTCCGCTATCCCTGGGACGCGCTGTTCGGCTCGATCGAGTGGCGCAACGATCGCGCCATCATCCACCTCGCGCTCGTCGACGGGGACGAGCGTTGAGAGGCCGGCGCCTCGTCGCAGGTTGTACGGTGGCCGTAGCCATGCTCGCCGTCACCTCGCGCGTGCGCCAGGTGACCCAGGAAGCCGCAGCGTCTCGCGTCTGCACCGCTGCAGAAGCCGGGGACTGGACTCGAACCTTGTCCTCGAGCGAAGCGCTGAGCCTCTCTGGAACTGAGCTGGGCCAGGTGTCTGAATGCCGCTGCCGCGCGCTCTTCGCTCTCGGACGCGCAGAAGAGTGCATCACGCTGGTCGCCTCCGTACTTCGAGAGACAGGCGACGGCTGGCTTCCACCGCCAGCGCTTTCCCTCCAGCTGCTGCAGCGATTTGCACTGCAGGGCGAAGCGGATCGCGCGGCCGAGCTTGCACGCAGAGCGGCTCGAGCGGCACCGGAGAACCTCGACCTCGCCATGGCGGAGCTCGTCTATCGTGCAGCCGCCGAGGGCGAGGAGGTCGTTCTCCAGGATCTGGCGGCCCGCGTCGCCGAGCCTTCCGCAACTGCCTATCCGCCGCGCATCGCTCTGGCGCACGCGTTCATGCGGAGACGAGAATTCGAACGTGTCGTAGAGATCTTGCAGCCGATCCCCCCACGCCGAGTGCCCAAGGTCGTGAGCGACTGGCTCTTGATGCGCGTCGAAGCCCAGCTGGCGCTCAACCGAGCGGGAGATGCACGCGAGACTTACGCGCTCTGGCAGCGGCACATCGGTGGAGATCCACTCGAAGCACAGCTCCACTATGCACTCATGCTCAGTCTGAGTGGAAGTCGCGATCCGAATCAGCCGACGACCCAACTGCTTCGTGAAGCGCTCGAGGTCGGCGACCGAGTGTCCAATCGGTATCTGGTTCAGCGCATCTACGAGAGACTGATCGCGCACCTGATCGCAGAGGGGAGCCGAGAGGAGGCGCTAGAGATCTTTGACGCAGCGAGCCGCGAGTTCGACCTGAGCGAGACGATCTCACGTCCGCAGATCCTCGCGTCGCAGCCCGCCCGAACGAACACCTCCTCGAAGCTGGAGCAAGCGGACGCTTCGAGTGTAGCCCCGCGCGGATCGCTCGAGTTCACGCTTCCCGCGGGCGCAGCCGCCGGCAGCCTGTGGGTCGGACCCGACCTCGACCATCCCCCGGATGCTCTCTACCAACTCCACGCTCTGGCTGGCGCCAAAGTCGCTCGCGTCGAGCGACGGGTATCCAGCTGGCCCGTGCGCTGGGTGTTTCGCGACACCGAGCAACAGGTTCTCGCATCGGGAGCAGCCTGGGTCGCGGCGGATCAAACACATCGTGTCGAAATCTCTCCCGGTGCGCCGCAGGCCATGTCCGCACCCTTCGAGCCCGCACTCTCACCGGCCGACGGTCGCCGCCGTGTCTTCGTGGTGATTCTCGACTGCGGCGACTGGCGCCTCGTGCAATATCTGCGCAGTCGTGGGGAGCTACCCGTGCACGGTCGGCTGCTGTCGGAGGAGTACCGGGCCGTCCTGACGAGTCGCCCCCCGCTCACCGCGGCGGCGATGGAGTTTCTCGTGTGGCCCGAACGTGGCCGCACGGTGAGTGTGATCGGACTCGTCCATCGGCTGGGGCTGGAGATCGGAGGTCTGGCTTCGGTAGGAAGCAACCCGGTCGACTTCCTGCGCGCATTCCGGCCGGAAGGGCTGTCCCTGTTCGAGAAGATCGGTGCCGAACGCTTCGTCACGGCGAACATGCTGCTGACCCATGGCAGCATCGATGCGGGTCGCAACGCGAAGCTGATCGGCCCGAATGGTCTACGCCACGATGCGCAGCCCGTGAGCGCCGTGCGTGCGCTCAGCGCAGAGGAGCGCTCTGCATTTCCGCGCCTCACGGACCCCATCGCTGAACAGTTGGCGGAAGCAATGGCCGCGCAGTTCGATGCGGCTGCAGATATGGCGCGGCGTGGCCGCGTCGATCTTCTGATGTTGCGCATCGAGAGCTTCGACGTGCTCACCCACACCTTCTATGGACGATTGGCACAGACACGGCAAGACGACGGCGACGCGGTACTCCTCGACGCGTATCGGTACGCAGACCGACGCATCGGAGAGCTCTGGTCGGCGCTGGATGCAGACGACGTGCTGATCGTCATGTCGGACCACGGAATCCGCTCCGCGCTCGACCACGCGGAAGACGCGTTCTTCGTGGCCGCGGGACCGGGCATCCCACATGCGCGAGCGGAGGGCCAGCCACACCTCGCCGGACTGCCGCGCGTCCTCGCGGGACTCTTCGGTATAGACACCGACTGGCCAGATACGGGGGTCGCAGCCTGGGACGAGTCGCCAACGCCTCGCCAGTAGCCAGGCCTGCATCCGTGCTGGGTCCCTTCGAGCCCGAGAGGGCGCAGTTCGGGCAGGCGGTGACGTTCTCTGTCGAAGCCTCCGCCGCAGATTGTCACTGAGCGGCATCGGCTGACCCACGCATCACGAGGCGAGTGAGGCCTCGATCCTCGAACGGAAACTGCAATGTTCGAGATCACCTGCTACCTCCTGAGCGCTCGATCGATTTCGGTACGGCTCTTGCTCTACAGCGCGATACCCAAGTACGGGTCAGCGGGGGCGACGGGGAGTACCTCCGCCGTACACATCCAGGACCAAGAGTACCGGAGGCTCTATGCTCAAGATTCGCAAGCTCAAGAAGAACGAAGGTTTCACGTTGATCGAGCTGATGATCGTTGTCGCGATCATCGGTATCCTCGCCGCCATCGCAATCCCGAACTTCGTGAAGTTCCAGCTGCGCTCGAAGGCGGGTGAGGGGAAGCTGAACCTCGCGGGGATTCGCACCGCCGAGAACGCCTATGCTGGCGAGTATGGAACCTACGTGACCATCGACAACGAACCCGGCACGGGTCTGAGCGGTAACAAGCGCGCCTGGGCGAACTGTCCGGCCACCCTCACCGACGTGATGACCGACCCCGGGTACTGCTCGATCGGGTACTTCCCCGAAGGCCCGACCTACTTCAACTATGAGGTGGTCGCGAACGTGGACATGTCCGCGCTGACCGCTACGAATAGCGCTTCCCAGTACATCGCAGTCGCCAACTCCGACATCGACGGGGATGGAACGACAAATGACTGGGCGATCGAGGTCCCCCCCACGGGCGCCTCGGTGACCAGTGGCGTCACTCCGAACCTCAACTGTGCGGGAACGGCTGGCAGCTTCGTCGTGGACCCATTCGGCACGGGCGTGATCAACCAGGTCGGCCCATGCACCCTCGGCCACGGGATCAACGTGTTCTGAGATTTCTCACAGAGAACTCCTGACGCGGCGGGGTACCCATGGTACCCCGCCGTTTCACTTTTCCTCCGTTGCTCTCGCGACGCAACAACCTCCCGATGGTGTGCGACTCAAGCTTGCGGAGGAGGGTGCCGAGACTTCGAGCGAGATGAACTCGCTGCGAAAGCCCGGGAATCCGGTCCTGGCAATCCTCTTGCTGATCGCCTTGACCGCGAGCATCGCCCCCGTCAACGCGAGGCTCGAAGCGCACTCTCCCGAGACGCTCGCGGAGGGCGACCTGGGACCGTTGCCTGACGGCTCCGCCCTCCGCATCTTGTCACTCGGATTCGAGCGACTCGTCGCCGACATGTTCTGGATCCGCACCCTCTACTACATGGGCGACCCTGCGAGCTACCGCGCCGGCTTTCCCGCCGCCGATCGGCTCGCGGAGCTGGTCACAGATGTCGATCCGGAGTTCCGCACCGTCTACGTGCTGATGGGAAGCGCGCTCTCCGTACTGCAGGGAAAGCCGCACGCAGCGGCCCAGCTGCTCGAGAAGGGGGTGCGCCACGTGGAGTACTGGAAACTCGAGTTCTTGCTGGGATTCACGTACTTCTTCGAACTGCTGGACAATGGCAGGGCCGCGCCGCACATCGCCCGAGCGGCCCAAATGCCCGGTGGACCGAAGTACCTGGCTCAGTTCGCAGCACGGCTCTACCACAACGCGGGCGATCCCGACATTGCCCTCGACCTGATTCAGACGCGGATCCGAACGGAAGAGGACGAGGCGACCCGAGCAGCCCTCCAGAAGCGGGCATGGGACATCTGGATCAACAGAGATCTCGAACGCATCGATACCGCGATCCAGCAATACGGTGCACGACACGGGACGCTGCCCGCGTCGGTCGACGTCCTCGTCGAGACGGACCTACTCGAGCGCACGCCGGTAGACCCCAGGGGTGGCTCGTACTTCATCGCAGACGGTGTGGCGAGCACGTCGCTCCCCTACGAGAAACTGGATGTCTATCTCGGAGCTGGAGCGGGCGCTCACCGACCCAGAATTGTGGAGGATTCGAGTCGACCATGAGCGTGATCCAGGCGCGCGGACTACGCAAAGTGTTCCGAACAGGCTTTCTGATGCGGACGGTCGAGCCCGTGCGCGGAGTAGATCTGGATGTTCGGGAGGGAGAGATCTTCGGCTTCATCGGCCCCAACGGCGCTGGGAAGACGACCACCATCAAGATGCTGACGGGGCTCATCCTACCCTCGAGCGGTGAAGCGACCATCCATGGGGTGCCGGTGCCCCTGCCTGAGAGTCGCCGGGGTCTCGGGTTCATGCCCGAAGGCACCTACTTCCACGACTACCTGACGGGCCGTGAGTTCCTGGACTTTCATGGACGACTCCTCGGAGTGCCGCGTGCGATGCGCGAGCGCTCCATTCCGGAGCTTCTCCAGAAAGTGGGGCTACCGCATGCAGGCGATCTGCGCATCAGGCGCTACTCCAAGGGGATGCGTCAGCGGATCGGCCTGGCGCAGGCCTTGCTCGGGGATCCAGATTTGCTGATCCTCGACGAGCCCATGTCCGGGTTGGACCCAATTGGTCGCAAGGACGTACGCGAGCTCATCTTGCAGCTGCGCGATGCGGGAAAGACGATCTTCTTCACCTCGCACATTCTGGCGGACGCGGAGCTTCTCTGCGATCAGGTCGCCATCATCCTCAAGGGGCAGATCGCGCACCACGGCTACCTCGGCGAGCTGCTGGGGCAGGAGATCGAGGGCGTGGACCTCGTGGTGGAGCAGATCGATGAGGCGCTCTACGAGCGCTTGAAGCAGGAGGCTCGTAGGGCCGTCGTGCAGGGCACTCGCTACCTCTTCGAGCTGCCGGACGAAGCCCATGCCGAGAAGGCACTGAAACTGGTCCTGGAGGCTGGCGGACGGGTGCGCAGCCTGTCACCGCGACGACGAAGCCTCGAGGACCTGCTGGTATCCGATCTGCAGGCAGACTCTGCCACGGCGAGAAGCGAGGGTGAGGTAGAACGATGAGCGGACTGGCACGCCTAGGCGCCTTCGCGCACAACACGTTCCGAGAAGCCGTGCGCGACAAGCTACTGTACAACCTGCTCCTGTTCGCGGGACTGATGATCGCGAGCTCCGTCGTCCTGGCGAAGCTCCACGTGGGGTATGACGAGCGGATCTACCGCGACGTCGGCCTCGCCGCGATCGCCCTCTTTGGTACGCTCATCGCGATCTTCGTAGGCATCAACCTGCTACATCGGGAGATCTCGCTCCACACGGTGTACTCGATGCTCGCCAAGCCAGTGCAGCGCTACGAATTCCTGCTCGGCAAGTATCTAGGCCTCGTCGGACTACTTGCCGTCGAGATCTCCATCATGGCGAGCTTCTTCCTGGCGGTCCTCTGGATCAAGGGCTCACCTCCGACGGCGGGCCTCGGCTGGGCAATCCAGCTGATCTTCCTCGAACTCGCACTCGTGACCGCGATCGCCATCTTCTTCTCGAGCTTCACCACGCCGTACCTGGCGGGAATGTTCACGCTCGCGCTGTGGATCATCGGCCATCTACTGGGCGACATCCGCGCCTTCGGCCTGCAAGACGGCGCCGAGGCGTACAAGCCACTCACCGAGTTTCTCTACTGGTGCCTGCCCAACCTCGACCGACTCGACATCAAGGCGGAGGCCGCAGATGGCAAGGTCATCGAACTCGCTCGCGTCGGGCTCAGCTCGCTCTACGCCGTGCTCTACTCGGCGGCGCTCCTGGTCGCAGGAAGCTTCTTGTTCTCCCGTCGCGACTTCCGCTGAGCACCCCGCCAGACGGCGCGCTTGGATCAAGCGCGGACGCAGCCGTGCCGATGCGACTGCCGGAAGGGGACCATGGCGCAGATTCTCATCGTCGACGACGAGCGCAGTATGCGCGAGTTCCTCGAGATCCTCCTGCAGCGGGAGGGCCACGAGGTCGCGGTCTGCGGTGCGGCCAGCGACGCGCTCTTGGCTCTCGAAGGCGCTGACTTCGACCTGATCATCAGCGACATAAAGATGCCCGGGATCACAGGCCTCGAGCTGCTCGAGCGCGTGAAGGAGATCTCGCCCGAGACACCAGTCGTCTTGATCACCGCACATGGCTCCACCGAATCCGCAGTCGAGGCGATGCGCCTGGGCGCCTACGACTACCTGACCAAGCCCTGCTCCGTGGACGAGATCTGCCTGGTCGTCGACAAAGCGCTCGAGAAACGCACGCTCTCCTCCGAGAATCGCCGCTTGCGCCGAGAGCTGCAGGATCGGGCCGCGCTGCCCACCATGGTGGGAAACAGTGCGAAGATGCGAGAGGTTTCCGACTTCGTGCGTCGCGTCGCTCCCACCAAGACGAACCTTCTGATCACGGGGGAGAGCGGCACAGGGAAGGAGCTCGTGGCCCGGGCGGTGCACGCGCTGAGTGATCGCAAGGATCGCTCCTTCGTCGCCGTCAACTGCGGCGCGATCCCAGAGAGCCTGCTCGAGAGTGAGCTCTTCGGCCACGTGAAGGGAGCGTTCACCGGCGCGGTCGCCAACAAGCTCGGACTGTTCGAGGTCGCCGATGGCGGAACCCTCTTCCTGGACGAGATCGGAGAGATGGCACTCCCGCTCCAGGTCAAGGTGCTGCGCGCGATCCAGGACCGCACGTTCAAGCGGGTAGGGGGTACCACCGACATCCACGTCGATGTTCGGATCCTGTGCGCGACCAATCGACGGCTCGAGGACGAGGTTCGCGCAGGCCGCTTTCGAGAAGACCTCTTCTATCGCCTGAACGTGATCGAGGTTCGGCTGCCCCCGTTGCGCGAGCGCGCCGAGGACATCGCGCACCTCGCGCACTTCTTCCTCGAGAAGTTCGCGAGCGAGCTCGAGCGCCCGATCCCAGAGATGGGCCCCGAGGTGCTCGCTGCGCTCGAGGCCTACGCGTTCCCGGGCAACGTGCGTGAGCTCGAGAACCTGATCGAGCGGGCGGTGACCTTGGCCTCGGACGACCGTATCTCGCTCGACTGCCTGCCGACCACGGTCTTCGGGCGCCGAGAGCCCAAGGAGTCGCGCCAGCTGCCGGAGGACGGCGCAGACCTGAACGAGCTACTGGCGGACTACGAGCGCGCGTTGATCCTGGAGGCGCTCGAGCGCGCCGGGGGCGTCAAGAAGCGCGCGGCGATGCACCTGGGAATCAGCTTTCGCTCACTTCGCTATCGACTCGAAAAGCTCTGCCTCGAAGACCCGAGATCCGACGATGGAGAGTCGTCTGACTCCTGAGCGGGCAAGAATGGGCTAGTCTTCGATGGACGGCAACCGAACGACGCGATATGCAGCGTCGGATGGCCGGAATTGCGGGACGGGGAGCAGGTCGTGTACGAAGCCGCGTTTGCATTGCTGATCTTCGGTCTCGGGGCATCGATCGGGAGCTTCCTGAACGTGGTCATCCACCGCGTTCCGCTCGGCGAGTCGATCGTGCATCCCGGGTCCCGATGCCCGAAGTGCGGCTGGGCAATCCCTTTCTGGGCGAATGTTCCGGTCGTGGCGTGGTTTGCTCTACGTGGCCGCTGCTACAGTTGCAAGCAGCCCATCTCGATGCGCTACCCGGTTGTGGAAGCACTCGTCGGCTGCCTGTTCGTGGCGTTTTGGTGGGTGGATCCGTGGCTCCCGCGCCTACTCACCCAGTGGGCGATGGCTTCCGCACTGGTCGCGATCGCATTCATCGACTTCGACCACAGAATCGTACCCAATGCGATCACATATCCGGGAATCCCGCTCGCGCTGGTGTGTGGCTTCCTCGTTCCGCCACCGGACTGGATCGCCGCCATGCCATTCTGGCTGAATTCGCTCCTCGGATTCGCGATCGGCGGGGGCCTGCTGCTCGCAATTTCTGCCTATTACGAATGGTCTCGTGGCGAGATCGGGCTCGGGCGTGGTGATGTCAAGCTGGTCGCAATGTTGGGTGCGTACCTCGGTCTCGACGCGATCTTCGGGGTGCTGCTTCTCGGATCGATTCTCGGCATTGCTCACTGGGTCGTGCTTAGGTCTCTCCACCGGGCAAGCCGCCAAACTCGGATCCCCTTTGCTCCTGCGCTGGCGATCGCAGGGATCGTGCACCAGTTCGAACCGAGCCTGATCTCCAGGCTTCTTGCCGCATGAGGGCGTACGCGCGCGGCGTTCAGCTCGAGATCATCTCGAGCTTGTTCATCGTGATGATCGCGGGCATGGGCATCATCGGCGTGATCACCGCAAGCCTCGCGGTTGGAACCGTCCAGCATGCGGCGTTCCGCCAGCTCGCTCTCGGATCCGCTCAGGTGCACCGCACGCTGCTGCTGCGCCCGATGTCGCTGCGCGATCTCTCGGTCTTCCTGAGCGTGCAGGGGTCCGCATCGGCAGGCTACGAGTGCGCCATCCTCGACGATAGGGGACGGCCGCTCAGCGTTCTCTCGGACATGCCGGAAGTCGCCCGGGACCAGCTCTCCGAAGCGATGCGCACCGGCTCGTGGAGTGACGGCTCGGGCCTGCCGATCCGGGGCATCCTGCTGCTCGAGCCCATCCGCAATACGGCCGGCGAGACCGGCTTCGTACTCGGATGGGTATCCTCAGAGCAAGTTTGGGCGCAGCTTCGGCCGTGGGTGCGCTCCGGCATCTGGGTCCTCTGCATCGCGGCGTTCGTCTTCGTGTCATTTGGGAGCTATCTGCTGCGCAAGAGCATCGTCGCGCCTCTTCGCGTGCTCTCCGCCGCGACGCGGCGAGTCGCCGCAGGCGAGCTCGAGGTGCGCACCTCGATCGACGGAGACAACGAGCTCGCCGAGCTGGCCGCGCAGTTCAACCACATGGCAGCTTGTCTGGAGCGCGAACGCGACACGGTGCTGCAGGCGTTCGAGTCCCTGGCCCGGAACCAACGTCTGGCCACGGTCGGCCAGTTGGCGGCGGGTGTCGCGCACGAGGTGGGAAATCCCGTCGCAGCCATCCTCGGGTACGTCGAGGTCGCCGACCGCGACGCCCAGCTCTCCGAGCGGAGCCGACAAGCCGTCGAGCAGATTCGCAAGGAAGCACTGCGAGTCCGGGCGCTCGTGCGCCAGCTGCTCGATCTCGCACGCCCAGACCCCCTCGCTGTCGAAGAGCACTGCCCGCGCACCCTACTGCAACGAGTACAGACCCTACTCGCTCCCCAGAAGCTCCTGCGAGAGATCGAGCTGTCGGTCGACGCGCCCGACGGGCTTCCCCGCGTGCGTGTCGATGCGCGTAGACTCGAGCAGGTTCTGATCAACCTGGTAGAGAACGCGGCGCACGCCCTGCGCGGGACGGATCACCCCAAGATCACCCTCCGTGCCGCCAGATCGAACCTCCCTACACCGTCGGGACGCAGAAGGACCCAGTCGGAAGTTCGAGGCCCTGCGCAGAGCCTCTCGATCGAGGTCGTGGACAATGGAGCCGGGATCCCTCCCGAGGTCATCGAGCACGTCTTCGATCCCTTCTACACCACGAAGGATCCCGGAGAAGGCACGGGGCTCGGCCTGTGGAACGCACACCGCCTGATAGAGCTCCTCGAGGGGAGGCTCGAAGTCAGAAGCCGGCCGGGCGAAACCTGCTTCAGCCTGATTCTGCCGTTGGCCGATAGACATCCATAGCCATGAGCAAGCAGCGCGTTCTCATCATCGATGACGAGGAGGGCATCCGGTCGAGTCTGAGCATCATTCTGGCCGACGAGGGCTTCGACACGCGCGTTGCAGGGGATGCAGAGTCCGCTCTAGAGGCGGCGCGCAGCGAGCGTTTTGCCGTCGTCCTATGCGATGTCAGGATGCCGCGCAGAGGTGGACTGGAGCTGCTCCCGGAGCTGCGCGCGTCCCTACCCGACGCCGTGGTTCTGGTGATGTCGGCCTATGGGGACACGGAGCAGGCGATTCAAGCCGTCCAGGCGGGCGCTGCGGACTACCTCGCAAAGCCATTCCAGGCAGAAGAGCTGTTACTCGCCATCCGAAAGGCCACGGAGCGTCAGCGCCTCGAGCGTGAGAATCGCCAGATGCGACGCGAGCTCGCCGCCGGGCGCGGCCCGCGAGCTCTAGCGGCCGCTTCGGAGAGCATGAAAGAAGTCCTGCATCTCGTAGAGAAAGCCAGCGAGTACAAGACGACCGTTCTCATCACGGGCGAGAGTGGCGTCGGCAAGGAGATCATCGCGCGCACGATCCACGACCTGAGCGACCGCGCGTCCGAAGCCTTCGTTGCGGTGAACTGCGGCGCCATCCCCGAAACTCTGATCGAGAGTGAGTTCTTCGGCCACGTGAAGGGAGCGTTCACCGGTGCCAACGAGAGCAAGCCAGGACTTTTTCGAGAGGCCAACGGAGGCACGTTGTTCCTGGATGAGATCGGCGAGCTCTCACTGGCGATGCAGGTCAAGCTCTTACGCGTACTGCAGGAGGAAGAGGTTCGGCCGGTAGGCAAGCCCAAGGCGATGAAGATCGACATCCGCATCATCGCCGCGACCGCGCGAGAGCTCGAGGACGAGGTCGAGGCGGAACGATTTCGCGCCGATCTCTTCTATCGCTTGAACGTATTCCGCGTGCGCGTACCACCGCTACGCGAGCGGTTGGAGGATCTACCGCTGCTCGTGGATCAGCTTCTGAGGGCACTTTCCGCACGCGTCGGCAAGTCCGTGGCGCCGGTGTCCCGCGAGCTTCTCGATGTTCTCCAGCAGCATGCCTGGCCGGGAAACGTCAGAGAGCTCGAGAACAGCCTCGAGCGCGCGCTGATCCTGGCAAGCCAGGATCAGCTGGAGGCATCCCACTTTCCCTTCGCCGCGGCCCCCGCACGAGCCCGTCCGCAGCCCCCCTCTGCCGAGAATGATCCCGATGCGCTATCGATCAAGCAGCAGACACGTCTGCTCGAGGAGCGCCTCATCCGACGGGCTCTCGCCAAGACCAAGGGGAATCGTACGAAGGCCTCCCGCATCCTCGAAATCAGCGCACGCGCTCTCCAGTACAAGATCAAGGAGTACGGGATCGAGCCCCTCAATCCATCCTACATCGACTCCGATAGCAACTAGCGAGCAGTGAGCAGCCTTTCGGCAGAAGTCGCCCGATCTCGGGGCGCTCGCGACGTCGTCGGTTGGGAGGGGAAGGTGTCTGGGAAGCGAACTCTTGGATTGGTAGTGGGCGTAGCGCTGGTCGCATGTGGATCCGAAACCCCTGGATCCGAAACCCCAAGCGAGAGCTCGCCAACGACTGCGCAAGCTCCAGCGGCGGAATCGAGCTCGGCGAGCACCGAAGGGCCAAGAGACGGTGGTGCCCCCGAAGTCGCGAGGATTCTGCTCGAGCCTAGCGAGCCGATTGGCGGAGACGAGATCTCCCTTCGCTTCGACCTCCAAGATCCGGACGGTGACCCAGTCGAGACCCAGATCGACTGGTACGTGAATCGCCAGCTCTACTCAGAGGACGGCGGAACCACACTCGGCACGGACGAGCTCCTCGAGAACTCCGAGATCTACGTAGTGATTCGCGCGAGTGATGGACAGCACGATGTTCTGCGCCAGTCCGGTACGATCTTCTTGCGAAACGCTCCACCCGTGATCACCGCGATCGAAATCTCGCCGCAGAAGCCGACGGGAACTCAGACGTTGGTTGCCGAGACACGGGTCTCCGATCGAGAAGGGAACGACCCCAAGGTAGAGTTCCAATGGATCCTGAATGGAGCACCGATTCCTGGCGAGCACGGGTCTACATTGCAGCCAGGAAAGACGAAACGCGGTGATCGTGTCTCGGTCAGCGCCGCCGCGATCGACGCGGCTCGAGGCCCCGAGCTCACCTCGGACGAGGTCGAGATTGGCAACTCACCGCCCGAGATCAAGTCCAAGCCGAGCACCGCTCTGGCGGGCCCCACCCTGTATCGGTATGAGATCCAGGCAGAGGACCCGGATGGTGACCGGCCCTTACGTTACGACCTGGTCGACGGGCCTGACGGAATGAGTGTCGACCTCGTGTCTGGCTTGGTCGAGTGGGAGATTCCGTCGGACGCGAGTGGCACCATTCCCATCGAAGTCGCTGTTCGCGATCCCTATGGCGGAGAAGAACGCCAGGCCTACGTCCTGGAGCTCAACTGGCAGGACGTCTCAGATAAAGACGAAAAGTCCGACTCCGCATCCGACTCTTCTGCGTCTGATTCCGATTCCAAGTCTGATTCCGAGTCTGATTCCGTGTCCGAGTCCGAGTCCGACGAAGCTGCGTCGCCCGGCAACCTCGACGAAGAAGCACCCGACACCGACGAGTAGTCTGGTGCGTCGACGACGCAAGCACTCTGCACATGTTCTGCACGTTCCGCAGAAGGCGGGACGCAGCATCTCGCTGCGCGTGTCCACCATTGAACCCGCACCGCCACTGCCGACGAGGTTCTATCACTCTGCGGTGTAGACCCCTCAAGTCGAGATTCTCTGGTACCGATCCATTCGCCTGAAGAGACGGAGAAACGTACTTCTGGACGGTGACCGTGCTCCGGCTCTGCCTCGGGCACGCGTAGTGGATGCTGAAGCTGAAGGAATGGATCGTTGAACTCGAACAACGTGCGCAACATCCGAGAGGCCCTGATGATGAGCAAAGCAGAGCTCGCTCGCAAGTCCGGCCTCTCCACCCTGACGATCGACCGCGTGGAGGCCGGCCGCAGCTGCCGCCTCGATACGAAACGAAAGATTCTAAACGCCTTGGGGATGAAAGTCGCCGACAAGGACAAGGTCTTTGGCGTCAGTGACCCGCGGATGCTCACGAACCTTCAAGCGGTTCCGGCTCCGATGGACTCCTAGACGCGGCGACCGGAGGCTACATGTTCTTTCGCTCAAAATCGCTGATCGGGATCGACATCGGGTCGCATTCCATCAAGATGGTGGAGCTCTCACGATCCGGCGGAGGTTTCAAGTTGGTCCGGTTCGCCTATGCGCCGCTGCCGCCAGAGGCCATCGTGCAGGGATCCTTCATGAATGCGCCCGCGATCTCGGACGTCATCCGCGATGCCTACGCCGAGGGAGGGTTCAAGGCGAAGGACGTCGCCGCTTCGGTCTCCGGACACTCAGTGATCGTTAAGCGCATCTCGCTTCCGAGTCAGAGTGAAGACGAGCTTGCAGAGACGATTCGCTGGGAGGCCGAACAGTACATTCCGTTCGATATCAACGAAGTCCACCTCGACTATCAGATCCTACAAGAAGCCACCCTGGATGATCAGATGGACGTCCTGCTGGTCGCCGCAAAGAAGGATCTGGTAGACGACTATACCAGCGTGATCGCCGAGGCGGGGCTGAATCTAGCCGTGATGGACGTCGATGCATTTGCACTCGGAAACATGTACGAATGCAACTACGACATCGACCCTGACTCAGCAGTCGCGATCGTTAACATCGGGGCTTCCGTGATCAACATCAACGTGGTCACCAATCAGGTTCCGATCTTTACGCGCGACATTACCAGCGGCGGCACTCAATACACCGAAGAGGTTCAGAAGTCACTGGGGATCAGCTTCGAAGAGGCGGAGCAGATCAAGATCGGTGGCGGCGCGAACGAGACGGCGACCGATGTCGTACCCCAGGAAGTCGAGGACGCCATGCGGGAGGTCTCCGAGACGCTCGTCGGAGAGATCCAGCGCTCCCTCGAGTTCTATCGCGCGACCACCTCAGACGTTCCGATCCAGAAGGTTGCTCTGTGTGGTGGCTCGGCGCACGTTCCGGGCCTGGATCGCCTATTCGAGGAACGCATCGAGGTGGGATTCGAGATGGTGGATCCGCTCGCACGCATAGACATCGCTTCGAGTGTCGATGAAGAGCAGGTTCGTGAGCTCGGGCCTGCGCTCGGCGTGGCCATCGGGCTGGGGACTCGGAGGGCCGACGAGTCATGATCAAGATCAATCTGCTACCGGTTCGCGAGGCCAAGCGCCAAGCGAGCATTCGACGCCAGGGAATCTTCCTCGGAATCGCCGTCGGGATTGGAGTCCTGATCTCCGCGGGTCTGAACCTGTCCGTCGCCGCAGAGGCGAAGGCCAAGCAAACAGAGATTGCCAAGGCACAAGCGGACCTCACCAAGCTCAAGGAAACGCGGGCCGAGGTGGACCGGTATCGCAAGGAGAAGGAGGAGATCGAGCGCAAGCTGCTCGTGATCTCGCGCCTCGACAAGAACCGCACCGGTCAGGTCCGCATCCTGGACGAGGTGGCCACTCGGATCCCTGAGCGAATGTGGATCGAGAAGCTGACGTTCAAGGACTCGGAGATGCTGGTCAAGGGAGTCAGCATCGACGCCGAAGTGGTCGCGGAGTTCCTGAGCGCGCTCTCCGAATCGCCGCTCATCAGCGACGTCGAGCTCGAGGGTACGACGGTCCAGGATACCAATGGCCTTCTGCTCAACAAGTTCTCGGTGCGTTGCAAGCTCGCGTTGGGTGACGGCTCAAAGACCGTCGCCTCCGCTGGGAAGTAGGGGCGGAGTCAAACATGGCGGGACAACAGGTAGACGTCCAGAAACTGATCGAGAAGCTCGAGCAGCTCCCTCCGATGGGGCGCCTGGGCATATACGCGATCGCCTCGGTCGCAGTCGTCGGGCTCTATTGGCTGACGCTGCACGGAGGCGTACAGAACCAGCTCGTCGCGGCGCAGAACCAGCTGGCTCAGCTCCAGGGCGAGGTCGCGGAAGCACGCGCCGTCGCGGCAAACCTGGACAGCTTCCGAAAGCGCGGCGAAGAGCTGCGTGAGGAACTTCGCGCGGCGCTGGAGCGACTCCCGAACGCAGCCGAGCTGCCCGTGCTGCTCACCGACATCAGCAGCCTCGGAAAGAAGTCCGGGCTCGAGTTCCGGGCCTTCAAGCCCAAGGGCGAGGTAATGCGAGACTTCTACGCCGAGGTTCCGATCGACATCGAGTTCATCGGCAAGTTTCACGAGGCGGGAGTCTTCTTCGATCGCCTCTCGCGACTCTCTCGTATCGTGAACATGACCGAGCTCGAGATGAGCGTGAGCAATGATGACGACGCGCATCCCGACCTCAAGGTCAAGGGCGTGGCGACGACCTTCCGATTCCTGGACAAGAAGGCCGCTAGCGCCCCCGGCCAGAAGGGCGCCCGCGGCGGCAAGGGAGCATGAGGATGCGTACGCCCAAGAGAGTGGTAGCACCGCTGACGGTCGCCTTGGGTCTTCTAGCAGGGGCTTGCTCGGACGATCCGGTCCCGGCCCCCGCAAAGCCCCGCCCTCCAGCAGCAGGGCCCAAGCTGGCCCTTGCGCCCGAGCTCGAAGCCGAGCCCGAGGTGGCGCTCTATCGCTACGACCCAACCGACAAGCGAGATCCCTTCAAGTCGTTCGTCCGCACGGGACCCGGCGTGGGTCTTCCCGGCACACCGCTGGAGCAGTTCGATCTCACGCAGCTCAAGGTGACTGGGATCGTCTGGGCGAACGACGGGCCGCGAGCGCTGATCAAGGACCCAGCGGGCAAGGGCTACATCGTCTTGGTCGGAACGGTGATGGGCAAGAACAAGGGACGGGTCGTCGAGATCGGCGACAACATCGTAATGGTCAAGGAAACGTACGTAGATGCCCTGAACCGGGCCGCGACGAAGAACGTGGAACTGCGCTTGCGCGAGGCGCAAGGAGGTTGATCGAGATGGAGAGGTCTCACATGCGGCGGCTGAGCTTTGTCGTGAGCGCGCTGATCGGACTCGGCGTCTGGTTGCCGGCGCATGCGCCGGTTGCGCAGACGCAGACGGTTTCTGACGTCGAGGTACAGGAAGTCGAGGGCGTGACACGCGTGATTCTGCGGGGCGGGCGTGACTACGTCTACACCGCATTCATGCGCAAGGACCCACCCCAGCTGATCGTCGAGATCCCCGATCTGGAGTTCGACGGAGTCGCCTCACCGATCCAGGTCGGTAACGGGCTCGTCTCGCGGGTCACCCTCGGATCGATCGAGGATCCGCAGATCGCGCGGCATCAGGCGCGGGTGAGCATCGAGCTCGAGCGCCTCGCGGAATACGAGCTCACGGCGAGTGGAACCGAGCTGATGATCGAGATCCAGCCGGGATCTCCCGCCGAGGACCCGCAACCCGCCACCAGCGGACCGGAGAACGACGAGGTCCCCGCGGCGTTCGATGCCACGGACACATCTCCCGCGTACGCCACCCAAGCAGATCAGGACGAGGAGCAGACCGAGGCGGGCGCGCCGGAGCGGTACGCTGGCGCCACGGGCAGGACGCGCATGGTCGGGCTGAGGGCCACCGGGAACCGGGTGCGAATCGCGACCCAGGGCGGGGCGCCTACACTCGACTCCTTCCGGCTCGAGAACCCGGCGCGGTTGGTGGTGGACCTGCTCGGCGCAGAGCTCGCGAACGTGCCGACGCGCCAGCGAGTCGGTCGGGGTGCGATCGATCAGGTGCGGGTAGGAGCTCACTCGGACAAGGTCCGCGTAGTCGTCGATCTGCTGGATCCCAAGATCGCGTACCGTGTGGACACCGAAGGGGACGCCGTGGTCGTCCGCCTGGGAGACGACCTCGCACGCGCATCGAGCGAGGAAAGCTCGGCCACTGAGGTCCCGATTCCGACCGCCAAGCCGGGCGCACGCGGCGACGCGGAAGTGCCTCGAACATTCGTTGCCGCCGCCACAGAGGGCTCACCCGCTCGCATCGCGAGCACCCATTTCGAGTCGCTTCCAGATCTCGACCGCATCGTGGTCACGCTGGATCGAGAGGTCGAGGCGAAGCTCGTTTCGCCGGACGCGCAGACGCTCATCGTAAGGCTTCCGCTCGCGCGCATCGCACCCAGCGTCGAGCGGCGCGTGGATACGCGAGAGTTCGGAGGTCCGGTAGAGATCTTCTCGGTGTTCCAGACCCCCGACATTTCGCCGGACGAGGTTCGCGTCGTGCTCAAGCGACACGCTGGAATCGAGGGCCGACTGGTCTGGGCCGATGGTCAGCTGCACATCGAACTCCCGCGCCCGGCCTCCGCCGTCTTCAGTGCGGAGGCGGGCCCCGGCGGCACCCGCGAGCGCGAGCTGGCCCTGAGCCGCGACCTCGAGTCTCGCGTGCCCGCTGCGCCAGGCGACGCATCGCTTGCCGGCCCCGGTCAGCCCAACGTGCCCGCTTCGCTTCCCACGGGTCCGTTCGATGATCCGTTCGCTTTCGAGGGCCCCGCCGACCCGGCCTCGATCGACATTCTCGAAGAGGGCGGATTCAGTGAGGAGAAGGAGTATGTCGGGCGCCGCGTGTCGCTCGACTTCAAGGACGCGGACATCGCCAACATTCTCCGTCTGATCGCCGAGGTCTCCGACCTGAACGTGATCGCCGGCGAGGAGGTCGAGGGGACGGTCACCATCCGGCTCGTAGACGTCCCCTGGGACCAGGCGCTCGACGTGATCCTGCTCACGAAGGGGCTGGGATTCGTTCGCGTCGGCAACGTCTTGCGGATCGCACCGCTCGAGACGATCAAGCTCGAAGCGGAGCAACGCCTGCAGGAACGACGAGCGAAGGAAAAGCTCGAAGACCTCGTAGTGAAGCTGCAGCCCGTCAACTACGCGGACGTCGCCGAGGTCAAGAAGCTCGTCAACCGGTTGCTCTCCAAGCGGGGTTCCGTCGATGTCGATGGTCGCACCAATACCCTGATCATCAAGGACATTCCGTCGGTGGTCCAGGAAGCGACCGCGCTGCTCAAGGCCATCGACACGCAGACACCACAGGTGCTGATCGAGGCCAAGATCGTCGAAGCAAACCTGAGCTTCTCGCGTACGCTCGGCACGCAATGGGGAATCGGCTATACACCGCCCGGCCGCAGTGGTAACGAGGACTTCGCGTTCCCCGATATCCTCAACACGCGCGACAACCTGATCACGGGCGGGAACCAGCAGAACAACTTCATCTCGTCCACGCCCGGTGTCGGCGCGCTCAACGGATTGCTGACGCTCGGCATCCTCTCTCTCGACGACCGTCTCCAGCTCGACCTACTGCTGCAGGCCGCAGAGAGCAACAACAAGGGCAAGGTGATTTCGGCTCCGCGCGTCGTCACCATCGACAACAAGGAAGCGACGATCAAGCAGGGCGTCGCCATCGCGTTCACCGAGGCGACAGCCGACCGTATCACGACGAGCTTCATCGACGCGGTACTCGAGCTCAAGGTCCAGCCGCACATTACCGCCAATCGCTCGATCATCATGGCGATCAAGGTGTCGAAGAATGCACCGCAGCTGTCTGCTTCGAGCGGAGCCATCACAGGTATCTCGAAGAACGAGGCCGATACCGAAGCTCTGGTCCGCGACGGCGAAACCATCGTACTCGGCGGGATCTATGTCGTCGATTCCGGCCGCCAGAACCAGAAGCTTCCCTTCCTGGCGGACATCCCGCTGCTCGGCACTGCCTTCCGCAACAGCATCACGCAGGACGAGCGCCGCGAGCTGCTGATCTTCGTGACTCCGCGCGTCATCCTCGGACGGCCCTCCGACGTCTGACCTCGCTTTGCTATCCTGGGGCTCCCCGTAAGCGGGGGCCCCAGGATCGCGCGGAGCGACGTCCGCTCGGTCCCGCACATTGGGGCGCGGCGGAGGCTCTGGGGCGCAGCGGAGGCACGAAGACACGTGGGATCGCGTAGTTCACAGGCGGCGCATGGACGGGCTTCGTTGTTGCTCGTGGGCATGATGGGCGCCGGGAAGTCCTCGGTGGGCCGAGCTCTCGCGGCCAGACTCGGCTGGCCCTTCATCGACTCGGATGAAGAGATCGAGCGAGCGGCCGGCCGCACGATCGCAGAGATCTTCGCCGAGCACGGCGAATCCGAGTTCCGCCGCCTCGAGTCGCGCACGCTCGCAGGACTCCCCGAGCGGGACACGGTGATCGCTCTCGGCGGGGGGGCAATCGGTTCTCCGGAAAATCGAGCCGTACTCGAGTCGAAAGGAACGCTCATCTGGCTGGATGCGTCCATCGAGGCGCTGGTCGCTCGCACGTCGCGAGACGCCTCCCGGCCGCTGCTGGCGAACCTGAGCCGGAGCGAGCGCGTAGCGCGCTTGCAGGCGCTCCTGTCGGAACGCCGACCGGCATACGCGCAGGCCAAGCTACGCATCGCGACCGATGGGCAGACACCTCAGCAGGTCGCAGCCGAGATATCCTCGAAGCTAGAGCTCGATCTCGCTCTGGCTCCCAGAGGAGGCCGCACGTGAGTACCGTACAGGTGCTGCTACGCGACCGCAGCTATGCGATCCGGATCGTACCGGGGGGGCTTGGCGAACTGGGCCCCGCGCTGCAGAAGGAGGCCACCTCTGACCGCGCCGTGGTCATCACCTCGGCGCGTGTCGCACGTCACCACTTCGAGGCTCTGGACCAAGGCCTACGCGAAGCCGGGTTCGACGTCGAGAAGCTCGAGGTCTCGGACGGACAACGCTGTAAGACGCTGCGCACCGCAGGCCGTGTCTATGACCAGCTGGCACACCTCGAGATAGGGCGGGGCACGCCACTGATCGCACTGGGCGGCGGGGCTTTGTGCGACCTGGCCGGCTTCGTCGCGTCGACTTATCTGCGGGGGCTCCCGTTGGTTCTGGCACCGAGCACCCTACGCGCGCAGGTCGACGCGAGTGTGGGCGATCGCAACAGCTTACATCACCGTTCCGGGAACAACCGCATCGGCACGTTCTATCACCCGCATCTGGCTTGGGTAGATCCACAGATCCTCGAGACCCTGCCGCAAGAGCACATGCGCTCGGGATTGGCGGAGATCGTCAAAGTCGCGGTCATCTGGGACGAGGAGTTCTTCGCGTGGATCGAAGACAAGGTTGCTGGACTGCTGGCCATGGCGCGCGACGCCGTACGCGAGGCGGTGACGCGTGCGATCCAGATCCGCGTGGAGCTGATCGGCCTCGATGAGCGCCGCGTGGGCTTGCGCGCATTGCTGCAGTTCGGTGAGCGCCTTGCGAGCGTGTTGCGCCGAGAGCACCCCGCGTTGACTCCCGGCGAAGCCTCGGCCATGGGAATGCTCTTCGCCGCACGCCTGTCGCGCGCGCGGGGCTGGATCGACGACGCCGCTTGCCAGCGTCTCGAGACCCTGCTGCGCAAGGTCGGGCTACCCACGGCACCACCCGACTGGAGTGAGCAGCGAGAAGCTTATCTTCGCGCCGTCGCCGACGATAAGAAGGAGATACAGCCTCTGCCTGAATGGGTACTCCTGCGCGCGCTCGGGCGCGCCGAGCGCGTGGAGCTGCCTGTGCAGGAGCTATTCTCGGAGGACGCGTGACAGACTCAGAAGCCGCTCGGATTCGGATCGAGCTCGCGCGCGGGCACCTGGTGCTCGGCGAGCTCGACGAAACCTACGCGTGCCTAGCCCGCGCGGCTCAAGCTGATCCGACCGTCCCAGGTATCGATGAGCTGCTCGAGCAGCTGGTCGATGCCTGCCGGAGCGAAGGCTCGCTGGTCCTCGACGCCGTCGTCCGCCTGCAGTGCGACCGGAACCGGGCCCGCGCCGAAGGAGCCGCCGCGCCTGCCGCGAGGATAGCAGCGGTGTCGGAGACCGAACGACTTCGACAGGCGCATCGAGAGCGCCTCGAAGCATGGATCGGGCGAGTGCGAACGCGCTACGCCGGAGAGGACACAGCCCATGTTCCGTGATGTACTGGCGGGCATCATCGACCCCACGCCCGGAGCGCTCGCGGGCGCGGTGATGTGTGAGGACGGGATCGCGATCGAGGAGTACCGAAAATCCGATACCCAGGTCGATCTCAATGCGGTCACCGTCGAGTTTCAGCGCGTGCTCGCGCAGGCAACGAAGGTCGCCGGCGCGCTCTACGGAGAGTCGGATGGGGGCCTCGAGGAGCTCATGCTGCGCACGGCAGGGCACCAGCTGCTGTTTCGCATCATCGACGACGAGCACTTTCTGGTGATCGCGCTGCGCCACGATGGGATGCTCGGCAAGGCGCGCTATCTTTCGCGTATGGCCTTGCAGCAGATCCAGAAGGAGCTGTAGAACTACTCGGATGAACGTCCTGATTCTGCACGGTCCGAATCTCAACCTGCTGGGGCAGCGCGAGCCCGACATTTACGGTCGCGACACCCTGGCTGACATCGATGCCCGCCTGCGAGCCCTGGGGGAGAAGGCCGGTGTGCAGGTCGAGAGCTTCCAGTCGAATCACGAGGGCGCCCTGATCGACCGAATTCAAGCCGCGCGCGGAATCGCCAGCGGTATCGTGATCAACCCTGGTGGACTCACCCACACGAGTGTATCGCTCCGAGACGCGCTGGCCGCCGTCGAGGTCCCGGTCGTCGAGGTACACCTCTCCAATATCCACGCGCGGGAGAGCTTTCGGCACACGTCGATGATCGCCGCAGTCGCCTGGGGAACCATTTGCGGTCTGGGCGCCATCGGCTACGAGCTCGCGCTGCGCGCGCTGCTCGAAAGGCTCCGGTCTGGCTAGGGTGTCCACGCTCGCTTGGCGGCTCCTGTGTGATCCGCCGCGCAGCGCCGCGTGGAACATGGCGATCGACGAGGCCGTGCTCGAATCCTGTCCCTCGACCGGGCCAACCCTGCGTTTCTACGGCTGGGAGGGACCCGCACTGAGCCTGGGCTATCGCCAGCCGGCCGAGCACTGGACAGGTCGTGCGCGCGCGCACGGACTGGACCTGGTGCGTCGCCCCACGGGAGGCGGCGCCGTCCTCCACGGCTGCGATCTGACGTACTCGATCGCCCTTCCTCGGGGATGCCCGGGAGTGCCGGACTCGATGCGCAGGAGCTACGCGTGGATTCGCGACATCCTGCTCCGCGGACTACGCGAAGTCGGGTTGTCCGTTCTCCCGGCCGAGGCACCCGGCCCGGCTGCGCGCCACGCTGCGAGCGCGCAAGTCTGCTTCGGCGTCTCGAATGGCCACGAGATCGAGCTGCTCGGACGAAAGCTCGTCGGGAGCGCGCAACGCCGAACCCGCTTCGGCTTTCTGCAGCAAGGGTCGATTCCTCTCACCCAGGATGCGGATCTGTGTAGGGACGTCCTGGGCTTGGTGCCCCCGCTTGCGCCCATCGGGACCCTTGCTGCAGGCGATCTGCGCCGCGCGCTCACACGAGCGTTCGAAGTAGCGCTCGGGGCGGAGATGTCGCGTGGAGAGCTCGAACTGGCAGAGCTCCGAGATGCGCGGCGCCGAGTAGAAGCTCGCCGCGAGAACGCCTTGTGGATTCCCCGGGTCTCCCTAAGAACTGCACCCACTTCCGCCGATATGGTCTCGTAGCCGGCTCCCCGCCCCACCCGCGGTGAAGGTCGGATTCCACTCGCTGTGAGGAAGAGCTCCTGGCCTTCTCCCTGAACAAACGCAAGACGCTCGAGTCTGCGCAGAAGTACGTCCAGAAAGGACAGTACGACAAGGCACTGAAGGAGTATCTCAAACACCTTCAGAGCGAAGCGGACGACACGAACGCGCGACTGAAGGTCGGTGACCTTCAGCTGAAACTAGGCAACAAGCAGGCTGCGATCGATGCGTACAGCCAGGTTGCCCAGCAGTTCTCACGGAGCGGCTTCGATGCGAAGGCCGTGGCGATCTACAAGCAGGTGCTCAAGGTCGACCCACAGTTCCTCGACGCACGCGTCAAGCTCGGGGAACACTTCCAGCGGATGGGGCTCGGATCGGAAGCACTGCGCGAACTCCAGGAAGCCGTCAACATCTGTCAGGAGCGGGGGCTCAAGCGCGAGTCCTTCAACCTGCTCAAGCGCGTCGCGGAGCTCGATCCCGAGAACATCCCGAACCGTCTGAGTCTCGCGGATCTCTTGATGCGCGAGGGCCTCGAAGAAGAAGCCCGCGAGGAGTTCTCCAGCCTGCTCGACATGGTCGAAAAGGAGGGTGCGGCCGACCAGATCGTGCGCGTGTCGGAGCAGATGCTCGCACACTTCCCGACCACTGAGCACGCCCTGGTCGCCTTCGCCACCGCCAAGATCAAGGTCGGCATGGCCGCGGACGCAATTGCACGCTTGATCGAGATGAAGCCCGAATTTCCCGAGAGCATCCCCTTCCGTGAAGCGCTCGTTGCAGCGTACGATGCCGTCGGAGATCGCGAGAGCAAGAGCGATGTCTACCGCGAGATCGCGGAGCTGTTCAAGCTGCGGGGCAACGAGGACAAGGCTCGCGAGATCATGCAGCGATTCGTGTCCGCACAGGTCTTCACGGCTGCGGGCACGACCTCCGATGATCCCGAGGAGCCGGCCATCGCCGACTTGAGCGCGGGGGGATTGCTCGACTTCACGAGTCAAGGGATCGGATCGGATGCGCCCCCGGAGCCGCTCGAACCCACCAAGCTCTCCGCACCCGAACCGATCGCGATGGATCCCCCGGACGACGATCTCGTGGGCGAGAGCTACGAGGATCTCGTCGCTCAGGCCAAGGTCGAACTCGATTTCGGAGATCCGGACTCCGCAGCGCGCTACGCACAGCAGGCGAACCAGCTGGACCCGAACGGGACGACCGCGCGCGAGATCCTGAAGAAGGTCGGCGCCATGCCGGACTTCGACGGAGAGGACACCGGCACCCTGCCCGACATCGAGCTCGTGCTGGTCGACGACCCTGACGATGACGACAGCTTCGGATCCGTGGAACCGCCGCTCGAAGTCGAGATGGGCATGAACGCCGGCGTGCGCCCGAGCCTGCCGGAATCCGACGAGTTCGAGCTCGAGAACGAGGCGAGCAGCGACGAGATCGAGATCGATCTGGACGACCTCGATCTGCCGAGCGCAGATCTCGATACGCCCGAGGCTGCCGGGGAGGCATCCGAGCGCCAAGAGACTAGCTCGAGCACCTGGGCTCAGCAGAGCAGCTGGGTGGGCAAGACCGTTGCGGCGGCCGAAGCGATCTTCGGCAAGGGACTGCTCGACGAGGCCAAGATGCTCTACGAGCAGGTCTTGGAGCACGCACCGAATCATCCACAAGCCATGTTGAGGCTCGGTGAGATCGAAGCGGCACAAGGTCACCACCCAGACGACAACCCGGCACTGCTCAGCGACGACGCCGACCTGGACATCTCCCTCGGAGACACCCAGGTAGACGGACGCCCGACCGCCGAGGTCGCCGCTCTGAGCTCCGACGATGAATCCGAATTCGAGCTCGACGACGTGCTGGGCTCGGAGGAGCCGGAGCCCATCGCGGTTCCGGAGTCGGCTAGCACGGCGAAGGGCGCTTCCAAGAAGAAAGCCGAGCCGGAGTCGCGCGGACCGAGCATCGCGCTACCGGACGACCTCGACTTCGGCGGCGACGACGACGAGGACGAACCGTCTGGCAGCGAGGTCGAGGTCAGCTTCGACTCGATCCTCGACGAGGATCCGCTCGGAGAGGCAGAGGCCGATGACATCGCCGGCGAGAGCTTCGATGCACTCGTGTCCGAGGACCCTCCATCGGGTCCGAAGATCGACGTCGACGAGTTCGAGGTCGATCTGGACGACGACCTCGTGGACGACGCAACTCCGGAGGTCGTGGAGGCGAGCGAGCCTGCCGCACTCGACGACACTTTGACCGAGGAGCCTCAGGTCAGTGCAGCCGCGATCTCTCTCGACGACGAGGACGACGACGTCATCGCGGCGGAAGAGGTCGCGTCGGCCGCGCCGACACCCGTTGCGTTCGACCTCGACTTGGACGACGACGAAGAAGAGGAAGACGTCGTCGCGGCGATTGCCGAGGACGACGACGACCCGGTGCATGAGGCCAGTCCCGTAGACGAGGACGGGATCGACGACCTGCTCGAGCAGTTTCCCGACGACACTGTGGCTCAGGCGGAGGAGGCCGAAGAGGACGGATTCGATCTGGCCGCAGAGCTCGAACAGGGCCACGGTGCGTCGCCGTCGGCGGAGCCCGCCTTCGCCGATGTGTTTCGTGCGTTCAAGAAGGGAATCGAGGAGCAGGTCTCGGCCGAGGACGCCGCGGCCCACTACGACCTGGCGATCGCGTACAAAGAAATGGGCCTCTACGACGACGCCATCGAAGCGCTCGAGAAGGTGGCGCGCAACGGGGCCATGCTGGTCGAGAGCATG
Organism: Pseudomonadota bacterium; assembly: GCA_003247575.1. Lineage (GTDB taxonomy): Bacteria > Myxococcota_A > UBA9160 > SZUA-336 > SZUA-336 > SZUA-336. Next base: position 77,179 of record QJZC01000002.1, read on the forward strand.
TCGCTCCTCGCAACCTGCAAGCTAGAACAGGGCAAGGCCGACGAAGCGGCATCGGTTTTGATGAACGCGCTCGAGTCCGCGACGAGCGCGAACGAGAAGCTGGCGCTTCGCTACGACCTTGGTTTGGCCTACGTGTCCGCGGGCGATACGGCGAAGGCCAAAGCCGCGTTCGAGGCAGTCGCAGAGCAGGATCCTGACTTCCGCGAGGTTCAGGAACAGCTGGCGGATCTCTAGGATCGACGTAGATCCCGAGTGGAGCAGTAGGGATGGATTACCTCAAATTCTTCGACCTGACCGCAGAACCTTTCCAGAATCATCCCGATCCCAGCATGTACTACGAGAGTCATGCGCAGCGTGTCGCGCGATTGCGCGTGATGCGAGGGCTCGAACAGCGACGCGGCTTGATGCTCGTCACGGGTCCCGCAGGCTGTGGAAAGACGACCTTGGCAACGCAGCTGACAACGGCGCTTCGCGGCCTGCCGTACCAGTTCCATATCCGATCGGTGCCCCACAGCTCCTGCGCCGACGGCTGGTTGTTGCCCGAGATCTCACGTGCTCTCGGCGCCCCCGAAGTTCCGAACGATCCAGCGCGCACCCTCGACCAGCTGCAGAAGGCACTGCTGCTACTCCGCGCGAGCGGACAGCACTTCGTGCTGGTCATGGACGAAGCGCAGCTGCTCGCGGGTCCGCAGGCGCTGCAGGAGTTTCGCAGCCTGCTCAATCTCGCAGAGAGTGGACAACCGCTCCTGTCCATCGTCCTGATCGGCCTCGGCGAGCTCGGGGATGCCCTGGCAGCGGATCCATCGCTCGAGCAGCGCATCGACATCCGCGTCCAGCTGTCCCCCATGGAGACGGCCGAGGCCATCGACTACCTGGCGCACCGCCTAACGCGCGTCGGCAGCTCCCGGGACATCTTTGCGAGCGACGCGCTCGAGGCTCTCGCCTGCTGCTCCGGGGGAGTCCCTCGAATCCTCAATACGCTCGCAGACACCGCGCTGTTCGAGGCTTCGCTCTGCCAGATTCGACCTGTTTCATGTGAGACCGTGGTCGCCGCTGCCGATCAGCTCGGGCTGGGCCAACCAGGGAGCACGACTCCCGCGGAAGCACCGTCCAGCGAGCCGGCCTCGACACCTGCCGAGGATCTCGTGCCACATGCCGCGGCAAGCACCGCGCCCTCAGTCGCCGAGACGCCCGCAGCCACGGCAGCTCCTGCGCCTCCAGTCGAGGCTGCGATCCGGACTGCACCCGTCGCCGCGTCTACTCCGACGCCGCTTCCCGCGGCGACACCAACTCCCTCACCCGCGGCGCCCTCAGCCGAGACGGTCGCCGCTCCGGCTGAATTCGCGACCACCGAGCCGAGCACGAGTCTCCGCGGCGTCGCGAGCGAAGCGGCGCTCGACGACGACTTTCCTGCGCTGACGCAGTCAGCCCCTTCCGCAGTCGGCGATCCGGATGTCGAGCGCACACCGCCAACTCCCGAGCCGACCTCTCTCGCTGTCCCTCAGGCGGCTCCACCGTCCGCCAGCGATCCAGCCGACGAGGATCTGCTACCGGCCATGCCGGGGTCGATCGAGTCGCCGCCGGCAGTCGCGCAGACACCTCCAGCCGTGGAGTCGTTGCCGCCCACCCCCGACGCGAGCGCTGCAGAGGCTGCTGAGCCGACTCCTAGTCCGCTCCAAGCTGCGGCCGACGAAGCCGCGGCGGCGTTCGAGAGCGAGGAGGAGGATGACGAGATCGATCTGGACGTGTGCCTCCTTCCGAGTGAGCCCGAAGCGTCGGCGGAGCCGATAGAAACGTCTTTGGAGGAAGAGCTCAGCTTCGATACGGCTCCCGATCTTGCCATTCAAGAGGTCGCCGCAGAGGAGGCCCCCATCGAGGCTGCCGAAGACTGGACGCTCGACCCAGATTCCGACGGCGAGGACTCCGACGCACTCTTCGACGCCGTTCTCACCGAGGATCCGGTTTCTCCTCCCACGAACACCGCTTCGCCCGCGACGTCCGACGAGTTCGAGGAGGACGCGGCCGATGCCGCGCTCGCTGCCCTCGATCGTGACTTCTCGGAAGCTCCCGCGAGCAGTTCGCCTGCGACCCCGTCGGGTCCGCCCGAGCCCTCCCTCGCACCCCTCGCCGACGCGGATGCGGACGACGACGACGATCTGATCGACATGGCCGAGTTCCTGGAGCTCGATGTCGAGGCCGAGGAGACCCCGGCTCCGAAGCCTCAGGCGGCCCAACCGACCGCCGCTGCCGCCGAGCCGGCGGCATTGGAGCCCGCGAGCGACGGCGATCTCGACGACCTCTTCGAGCAGATCCAGCTCGAAGAGGGCTAGGGCGCTCCCGAGCTACCTCTCGGCCCATTCATCTGATAAAGTCTCGCGACGCTCGCTGCGGCCTCGAGGCCGAGCGAGCCACGCGCCGCGGAGCCCCTGCGCAGCGCGCGAGTCTTCAGCGAGAGTAGCTCAGTTGGTAGAGCACAAGCTTCCCAAGCTTGGGGTCGCGGGTTCGAACCCCGTCTCTCGCTCCACACGCCCTTGAAGCCGAAGAATTCGTCGAGTGAGATCTGTCGATCCGGCCTCTCGGAACCGTGGCCGAGCGACACTCATCGTTCCGATAGAATGCAGGAGTGAGACAGACTCCGGGGATCTATCCGATGCAGACGCCCAGGCGGAGCACCCGCACCACGTCCTATCGCACGGACGAGGTGTCATCGGATTCCGGGCGCTATCCGCGCCGCTCTCGCTTCGCGCGTCCCTCAGGACTTCTCGCGCTGCAAGAGACCGTAGGGAATCGAGTGCTCGCGTCGGTGCTCTCCCAGAGCGGAGAGCCAAGCGCACGGCCCCTGGCGAGTACAGTCGGACAAGGCCGGATCGTCCGCGCCGTACGTCTCCTCTCGTCGTGGGATCCAGACGAGGCGACAATCACGCGCTGGCCGTCGCTATCTGAGGGCCGGCGCCCCAGTCACGCGCAGGCCCAAAGGGCGAGAGCAACCCTCGGAGTCAACCTCTCGGACGTCCCTGTACATCGCGATCGATTCTCAGACTCGGTTGCTCGTGCCTACGAGGCCGAAGCAGTGACTCTGGATCTCGGCCACGCGAACTACCAGACCGACTGAACATGCGGATAGCCGAGGATCTTCTCATCGCTCGTGCAGATGGCGCATCCCTCTGACCTCGCGGTGGCGATCAGCATGCGATCGGCGGGGTCGCGATGGACCTCGCCGGGTAGCCGGGTCGAGTCGAGCGCGGCCTTGAGCGTGAGGGCCGTCAGTTCGATCTTTGGAGCGGAGAGTGCTGCGCGGATCCAGGTATCGAGATCGAGGGTGAGGCCGATCTTGCCCTTGGCTACGAGCATGCCGACCTCCCACGCGCTGATCACACACACTCCCAAGCGGTCGGCTTGTCGAAGAGCGCGCTTGGCCGCGCTGCTCAGTTGCTTGTCGTTTCCGTTCACGTACCAGAGCCACGCACACGTATCGAGCAGCAACACCTAGGCGGACTCCCAGTCCTCGGGCGCCACGACCGGGGCGTGCGGGTCGTAGTCGGGTGCGAAGTGAACACTTCCCCGCAGACACGGAGCGGTCTCTTTCACGGGACGGATCTCGACGACCGGAACTCCATGGCGGGTCACCACGATCGGGATCTGCGTCTCCTCGATCTCGTGCAACAGCTGCGTGGCGCGCTGGCGGAACTCGCCGATGGGGATCTCTCGTGTGGGCATCCTCGTACCGTACATCTAAATCGGCGATTTGTACAGAGTCTTTAGCTAGAAGAATCGGCGGTTGAAGGAATTCTGGCAGCTACGCGCTGTCTGGACCCTGCGGCGACTCCAGCCTCCACCGTGGGCGAGCCAGAGGCTGCCGCCAAGGCGGACGACGCTGAGCGGCGCCTTCTAACAAGACAGGGAGGAGCGCTCGGGAGGGGGGGGACCCTTTTTGCCAGTTCAATGCAACCAGTTGGCTGCTTGGATGCAACGCGCATCCGAAACTCCTCGCGTGCACGCCTCCAGGGTTCGCGTCGAGTGTAGAGGATCGGCCCTGCGTGCCCCGCTCGACCTTCTGAGTTTTGAGCGGAATCTCGCGCGGGCGGCGCCCGATTTTCGCAGACTTCGTGCCCGTCGGACGCACGGCACCGGGACTCACGCGATCGTACTGATGGGTAGGAGGCGCTCGCAGGCGATGTTGGGTGATCGGGGTTCGCGAGCCGGGGGTGCGGTACACAGGGCCGAGTGAGACAGAAACGAAGCTGATCGACGAAGTCGAAGCCTCGATCGAGCTCATACGCACCCTGAGGCAGGTCGAGCTGTTCGCTGAGGTGGACTTTACCGAGGCGCTCTCATCGCCGCCCGACCGCGAGCTGGTCGCTCATCCGCAGCAGGCGCGCTGCCAAGCCGCGGAGCAGGTGGCCGCTCTCGCGGTGTTCCCCCTCGTGTTTACTAGGCTCGAACTGCAGCAAGGTCTCCGCTTCAGCGTGAGCGGGCATGCGAGTGAGATCTTCGAGCTTCGCTACTGCACGGTATCGCTCTCGGGGCCGCTCGCTCTACTCATCTCACCATGGACTCTCAGTGGCCTGCTCGATGACTGGACGATCGACGATCGGCGGTACGTCCTGGACGCTCGGCGACGCTTCTTCGAAAAGAACGTCGAGCGACTCCAGCGTCTTGCGCTTCGCCCGGGCGCCGCGGAACCTGCCCGGGGCGATCGATCGCGAGAGCGGTGAGACTCGGGGTCGAACGTGGAGCGTACGTGGATCGAGGCTGGGAGGGCATCTTCGCGCCAATACGCCGCGGGTAATGGCCTCCATCGTATCGCGGTCGAGCGCGTCCTGAGCGGTGGCCCGAGCAATGCTCGGGAGCGAGACCTCACCTCACACGCTTCGAACTCCTACGCGACACACGGAGATGCGGCGGCCGCCGAGTGTAGCCTCGAAGAAGAAGGACCGGCGCTCGGCGATGGCGCGTTCAAGCAGCGTAACTCCCCCGGCGCATGCCAGGCTGCTGACCTCGATCTGTGAGATCGATGAAGCGAGCTCGCGAAAGCGGCGGACCGCCTCGTCCCGGTTGAAGTAGTCCCCGCCGGCCCGTCGAAGCTGAGCTCCACCGATGCTGCTCTTGCCCGCACCGTTGGTTCCCGCAAGCACGGTGATACACGGGGTTCGCTCACATTCTTGCACGCGCGATCAGCGAGATGAGGTACGCGCCTGCAACAGTCCGGATTCCGCGAGCTCGTCCTCGGAAGCGCCAAACAGGCCGTCGCCCGCGTTCGCTGCTTTGAGCTCCTGCATGCACTTCATCTGGATATCGAACTCCCGTCGGAGGGAATCCAGATTCGGTGCCCTTGTTCCGTGCAGGCCGCGATACTCGTCGAACGAAATCAGAACGGCGGCAGGGCCATTGTGCTTCGTGATGACAACGCGATCGCCCGCGAGCACGCGGCCTAGGAGCATTCCGAACTGGTTCTTGGCAGTGGTCGCGGCCACGGACGTAGTGACGTCGCGAAGTTCTAGTCCGCAGCCGCCCCCTGCGACGGCCCTCCCTGTGGGCTCCGTCGTTCCGGATTGCTGTCTGTGCTCCAAACGAGTGGATATCGTACGAACAAGATCCGCCGCGCTGATGGGGAGCTCCAGACGGAACGCCCCCAGATCCGCTGCCTCGAGCAGAGGGTGTTCCGGATCGCACAGAAGCAGGGCGGGGACGTCCAAACCACGGTCTCGGAGGGTGCGGACAAGTTCGAGGCCTCTCCGGCCGGAAAGCCCCAGATCGCAGAGCAGAAGATCGATGCCTCCGCTCTGAAGCTGCCGGACTGCCCCACGCAGATGCGTAGCCCAAATTACCGACGCCCCCAGATCGTCGAGACGCCGGAGAACCTCCGCCTTCTGGGAAGCGAGGCTTGGGGTCGCCAGGAGAAGCCGAGGCCAGAGGCGGGGCTCCTTGGAACGCATAATCGCCAGAATAGCTAGACCTCGGAGGGAATGCCCGGCACTTGAGCCGTGGGTGCGGAAGCCAGTGGTTCAGCGAGAGACGCGGCTGGGCCGTAGGCATCCCGTGCTTCCAGGACACCTTCCCGAGCGCAATGCAACCACCCTGCTCGGAGATCGCGGCAGTCTGAATTGATCTGATCATCTGTCTCATATCAGCGGGCAAGCAAGCGCTTCGAGCGCCGGCCGTGACAACCTCGCCAGGTTTCGGCGCGCATGACCCGTGTCGACGCGCTCGAGCAGGAGTGTCTTGCTCGCCACGCCAAGCGTGGTCGCCGGGAGCGAGGACTCCGATTCAAGCTGCCGCGTACCTGGACCGAAGCTCCGTGATGCGAGTCGTCGCGACCGGAGCGACCAACCGGTCAGTGGCGCACCATCCAAGCATTCAGCGCTCGAGGCAGCAGAGAAGCCGACATTGCAGCCACCCAGCGGCTATAGGCACCGCAAGCTGGTGCAGGCGACAGCGCGCGGCCGCATCGATGTGACGATGCGCGAGAGCGATGGTCGGGAGTTCCTGCTCAAGTCCTACGTCGAACACGACACCGAACGTGCGCGATCACGTGCCCAGGTCGAGCTCGAGGTGCTGCAAAGACTGGCGGGTCCTGGCGTCGTCCACTGCGTCGAGGTGATCACCGACGGAGACGAGATCGCGTTGCTACTCGAGTGGGTGCAAGGCGTTCCGCTCTTCGACTGGGTCGGAACATCCTTGCCCGCGGTCGAGGCCGCGCTGTCTGTCGGTGTCCAGCTGGCGGGTGTGCTCGCACGTCTGCATGCGGCGCGTCTCGTGCATCGCGACCTCTCTCCGGCGAGTGCACTCGTCGATACGACCACTCAGAGCATCCATCTCGTCGACCTCGAGAGTGTCCGCCCGCTGGGCGTGGCCTTGCGAGACGCCCCCCCTGGACTGAGCTCGAGCAGCCTCGCGGACGGACTTGCGTACATGGCTCCCGAGGCCACCGGGCGAATGAACCGGGGCATCGACGAACGCAGCGATCTGTACTCGCTCGGCGCGGTGCTCTATCTGATCCTGACCGGCCAGCCGCCGTTCGAGACCCGCGATGCGCTCGGCTTGGTCCATGCGCACCTGGCACTGGTACCTGCGCCCCCGTGCGAGCTGCGTACCGACACCCCGCCCACACTGTCACGGCTCGTGCTCAAACTCTTGCAGAAGGAGCCAGAGGATCGGTACCAAACCGCTGACGGTCTCCTCTACGACCTCGAGCGGTGCCTGGAGCAGCTTCGCGGTTCGGGGAGCATCGCGAACGATCTGATGCTGGGGAGCGGCGACTCGCCCAGGTGTCCGCTGTTCGCCAAGACGCTTTACGGGCGGAACGCCGAGAAGGTCGCGCTGCTCGATGCGTACACGTGTGTCCAACAGGGGCGCTCCCAGCTCGTGTTGCTCTCGGGCAGTCCCGGGAGTGGCAAGTCGGCGCTGGTGCACGAGCTGCGGGGCCCCGTCGCGAAGAGTGGAGGCTACCTGGCGGCGGGCAAGTTCGAGCTGTACCGGCGCGACGCACCCTACTCGGGTTGGATTGCGCTCCTCGGATCCTTCGCCGACCAACTTCTGATCGAAAGCGAAGCACGGCTCGCGCAGTGGCGGGGCGAGTTGCGTACCGCTCTGCAGAGCATCGCAGGCGCGCTGGTCGAGTTGGTGCCCAGTCTGGGGCCGATCCTCGGTCAGGTTCCTCCTGTACCGAAGCTGGGTCCCCGAGAAACCCAGGAACGACTCGCGCTCGCAGTCGCCCGCTTCGTGCAGGCCGCAGCGACGCTCGAACATCCGCTCGTGCTTTTCTTCGATGACCTCCAGTGGGCCGATCCCGCGAGCTCCCGATTGCTCGAGGCGATCGTCGAGCGGAGCCAAGATGAACGCCTGCTCCTCGTGCTGGCGTACCGCGAGGGCGAGGGCGAGGGCGAGGGCGAGGGCGCATCCGGTCACTTCTCGCGCGTGCTCGCGCGCCTCGCGGAGGCGCCGGTGGAAGTACGCCGCATCGCACTTGCACCGCTCGACGCGCAGGCGACGGCCGCAATGCTGGCAGATGCACTCGGCCGCTCGAGCGCCGAGACCGAGCGGCTCGCAGCGACCATCCTGCGGAAGACGGGCAGCGTTCCCCTGCTCGTTCAGCAGTTCGTGTCACAGATGCACGCTCTGGGCCACATTCGCTTCCGCCCTCCGCACGGCTGGACCTGGGACGATGCGCAGCTCGAGGTCGCCAGCATTCCAGACGGCGCCGTGCCGTTTCTCGTCGCGAACCTAGAGCGCCTCCCGCCCGAACCGCGCGAGCTGATCCAGTTCGCGAGCTGCGTCGCGGACGAGTTCGACGCCGAGCTTCTCGCAGAGCTTTCAGGACAGACTGGCCACGAACTCCAACCGTCACTCCTCGCGCTGCTCGAGGCCGGCCTGATCGCGCCATCCGCTCAGGGCCTGCGCTTCGCTCACGATAGGATCCGTGAGGCCGCTCAGGCACTGCTCTCCGACGAACAACGCGCGCGCATCCACTGGGAGACGGCACGGCACCTGCTCCGCACACAGAGCGCCGAGCAACGCGAGGCGCGCGCATTCGAGATCGCCGACCACGTCAATCGCTCGGGAGCGCTGGTCTCTGCCGAGTACCGGCTCGACGCGATCGCGTGCAACCGTGCCGCGGGCCTGAAGGCGCTCCATGCGGGCGCCGGAGCAGCGGCACACAGCTACTTTACGGCGGCGCGCAATCTGCTCTGCGAGAGCGACTGGCAGGAACATCGAAGCCAGGTGTTCGAGCTCATGCTCCATGGAGCCGAGAGTGCGTTCCTGTCCAGCGAGTTCGACGAGGCTCTCGTCCTGCTCGACCGCATCGAGCAGCCAGGCCTGAGCTCGCTCGAGTTCGGTCGGATCGCAGTCAAGCGCATCCAGGTCTACGCGATGCGGGATACGGTCGGTGAGAGCTTGCCGTACACGCTCTCGGCGCTCGCACGTGTGGGCCTGCGCTGGCCGCTCGCCCCCTCGCTACCGCGCCTTCTCGTCGCGATCGCCGCCACCGAGTGGCGCCTCTGGCAGCACCGCTCCAAGCTTGCGGCCGGCGTCGCGCCCGAAGTAGACGCGCATCCAGAACGACGTCGAGCGCCGATCGAGATCATCGAAACGAGTGGCGCGATCATGGTCCGCTCGAGCGCTCTGCTGTTCGCGCTCGCCGTCTGCTGGGTGGTTCGCTGTCAGCTCCGTTACGGGTCGATCAACTCCGCGGGCTACGGGCTCGCGGGCTATGCCGCGGGCATCGCGCTCAACGTACAAAGCGCCCGCCGAGCCGCACGACTCGCAGACGTGGCACTCGCGTGGGACGCGCAGGCTCCCCATCCACTCTTCAGCGGTCGAGTGCAGCTGATCGTGCATGGAATCATTCGCCCCTTCGTGCTCCCGCGCCGTGAAGCGCTGCATCCGCTCGGCGCAGCCATCGAGCGCATGCTCGAGCTGGGGGACCCGGAGTTCGCGTACTACGCGATCAACACCCAGCTGATCCTCGGCATGCTCGGCGGCGACGCACTCGAGCAGGCGCAAACTGAGCTGCGCGCGACCGAGCCGATTCGCCGAAGGGTTGGATACCGCGACGATGAGACTCAGTGCGTGCTGCGCGCCGTGGATCTGCTTCGCACACCCGACGCCGAGTGCATCGACTGGCATCGCGCGGTGGGCGAGACCGAAGCCTGGCTGATCGAGCACCAAGGCTGCAACGAGCCTCAGGTCCGCACCGCCTGGCTGCTGCTGTTCTGCGTGCACGGACGCTATGAGCTCGGATTCGATCACTCCGAGCGAATCTGGGCGAAGCTCTTCCGGAGCGCGAAGACATGCCGGCTCTGCCGGGCTGCTGATGGAAGAATCTCAGCAGCTGTGTATCGTCCTGCGCCAGGTCTTGCACGACACGGAAGCCCAGGCTGGGCCACTGCTCTGGATCGAGGGCAGGGCGAGCATAGGAGAGGCGCTGAACACGGGCAGGCGAGCCTCCCGCCCGCGCGCTCGATCCGTGAGACGACCGCCTTCGTCGATCCTCGGAGGAGCCCAGGATCGGCCTCCAAACCGCTTGCAGCGTCGGCGTCTGCGAGGCTCTCGAGTCCTGGGTTCCGCTGCTCGGTATACGTATGATAGTCGAAGCTGACGACCCCACCTTCGCCGTTCTCGAAGCGGATCAGCCGGTCCGCGAGACCCGGCTTCGCCATGCGCACTCTCCGGACAAAGGTCGGTTGCGTCGATCCATTCACGTACTGGGCGAAGTGCTTGACGCCGTCCACATGACCATCGCCGTTGATGTCGATCAGTTGGAAGCTCGATCCCGTCGGTGCGATATCCGTGGTATCCGCGAAGGGAAACCCATAGCGGGCGTCGGGCACCCACGCGGAGCCCGCCGGTGCCGTCGGGTCGTGGAGGTAGGCCAGCTTCTCCGCGGTGAGGGGAGACAGCCGAACCAGGTCCGGCCAGCCGTCGCCGTTGAGCTCGGCAAAGGTGAGGCCGCTGCCGCTCAGTCCAAACGAGAAGGGCACGGGAGGCAGGTAGCGCGCGGATTCCGGGCAGTCTCCGTACGAGGAACAGAAGCCGCCCGTCCGCTTGGCAATCCACACGTAGTGCGATTCCTCGGTAGCAAAGACGGGATTTCCGTTTGCATCGAACGTGATCGGGAGCGGGCCGGAGTACGACTGAACGATGTCGGTCAGGCCATCCCGGTTCAGGTCTTGGAAGCGGACTCCGTTGTCGAGCCCAGATTGTCGAACTTTTGATGCGCGAACGGCTGCCCATCAGGCAGGGCGTCTGGAGCGGGCAAGCGTACGCTCGGCCGACGCCCGAAGGGATTGGAGAAGATCGCGGTGTTCGCTTGCAGCGCAAGGAACTGGCCGCCCACGACTTCGAGCACGGCGATATCCACGAGCCCGTCCCCATCGAAATCACCGAAGCGGGGCTTGCCGGAAGTGAGCGAGTAGTACGCAGGCAGCGAGCCCGGAACGTCCGAGAGCGGGTGCCGCACCCAAGTCCGCGTCTGCGGCTGTAGCAGCCAGATCTCAGTGATCTGTTGTCCGGGAGCCGGGTTCGGACAGCCCGGTGGAGTGGCTCCAACTGTGTAGCTGACGCTCAGGTCGGAGTAGCCGTCGCCGTTGAGATCCTGAAGCTGCCAGCCCGAGCCATAGCTCGAGCCGGGCGGAGAGAGCTTGTCCGGCGCAAAGTTGTCGTTGAAGAGAATCGGTTGGATTCCCTTGTCGACGATCGAGACGGACGACGGCCAGCTGCCGGTGCCGTAGCTCGAGTATCGGACCGGGGTGCGAATCGACTGCAGGCTCGCTGTATACGTCGGATCTGGCGCCACGTTCCAGCCACTCCCGTTGTTGAGGTAGACCGCGTGCGTGATCCCCCCGTATCCGTTTCGATAGGCCTGCAGGAGATCCGGTCTTCCGTCCCCGTTCACATCTCCGAAGCGAACCCCAGCCCCGAGGCCACGGGTTTGGATGTTGGGCGGAATGTCGGACGTCTGAAGCGGCACCGGCACGGCGTTCGGGTCGCCAATGCTCCAATACGCACTCTCCCCGGCCCCTGGGTCCAACACTGAATACGTGAAGGTCTGCGCTGGAAGCCCCTGGCAACTCTGTTCAGGGTTGCTGGTCGTGTGCGCACAGTCGGTTCCGAAGAGTTGCGTGCGCACGAGTTTCGATGGCCCGCCGGGTGCATAGCCGAAGGTCCGGCGCGAAAACGCGCGGCCCCCTACCCGCACCTGCACCTCGCGCAGACGCAAGCCCTGAACGCGCTTGGTGAATCCCATGAAGTCGGCCAGCTCGTCCGGACGAGCCTCCCAAACGAAGAGGACCTCACGGAGCTCTCCCACCGGGCTTCCGTTTCGCAGCGTGTAGAGGAGCCGCTGTGGGTAGGCGATCCCCGGGTCGGTCGGAGTCCGCAAATACTCGACCTGCAACACGTTTCCGGAGGCCGATGTGAGCGAGCTGAGCATCCACTCGAAGATGCGACCTCCATCACCGCGAATGAGCGCCGCTTCGTTGTCCCCGTAGACCGCGCTCGTTCCGTCTGGCCGCTCGACGGTCCACGAGCCTCGCGACGGACGCTCCTGTCGAATTCGCATGAAGCGTTCGATGCGCGTGTGATACCGGCCCGATTCGGTCGCACTCGGAACTAGCATCTCACCGTTGAGCTCGTAGTCTTCCTCTGCGGGCGTCGCAGGGAAGCCAAACCGGGTCGAAATCCGCACCGCACCCAAACCGATGTCGCCGAGCTGCAGGCTCCAGCCGACGCCGAGCGGACCGTTGCCAGCGTCGCTCGAGTACACAAGGGCAAGTTCCGGCGAGAGATCCCCCGTCGCCGGCGGGAGCTTGATCGGAATGGTCAGGCTTGCGGCCCCGGTACTCTCGCGAACCATGGCTTCAGCGCTCGGCGCATCACCCGGCATCGGCATGGCGTGAGCCGTGCGGCCCCATGCACTCACGAGCAACGAGACGGCAGAAAGCAGGGCGAGCGAGCATCGTAGATTTCGTAGCGAGGGGGATCTCAAGAGGGCCTCCGGGATGACACGGTGTGACTAGAGTGAACGAGTCCCGGCTCCGAGACGACTCACCGAGTGGTCAGCCCCCCTGACCCAGTGGAGTAGAGCATCGGAGTTGCGCTCGCGTTGCCCCGTACCTTTCACGGGTGATTTCAGCGGCGAAACCTGCGTTTTCACTCAATGAGGGCATGTGGTACCTTGCAGTCCTTCGCAGACTCCCTGGCAGTCACACTACCCTCTGGATGGTCCGCAATCCTGACCTTCCCCTCAGTCATGGGACTCGAATGCACTACTCACTCGATCGGAGACCGGTTTGATCGCTGCCCAGAACGACTCACCCCTCTCCAGCCTGACCGCGCGTCAGACAGAGGTCGTCGAGCTCGTCGCCAAGGGCTTCACGAATGCCGAGATAGCCCAGCTGCTCAAGGTCTCCATCTCTACCGTGAAGTTTCATCTGCGCGCAGTCTTCGCGGTGCTCGGGGCATCGGCGCGCACAGAAGCCGTCTCTACCTACTTGGCTTACAAGGGTCCCGACGACGAGCCTCGGGCAGCATCCGATCGGACTGCGCCGCCTCGCATCGCGGTGCTGTCCTTCGACGACTGGAGCGCGCGTCGCACCCGAGACGACTTCTGCGGCGCACTCGTGCGGGAGGTCATCACGCGGCTGTCACTGCAGAGGCTCGTGCCCGTGCTATCCCTCGGAACGGCTCAGTCTCACTGGCGGGGCTGCCCCGATCCAGTCCGGCTGGGCCAGGATCTCGGCGTGTCTTACCTAGTTACGGGTTCCGTTCGGAGAAGCCGAGAGCACTGCGTGGCGCAGACTCACCTTCTCGACGCCGCAACCGGAGTCCATCTCTGGGATGGGGAGTTCCGCGCACGCACCAGGAATGGGGCGGGTCTACTGGAAGCCATTGCCCACGGAGTGGTTGCGTCTCTGATCCCACGTATGATCCACATCGAGAGACGGAGAGTCGCCGAGCGGGACCGCCGTACGTACGGTGCATGGGAGTTTGCGGTCCTGGGGTGCTGGCATCTCGAGCGAACGAGCCGCTGCGACAACGAGAAGGCGCGCGGTCTGTTCGAGAGTGCGCTGGAGTACGACCCTTGGCTCGTTCTTCCGCACTATGGGATCGCGATGAGCCACTACAACGACCTCATGCAGCAGTGGACCCGTGACGCCTGGGCTTCCCATCGTGGCCTGGTGCAAGCCTCGCAGGCAGCGCTCGACATCGATCCCAGCGACTTTCGCGCTCATACCGCGAGTGGGTTTGCCTGGATGGTGTCTCGCGACTATGACCGCGCGATCGCCGCGCTCCGCAGCGCGATCGAGAATAATCCCGGCGCGGTACGGGCGCGCATCCTGCTGGCGCAGATTCTGGCGCTTCGGCATCAGATCTCGGATGCGGTTAGGCTACTTTCGGAGACCGTGAGACTGACGCTTCAAGATCCCACGCGCTGGAGGGTTCATGCGGCGCTCGCGCTGATCCAGTTCAGCGCCAAGGACTACGATTCTGCCGTTCGCTCAGCGCGGCACGCGCAGCTTGGTGCGCCGCTGGACGTTCCCCTTGCCGCGCTCATCGTCTCGGCGCTCTCGCTGCTCGGGCACGAGGATGAGGCCACGCGCGAAGCCAAGCAGCTGCTCGCTCGCTTTCCGGCGTTTCACTCCGAGCGGTGGGATGTACTGCTCCGCCATGTCTCTGCTAGAGATCGCGCACGGTTCCTCGAGGGGTTGCGACACGCGGGGCTCTCGAAATGCGGATGCGGTCGCCGTTAGCGCGGACCGCCCGCGGGCCTTCTCGAGGATACGCGCGGCTGTCGCTGGATCTCTGGCTTCGAGGGGAAACTCGATCCCGCTAGCCGAGGTCGGCGAAGGTGAGGCGGAGGAGTGGCCGGCCGTAGGGTAGGAAGGGCCATGGGATGCCGGCGAGCGCGAAGACTGCGAAGCCGATCAGCCAGCGCCGGGCATGGCGGGCTCGAACGGCTTCGTCCGCGCGCCGCGTGCGGACGCGGCCGACGTGGAGGATCACGACGGCGAGAAACATCGCCACGACGTGCTCGACGGCGACGAAGCGCAGCGCAGGCTCGCGCATCGCACTCGAGAAGTCGCTCAAAGCGGCCTTCACGAGCGGGCTCAAGCCAAAGTACAGGCTGAGGCCGAGCAGCATCTGCAGATCGACCATTCCGACGAGCGCCGTAAACAGGCGGTCGTCCGACGTACTCAGAGGGCGCCCTGCGCCGCTCACGAGCACCGCGCGAATGATCAGGAAGAGAGTCAAGGCGAGGATGAGCCAGCGCAGCCAGGAGTGCGAGAAGAGAACCAGTTCGTAGAGCACGGAGGGCGACATGGGCGCAGCATAAGCTACGGCGTGGTGAGATGCCACCGTCCTGCGCTCGCGAAGCATGCTGTCACGGATCGCAGACGGAAGCGCAGATGGAAGCGGAGGTTGGAAACGTCGGTAGGACAGGTCCAGGCTTCCGAGCTTGATCCTCGAGTGCAGCCGGTGAGACAATTCGAGGAGGCGACGGGGGGGAAGTGCAATGCGCTGGAGCACCTTGCTCAGCTTGGCCGCGGGCCTGACCTTCGGCTCGACCCCTGCGCTTCTCCGTGCACAGAGCAGCGAGCCCGCGCTCGACGGGTCGATGCTGGGCGCGCACGCGGTTCAGATCGGTCCCGAGGGGCGCTTGCAGGCGGCCTTCGGAGGAGGCGAGCCGACCGGTGACGCCCGCGTCGTGCTCGCGGATCTCGCGCGGGGATTCGAGGGCTATCTCGAGAGGGGCGGTGAGCCGCGCGTGCTCGTGTTCATCCACGGTGGGCTCAACTCCGAGGCAGCGACCCGCGGTAGGATCGAACGCTTCAGCGAGACCATCGAGACGACCGGCTACTACCCGATCTTCGTCAGCTGGGACTCGAGGCTCGGATCGAGCTACAAGGAGCACTTGCTCTATCTTCGCCAGGGTCAGAGCTTGCGGACCTTGCCTGGGGTCCTCAGCTCGCCGTTCGTGTTCGCGAGCGACGTCGTGCGCGCCTTAGGCCGAGCTCCGCTCGTCTGGGGCACGCAAGTCCTCAATCTGAACAGCTCGCTCGAGCGCGCGTTCCTCGACGTATCCGACTGGGAGGGTGCCGAAGACGATCTGCGCCGCGAGTTCCAGCGAGCTCTCCTCGAACCTCCTCGCGAAGATGAGGGCCAAGCGGAGCCCCGCCGCGTGGGGCACGGCCAGACCGTCGCGTACGAGGGACGGGGTGACGAACGCACTTCCGGCACCAAGACCTTCCAGGCCGTGGTGCGCGGCGCGCTCCTGCTGCCACAGTTCGTGTCCGCTCCGTTCATCGATGCCTTCGGCAAGCGCGCTTGGGAAGTCTTGCAGCGGCGTACCCAGCTGCTGTTCCACAGGGACCGCCGTATGCAACCGGGCGGGCTTGCGCTCGTGCTCGACGAGATCCAGCGAGTGCTCGCCGAGACGAAGCGGGAGAGCTCGGACTGGGAGCTCGCTCTGGTCGGCCACAGCATGGGCGCGATCGTGGTCAATCAGATTCTGCGCGAGTACGGTGATCTGCCGATCAGCGACGTCGTCTACATGGCAGCGGCCTGCTCGGTGCGCGACTACGAAGACAGCGCCTTTCCGTTCCTGCGCATACAACGCGACCTGGAGCAGTACCCGCGCATCTACCACCTGACCCTGCATGAGAAGGCAGAAGTCCGAGAGGGCTTCTATCGCCTATTGGTCGAGGGCTCGCTGCTCGTTTGGATCGACGACTTCCTGGCGACACCCCTGACCGAGCGCGACCGCACTGCAGGTCGATTCGAGAACATCGCCGAAGCGGTGTACCAGAACACTCCGTCCGAGTTTCGCAGGCAGGTGCACCTGAAGAAGTTCGGGGTCGAGGATGGCGGCCCCCAACGGCACGGAGACTTCTCCGGTGCCGGCTTCTGGTGTCGCGAGCGCTGGGAACCGCAACGGGATCGCAGCCTGCATGCCGACCTCGAGCCCCTCGTGGAGACCCCTCCAGTCGGAAGCGGACCCGATGCGCCGTCCCCTTCGTGCGGCGCCTTCCGCTAGCCTTCGCCTCTCGCGCTCCGTTTCGACGGGCTCTAGGGCTAGAACTCTCTTCGGACCTCCAGTCCGAAGCGGATCGGCGGCGCGTAGTTGCGCAAGGTCGCCCCGAGGCTGTCGCCCAGGTCGATCGCCACGTCGAAGTACTCCCGATTGAGCAGGTTAGACCCGAAGAGCGCGATCTCGGTGACCCCATCGGCGAACTCGAACGCCAGTCGTCCGCTCAAGAGCCCGCGCTTGTTGCTGCGCGTGGGCCGACTGTCGAGAACCTCCGTCGTGGTCTCGCTGCGGTGACTCCAGCTGAAGCTCGCCACGGCATCGCCCAAGCTGCCGACCGAGAACGCGTACTGAACCCCGAGGGTTCCCGCATACGTCGGAGCGAACGGGACCGTGCAGTTCGGGCAGCCGTCGAACTCCTTGTAGCGCGCCGCGGTAATGCCGAGCGACCCGTTCACCGTGAGCCCCGCGGCGGGAATCCAGACCGCGTCTACCTCGAGTCCGCGAATCGACGCCTTGCCCGCGTTGTCCACGAAGATGAACAGGTTGTTCTGGTCGTCCGCGGTGACAGTGGTCAGCTGGATGTCCTCGTACAAGCTCTGGAAGTAAGTAGCGTTGAAGGTCAGACGATCCTCTAGCCAGCTGGAGCGCACGCCGGCCTCGTACGAGGCCAGCACCTCTGGATCGAAGTCCGATGCCTCGATCGCATTGTCGCCCCGGCCGTTGAAGCCACCGCTCTTGAAACCTCGCGCGTAGCGAGCATAAACGTTCAGATCGTCGTTCAGGCGGTATTGGAGCGTGAACGCTGGAGTCAGCTTCCCGAAGCGCTTCGACAGCTCGAAGTTTCGATCGGCTCGCAGCGGGTCCGCCGCTACCGCTGGGTCGTTGATCTGGCCCTCGACGATCTGCCGGAAGCGGGCGATTCGCTTTCGCTCCGCGGTGTACCGCAATCCTGCGGTCACGCTCAGCTTGTCGGAGACGTCGTACGTGCCCTCTCCATAGGCTGCGTAGCTCGTCACGTTGCCCTTCAGGAACCCCTTTGTGCGCGTCGCGCTGAAGGGCCGCAGGCAGGTGCTCGGGTCGAGCTCGAGATCGGGCGCTAAGGCCTGGACGATGGCATCGGAGATGCAGTCACCGGCACCGTTGATCAACGCGGCAGCCTCCACGCCCTCGGGAACGGGATCCCCGAACGTGCGGGTGAATGGGAAGAGGATGGGCATGTCACCCGTGATCGGAAGCGCCTGCCCACGCTCGTTGTCCTGATTCTTCTCCACGGCGCCGTACAGGCCGGTCGTCACATTCAGCCTGCCGTCGAAGCCGGTCCAGTTGAAGTTGAACTCCTGGCTGATGAAGTCCTGTGTGCCGTTGTCGTTGTCGAAGCGATTGTCCTGGGCGATCGGAAGAGGCGTCGCATCGGGATCATTGGAGCCATTCACCTTGTTGCGACGCCACGCCGAGATGGACTTGACCTGCAGTGCATCGCTGGCCTGCCAGATCGCTTGCAGACTCGCTCCATAAGTGCGCAGCATGTCTTCGACGCGGCCGTCTTGTGCGACCTCGAGGTTGTCGCGCGCATCGTCGGCGCGACACTCTTCGAGGTAGTCGAAGCCGTTCTGCCGTGCAGCCTCCACCACCAAGGGATTCGGGTCCCCGGTCGCCTTGCACTTGGTCCCGAGACCGGCGCGATCCTCCTTGCTCTGATCGTAGGAGAAGAGGAGCTCCAGCGAGTCTGTGGGCAGCAGCAGGAGCTGCGCCCGTCCCGCCAGCAGGCGATTGTTCTGGAGCTTGGAACGCCCAGCTGCGAAGCGATTCCGCACGAATCCATCGTCCGCCGCTGTCGCGAACGACAGCCGTAGCGCCGCCATCTCGCTCGCGAGCGGCACGTCGACGGCGAATCGACTCTCTACGTTGCGGTAGTTCCCGAGTCGCAGCTCGGCGAAGCCGCCGAGCTCGAAGCCTGGCTTCTGCGTCGTCACGTTGATCGCGCCGCCGATCGTATTCTTTCCATAGAGCGTGCCTTGAGGACCCCGCAGCACCTCGACACTCGCGATGTCCGATACGCTGAGGAGTGCACCCTGGGCGCGGGCGAGATAGACCCCGTCGACGTAGACGCCAACGCCAGGGTCTGCGGTGATGATCGGGTCTCCGTTACCGACCGCGCGGATCGAGATCCGGGCGGAGTTTCCTTCGAGTACAGCAGCGCCGAGGTCCAGATTGGGCACCAGCGCGCTGATGTCCTCGAGTTTGCGAACCTCGCGATCTTTGAGATCCTGCGAGCCGAAGGCCACGATCGACAGCGGAGTCTCCTGCAACAGCTCTTCACGCTTGCGTGCAACCACCGTGATCTGCTCGACCTTCTCGGATCGAGGAGTGCGTCGGGCCGAAGGTCCTTCCGCTGCCTCCACCGGCTTGCCCGCCGTCCCCGTCTCCGCACTCCCATCCTGAGCCGAGCTCGCAGAGGGAATTGCCAAGCTGACAAGAAGCACTGCCAAGAGGCTGGAAGTCACTCGTGAGCGTTGCATCCTCGTCCCCCGTACGCCCTCGCGAGTCGGGCGTACATCTCGTCGTGCATCGCGACACTCGATTCATGCGCTACTGTCGCACTAGTGTGCATGCTCGCGAGCAACAACGGGGGAACGATTTGCGGCAATCGGAACTGCGCGAGCACTCATGCCAAGGATCCGGGTCCCGCCCTCGACGCCAACGGGACTCGGATGAACATTTTGGGCCACACCCGTCTCAAAGCGCCGTAGTCGGGGTAACTCAGGGCGATTCCACAATACGGGTTCGCGAGGGGCCTGTCCTACGGAGACTGTCACTGGGAACGCTGTCTTCGCGCGCGATGCGGTCTCGCACGGCGAACGCGCGTACCGTTCTAGCCGCGCAAGACCGCCCCGGGTCTCACACCAGTGTGCTCGCCATCTTCGACGATGAGCTCTCCGTTGCACAAGGTCGCCTTGTAGCCTCGCGAGCGTTGAATGTAGCGACCCGCACCCCCGGGGAAGTCGTGCACGTACTCGGGAAACTCTTCGCTCACGTGCTCGAGGTCGATCACGTTCACATCCGCGCGCATTCCAGGCTCCAGTCGGCCACGGTCTGCCAGCCCAATGATCGCGGCCGGCGCAGCCGACATGCGCCGCACCGCCTCCTGTACCGTGAACCGTCCCACACCCCGTACCCAGTGCGAGAGCACGAACGAACACCAGCCGCCGTCCACGACCTGACCTACGTGAGCTCCAGCATCCCCCAGACCCGGAAGACAGTGCTCGCTCGAGATCAAGTCACCGCACGCCTCGAGACTTCGATTGAACATGCGCAAGGTGAAGAGCGCCTTCCCGTCGCTCTCCAGCGCCAGACGCAGGAAAGTTTCGGCGGGCTGCTCCATCGCAGCATCCGCGAGTGCCTGCAGGCTTCCCTCGGCACCCTTGGTGTAGTCGGGAACCTCGCCGTCTCCCAGCCAGAAGAGCTGCTTCGGGTCGACTCCCCCCTCAGCACCGATCGCATCGCTGACCAGCCGCTCGCGAACCTCCGAGAGAGCGATCTCAGAAAGACGCTGTCGCAGATCGAGACCAGCCAAACGGCTCCACTCGCCCGTGCGCCAGGGAAGGATGTGCTGCAAGCCGACCACGAACCCAGAGCTGCGAGGAATCGCCATCGCACTGATCTCGAGACCTCCCCGACGCAGCTGTGTGATTGCCGTCGCGATGCGGCGCCCCGAGGCAGCGTCCGGTCCAGACCCGATGCTGAACAACACCGGGCCGCCCGTGGTCCGGGCCTGTTCGCGCAGCAGCTGGAACTCGGAGTTCTTCCGCGGTGGGCTGGTCATCGATTGCGCGCTCCCCCATCACGTAGTATCGGACGGCGCAGTGGCCCACCAAGCCCGCGACATTGATGGCAGGCGCAAGGCGTGCGAGCGAGTCCAGGTATCCACCGTAGTCCTCCCAATCCCACGGAAGACCCGTCAGAATCGCCTCTCTCGGAATGTCCTCGACGGTCTCCATCATCTCAGCGAGAAACCGCTAATCTCCCGGACGACACGGAGCGAAGGTGACCCCGCAGTTGCCGAGTAGCGCAGTCGTAACGCCGTGCCAGCTCACCGGGGTCAGCATCGGATCCCAGCCGATCTGCGCGTCGAGGTGCGTGTGCAGGTCTACGAATCCGGGCGTGACGATGTGTCCGCTCGCGTCGATCTCCTGCCGGCCTGGGGCTTCGACCCGACCGACCGCCGTGATGTCCCCACCATCGATCGCGACGTCCGCGACCTTCGGCTCGGAACCGCTACCGTCGACGACGAGTCCTGCTCGAATCACCCAATCGTGTGGCATGCGTCCCCCGTGCTCGTGCTTCGAAACGCGGAGTATAGCAGTGAACCGGCCCCGAGAATGTCCGCCGTGGGCGCGCTGCTCGCCTACGACGATTGATCCACTGAGCCAGACGGCGCTCATCCAGCAACGTGAAGCTGTCGTCGACAGCAGGCGTCAGCTGCAGCGATCAGGCGATGGTGCTGTCGCCTAGCCGCGTGGCGAGCTCTCGGACCTTCGACTCGCAACCCCATGCTTTGTAGTGCGCGAGCGACTGGCGCAAGGTGCCGTTGGCTTCGAGCGTGCGCCGCATGTCACAGAGGAGTCCAGCCCGCAGTTCCAGAAGATAGGCCGCGTGGTGTCGGTAGCCCTGTTTGGCGGCCTGGTCGCAGGCCTGGGTGTAGAGCGAGAGCGCGCGGCGCATCCCCCCGCGCATGCGCACGGCCTCGGCCTCGAGTGCGCTCGCGAGATGAACGAAATCGGGCCCGCCCTTGGCCCAAACCCGCATGCGCCGAAGATGCCTGTCGAAGGTTCGGCGATCTCGGAACCGTTTGCCCGTTCGTGTCCGTCGCGGGCAGCGCGCTGTTGCCATTGCAGCGAAGAACGCGAAGTCGGCCAGCTGCGCGTTCGACGAGCCGTAGCTCCAGATCCACGCATCGATCTTCGCAGCAACCCGCGACGCATCTGTATAGCGACCGAGAATACAGAGCGTCTCGAGCCAGAAGACCCACCCGTTCATGCGGGTCGTGCGCGTCGCGGCCAGCTCGGCTTCGATGTCCGCGATCGCAGCATCCAGGACGGGCAGATCGGGGCTGGGACAGCGCAAGAGCGTCAGAATCTTCTCGCATACGGCGACCGGCACCCCACCGGGCCGCACCTGCTCACAAGAGCGGAGATACTTGGGCGCGAGCTGATCGAGCGGCTCTCCCGCCAAGAACGCGTGGCTGGTTCGCATCGCCTGAGCGTAGAACGCATACTCGTGATCACCGATCTCGAGAAACTTCTCCGAGACCCGACGCAGGGGCTCCAGTACGGACCGCCGTGGCCGGATCCAGGGATGGATCATGCCGGCCACGATGAACTCCGCGCGCGTAGACGCGCTCGGTCGATACACGCTCTGACTCCAGCGGAGCGCAGCCTGGGACAGGAGCTCCGCGTCTCTCTGGCTCCCGAGAAAGACGATTCGGTACGCCGTGTAGGCGGCGAGCGCTACACCCGGAGAGGCCACGTAGCCATGACGGAGGGCGACACCGAGGACATACGCGGTCCTCAAGCACTGGAGCCGGAGCGTTGTAAAGAGCAGCGCGCCACCGCTTGCATTCATGATCAGGATCGGTGCGAGCCATTGCGAACGGTCTTCTGCCCGCGCAGGGGTAAAAGCGGCGTCCACGCCACGCGACAGGGCCCTCCGCAGCGCTCGGTCCACACGGAACACCGCGAGTCGGGTTCGCAACCACGCAGGTTGCAAGGTCCAGTGAACCCCGAAGCGAGCAAGAGAAGCGAGCACGAAGTGGTAGTTCTCGCTCTCGGAGACCCGGGTCACCTCGCGCGTCCGATCGGGAGAGGAGGCGCCGTCCGGGGCATGGCCGGCGAATGAGACTCCGAGCACGATCTGTGCTCGAATGCGCTTGCAAGTCACTTCAGCTGACTGGAGCCGAGTGAGCGGGCGGGCATCCAGAAGGTCCAGCACTTCGAGGGCTGTCTCGTGATCCTTCCTCTGCACGGCAGCCTCGGCAGAGTCGAGATACAGCTCGAAGCCAAGCTCGGAGTGGGCCACCCAGTCGCGTTCACTGAACAGACGCCGGGCGATTCGAAAGTAGTTCGCCGCGGCGGTCGGCACACCCCCGTGGAGGGTCCGCCTACCGGCTAGAACGTTCATCTGAATCGCATCGATCCGCTCGTCCGGTCCGAGGAGCTCGAGCGCGTGGTTCAGGTGGTCCGCGAGCTCGAGCGCGCGTTCTGCGAGAGCATCGGCGGGTATGCGACCGAACAACGAGCGCGCGGCCCGATGGTGAATGCTGGCACGCTCGAACTCGGAGAGCCGCAGCTGTGCCGCTTCCCGAATCCGGTCGTGGGCGAAGCGAAACCCTGCAATCGCGGGAGTGATCAAGCCTTCGTCCGCGAGCATGAACAGATTCGTCTCGAGCACGTCGCGGTCGCAGTCGCTGAGTTGGGTCAGGAGCTCGACATCGAAGCAGTCGCCCGCGCAGCTCGCCAGCTCCAGCACCTCGGCGGTCATGGAGTCGAGGCGCGCGATCTTCGCGGACAAGAGCCCGACCGCACCGTCCGGGATCTCGGCCGCGGCGAGCGCTGCATCGTCCCACGTCCACCCGATGCCGAGCTCGCACCGGATCAGACCGAGGTCGTACATGTGGAGAACGAACTGCTGCACGAGCAGCGGACTGTTCCCTGTCTTGCGGCTCACGCACGCCGCCAGAGCACGCACGTCGTTGCGCGTGCGTCCGAGCGCGTCTGCCAGGATGGCGACGCACGCTTCTTCGGAGAGGGGTTCGATCGCGATGGACTCGGGAGGAACGCTCGAAGCTGCGAGATCGGCTAGCAAAGAGGAGAGTAGGGGAGAGGGCTCGACCGGATCCTCTCGGTGGCTGCACAGCAGCAGCAAAGCCAGATCCGGATCGGAGCAGGCGAGGTCGCGCAACAGCTCCCGGCTGGCAGTGTCGATCCATTGGACGTCGTCGAGGAAGAGTGCGAGCGGATGGTTCGCTGTCGCAACCCCGCGCACGAGACGGCCCACCGCGAGACAGGTTCGGTTCCGGGTCTCGACGGGGCCAAGGGCGGGGACGGGGTCCACATCCCCGAGAATGATGCCGAGATCGGGAATGAGCTCCACCACCGCACCCGCAAGCTTTCCCAGCGCCGCGCGAAGCTCCTCGCCCCAGCGCGCCAGACGTGCATCGCTCTCGGTCAGGATCTGGTGGACCAGCGCCTCGAACGCCTGGACGAACGCAGAATACGGAACTTCGCGACGATACGGATCGAACTTCCCGACGGCCATGTATCCGCCGGACCTTGCCAGCGGCTTGGACAGCTCCGAGACCAGTGCGGACTTCCCCATGCCGGGTGGACCGTGCAACAGCAGGATCGTGCGCGTATTGGACGCCGCCCGCTCGAACGCCGCGAGCAAGGCCTCGACCTCTCGCTCGCGGCCATAGAGTCGTGCGCTGAACGTTGGGCGATGGGGGACGTCCGCGGAGCCGAGCTCGAAGCCGTCTGCGATGACACCATTGTTCCGAAGCTGGTCATAGCACGCGACGAGGTCGACCTGGAGTGCATGCGCCGTCTGGTAGCGATCCTCTGGAGCCTTCTCCAGCAGCTTGGCGACGATGTTCGCGATGGGCACTGGAATCGACGATCGATGCTCCGTGACCGGCGCAGGCACCCGAGCGAGGTGCGAGTGGATCAGGGTCAGGGGATCCTTGGAGTCGAACGGGGGCCGGCCGCAGAGCGCGAAGTAGAGGGTGGCGCCCAGGGAGTAGAGGTCGCTGCGCAGATCGACCCCACGGTTCATGCGTCCCGTTTGCTCCGGTGAGATGAATGCGTGCGTTCCCGCGAAGCCGGTCGATCGATGGCGACCCGCCGGGAATCCTGCGGTCGCTCCCAACGTGCAGGCCAAGCCGAAGTCGATCAGATGCACGTGATGGGTGCCGGCTTCCACGATCACATTGCTCGGGTTGACGTCGCGGTGGATCAGCCGCTTCGCATGCACTCGCGCGAGCACTACCGCCAGCTGGATCCCGACGTCCAGAACTTCCTCGACGCTTCGGTCGTCTCCGAGAGCCCAGCGTGCGAGGGGCTCGCCCGGAGCACGCTCGAGAATCAGAGCGGGAGGAGAGCACTCCAGCAGAAGCGCCTCCACCCTGGGAACTCCGGGCCCCGCGGCGGCCTCGAGTGCCCGCACCTCATGCTCTACACGCGGAACCGTCTGCGCCAGCGCGTCCATCGTATAGCGCTTGACGATCAGGGCGCGGCCGTCTCGCTCACGAACGGCCGCATAGGTCTCGCTCGTCTCGGTCTCTCGCAGAAGACCATCGACGCAGAATCCGGGCGGAAGGACGAGCGGCTCCACGATCAGCAGGATCGGCTCGCCTGCTGTCCAGGTTGATTCGGTAGAGGCCCGCGACTCTCGGACCTCGCGCGCCACCGGCAGGGCCCTTTCCCTAGCCGGCCAAGATTCGCTCGAGGATGTCGGAGGCGAGATGTGGGTGCGCGGCCTGTGATATTAAGTGACCGTGGGGTGGGACCAGAGTCCATGGGCTCGTCCGTGACGATGCTCGGGCGCCCCGCGTGATGTCGGGAGCGCGAGTACGGATGTCGAGTTCGACGAGTCAGAGATCGAGGCGAACGAGTCAGGGCTCGAGTCGAAGGGTAGGGAGGCGCGCGGCCAGGATCGAGGCCGCGCACCGTCCCGCGCATCCGATTCATCACACGACCGAACCAAGAGCCGGTGCGCTTCTGCTCCTGGTCACCGCCGCGTGCCTCTTGCTCCCGCCGCTCGTCCGCGGGTCCGACGAGTCGCAACCGAGCCCCGTCCGGGTGCCCAACATCTTCCCCGTACCTGCGATGCCTCCTGTGAAGGCACCGAACCCGACCCTGCCGAACCCGATGGCGCCGAACCGAGAGGGCGTCGCCGTCGAGAGCGCCACGGAGGTGCCCTCCAGTCCGGGAGAGGCGCGCGATGAGCCGGGAGTCCGCGGAAAACCTCCCGGCTCGCCGCGTCCGCGAGCCGGAGTGCCGCTCGAGCTTCGCACCGTCGAGAACGCGTTCAACGCTCGCATCGGTAGCCAAACCGCACTCGGGCTCGGGCGCTACGATGGTCTGCTGGCCAGCCAGGCGCTCGGAGCCGCCGCTCGGCTGAATCTCGTCGGTGGATTTCCGCTCACCGCTTCCAACACCTCGCGCTTCGATCTCGACCGTTCCTTCTATTCCCTGAGCGTCGATGTGTTGCCGAACGACGGTGGATTGACGGGGCGCATCTTTGGCGTACAGCAACAGGTCGGTACCGAGAGCGAACGACGTTCCATTGGCGGACAATTCGGTGTGGACTACACGAATGGATTCGGATTGATCGCCGTAGACTACGATGTCGAGTTCGGTGATCTCGGCGCTCTGAGCCTACTCGCAACCACGAGACTCGGATCGGGGACCTCTTTGCAGGCCGCCTTCGACGCACGACGCTATGCCGGCGTGCAACCAGTGTTCTCGATCGTAGAGGGTGGCAGCGTGAGCACCGTGGGCCAGCTGCTCGAACGGCTCTCCGAGCGAGAGATACGCGCGCCTCTCTTCGACCCGCAGGCACAGACGCGCACCTTCCGTCTCGGCGGCTCTCGACAGATCACACCCGAGCTAGAGCTCAGTGCAGGCTTTACCTTCGAAGACGTCGTCTCCGCCGAACTGTCATCGGCCCGCGCGAACACGTCGGGCCAGGAGCAACTCGACTACTCCCTCGCGGCGACCTGGCGGAATTTCCTGGTCGCCAAGAGTGCAACCATGGCCTCGCTGCGCATCGCGGACTCGAGCGACTCCCGCCGCTACTCCGGCATGCTCGGAGGCCAGTATCCCCTGATTGGGAATCTCCGCTTCGGTCCAGACCTCGCGCTGGAGTTCCGCGAGGCCCGAGCAGAGTGGACCTACAAACCCTCGCTGCGCTTCGAGTACCTCCGGAGTCGCCTGCGGCTCGACTTTCGGCTCGGGCTGGAAGTGCGCGACTCAGGGGTCCCCCGCGAAGCCCTGTCCGCGGGCAGCTTGTTCTATCGGATCGGATACCGCTACGACTTCTGAGATCGGGCACCCGATCCCTCGAGCACGCAGATCCGATTCACTGGGCTCTGGGCTCTCCTAGGTAGATGCTGGAGCTTGCGAGCGTTCGCCGGCGTCTGGTGTCCGATGCCTCCCTCGATGGCTCGAGGGGCGATGGCTCGAGGGTTCGTGCCGCTAGAGACGGCGCGGGAGGGAGTCGATGTTCTATCGGTTCGATGCGTTCGTTCTCGATGTCGTGCGGAGAGAGGTCTGGCGGGACAGGCTGCGGATCGATCTGCGCCCCCGCCCCCTCGAGGTGCTCACGTACCTGGTCCAATGCGAGAATCGCTGGGTCTCCGCACAGGAGCTCCGGCAGACAGTGTGGCACGATGCCGTGGTATCCGGCGACGCCGTGCGAACCGCGATCCGAGACGTTCGCCGCGAGCTCGATACGTGCCAGGACTCCGTCATCGACAGCCGCCGTCGCGCAGGCTACCGCATCGTCCCTCCAGTCGAACGCATCGAGAACTCGAGTGGCGCCGGCCCGAGCCTGCACACGCTGCGTTCTACCTCGCCAACGATCGCCGTGCTCCCACTTCACATGTTCCCGGACGCCTCGCCGGAAGCGTATCTCGGCTGGGCGATGGCCGATGCCCTGACCTCGCAACTCGCGCTCGAACAGTGCCTACCCGTGGTCTCCCAGCAGTCGGTCCGCGCGGCAGCTCTCCATCTACGGACAGCTGCAGACATCGCTGAGAAGGTTGGAGCAGACTACCTCATCGAGGGAAGTGTTCACGTCGAACACACGAACAAGGTCCGCGCGACGCTCCGCCTGGTACATCCCTGCGACGGCTTGATCCTGGCCGCCGAGTCCTACGCGTGCGAAGTGGCCGACTGGCGCCCTCATCACAGTGCTGCCGCAGCACGTCTGACGGATCGGCTCTCGTCACACCATGTGCTCCAGGCTGCATCCGCCGCCTGACCCAGACTAGTTTGCAGAGATCGAGTCGATCGAGCCGAAGAGGTCGCGAAGCCGCTCGCTGAGCTCCTGCGGGAGGGGGGGAGCGGTGATCGCCCGTACGTTCGACTCGAGATGAGCAACGCTTCCCGTACCCGTCAGCACCACGTGCGCGCCGGGCTCGTGCCGGCAAAACCGGTATGCGGCCTGCACGACGGACTCGACATTCGGATGAGCCGTCAGGAAACCGAGCGGATCACTGGAATCGATCGCAGCCGCGCGCAGCTTTCCCGCTGCGACCAGCTGCTCGAGAATCTCCACCAGCACGTTCGGCTGGCTCAGAGCGCGTCGAACCGCGAACATGATCAGCGTCCCGACATCGCGCTCGCGGGTCAGCGGGAACACCCGTTGACGAGCGGACGGGTTCAACAGGTTGAAGCCGACCATGATCACGTCGAACAGATCGTCGGGCAACGCACGCGAGAACATCTCGTGGCCGGTATCTCCCCCGAACTGCTCGGTGATCCCCAAGAATCGAATCTTCCCTGCCTCGCGTAGCCGCAGCAGCTCGGGCACCAACTCCCGCTTGCAGTGCTCGTAGCTCGAAGCGCGTACCCCGTGCAGATGAAAGATGTCGACGTAGTCGGTGCCGAGCCGGGCCAGGCTCTTCTCGAGGCTCTCACGCAGCCCCTCCACGGAGAGCAGCTGACCTCCACGAGCCGGACTCACCTTCGTGGAAATCACAACACGGTCTCGCCGTCCAGAAATCGCCTTGCCTACTACGGACTCGGTTCGGTAGGCACGAGCCGTATCGATGAAATCGATCCCGAGATCGAGCGCGGTCTCGACGACGCGTACCGCGTGCGACTCATCGTGACCGGTCGCCAGACCCAGCCGGCTGTGCCCGCCGCAACCGAGCCCCGCAACGCTCACCTCGAGACCGGTACGGCCCAACCGGATCTTCTGCACGTCCTCATCTCCCCTCCGCAAGCGCGCCGATCGCACGTCTTGCTTTTTTAGCCACGGACTGGCTCATTCAGCGAATCCATGGGCCAATCCCCAGAGTTAGAGAGTCTACTCTTTCCGGAACCCTAACGACTGTGGTAGCCTCCCCACCCGAGCGATGCAGGAACCCACGATCTCACTTCGCATGATCCGCCCCTTTCTCCAAGCGGCAAGAGAGGGCGGGGTGCCTGAGAGGATGCTCTCGTTCTGGGACCGAATCGACCCGGACACCCGGATTGCGGCCACCTCGGGATCGCGACTCCTCTTGGTGGCGTTGGCGCTCACGCGAGACCCCGATATCGGCTTGCGAGCTGCGCTGCAGACCGGTCCCGGCGACTATGACCTGCTCGAGTATGCCGCGAGCTCCTGCACCACCGTGCGCGAGGCGCTCGAGGTCATGAGTCGCTACCTGTTCCTGATCTCGGACAAGGCCAGGCTCGACTACGAGATTCGCGGTTCGCGCCTCTACCTCTACCTGTCCCGGCGACCCACTGCACCCACCCGAGATCCAACCGACGACTTTGCGCTCGCATTCTCCTATCTGAGCCATCGGCGCTGGATAGAAGGGGACCCGTCTCATCTCGAGGTCTGGTTTCCCTATCCGAAGCCGGAAGCATCGACCTTGCACGACACGATCTTCGATCCACGGGTCAAGCTGACTTTCGGTGCTCCATGCTGTGCGCTGATCAGCGATGCCGCCGATCTCGAGCTGCGACCGCGCGCATCCGATCCGAAGCTCAACGACCTGCTGCTGCGTTTCGCACAATCCGGAGGGCCGGTTCGCCCATCCCAGCCATCCTTCGTGGACCTGGTGCGCCGAGCCACGCTCGGCGAGTTGCACGGTGGGGACCCAAGCGCAGAGCACATCGCCGAGCTACTCACGGTGAGCCGCCGCACTCTCGTGAGACGCCTCGAAGAAGCGGGGGTTTCCTTCAAGGATCTGCTCAGCCACGTACGATGTACGAGAGCCGTACACTATCTGCTGGTAGAGCAGCTCTCGACTCCAGAGATCGTGGAACGGCTCGGATACTCCGACCGCGCCGCCTTCTCGAAGGCCTTCAAACGCTGGTTCGGCGTTTCACCCATTCAGTTCGTGCGAGCCCGCACTTCGCAAGACGGCCGCCTCGAAACCCCACTCGCCCACTGATTCGCATTTAGCCCCCACGGGACGAGACCGCCGCGCGTTTCCCCGCGGCATCATCCGCGCAGCGCGGACCCGCCGCCACCAGGCACCCGCAGGTTGCCAAGCTCGCTGGGGAGGGCTGGGATTCGAGGTGTGCTCGCCGGACAGCCACCTCTCGCTTCTGGCCCACGGCGAGTTCGGCCTGTGATATGCAGAGGCTCGCAGGGCTGAGAAAGCGAACTCACGGAGCGCACAGCGGGTGCGAGAATTGGCGCAGTGCCCAGGGGTTGGGCACTGCGCGTGCTTCATGACGGGGCGCTGGGCGCTGGGCGCTGGGCTAGGAAGGAATAGGTTCAGGCTATGGCGATTCGCGTCGCGCTCGACCATTCGACACGGTATCGGTACGATCGCCCGATCCGTCTATCTCCCCATGTCGTGCGGCTGCATCCGGCACCGCACACGCGCACTCCCGTGCACGATTACCAGCTGCTGATCGATCCACCCAACCACGAGCTCTCCTGGCAGCAGGACCCCTTCGGCAACGTGATCGCGCGCGTGCTGTTTCCAGAACCCGTCCACGAGATGCGATTGCACGTGCGGCTGATCGCAGACATGACGGTCATCAATCCCTTCGACTTCTTCGTGGAGGAGTCCGCCGAGAATTACCCGTTCACATACGATCCGCGACTTCGGAAGGAGCTGGCACCCTATTTCGAGATCGTAGAACGAGGACCCCGGCTCTTGGAGTGGCTCGCCAGCGAACCCACCGAACCGTGCCACATCGTGGACTATCTGGTTGGCGTGAATGCGCGCTTGGAAAAGCGCATCGATTACACGGTGCGCCTCGATCCAGGCATTCAGAGCTGCGAGGCAACCTTGGAGAAGAGCCTCGGCTCGTGCCGAGACACGGGCTGGTTGCTGGTTCAGATTCTGCGCCACAAAGGGCTCGCGGCGCGTTTCGTGTCCGGGTACCTGGTTCAGCTGAAGCCCGACGAGAAGTCGCTCGACGGCCCCTCGGGTACGGATCACGATTTCACCGATCTCCACGCATGGGCCGAGGTCTACGTGCCCGGTGCGGGATGGATCGGGCTCGACCCGACCTCGGGGCTGTTTGCCGGCGAAGGTCACATTCCGCTCGCGTGCACGCCGGATCCGGTGAGCGCCGCGCCGCTCACCGGCTTCACGGAGAAGTGCGAGACGGAGTTCGAACACAGCAACGAGGTGTTGCGGATTCACGAGGATCCGCGGGTCACCAAGCCCTATACCGAAGCGCAATGGAATGCGATTCGCTCGCTCGGATGCTCGGTCGATCGCGAGCTCGAGGCCCTCGACGTGCGGCTCACGATGGGTGGGGAGCCCACCTTCGTCTCGATCGACGACATGGAGGGTGCGGAGTGGAACACGGCCGCGCTCGGGGCCCACAAACGCGAGCGAGCGCTGGTCTTGGCGGAACGTCTGAAGCAGGTCTTTGCACCCGGTGGCTTTCTGCAATACGGGCAGGGCAAGTGGTATCCCGGCGAGCCAGTCCCGCGCTGGGCCATCGGCTGCTACTGGCGAAGCGACGGCCGACCGCTCTGGGCGCACGAGCGCCTGGCGGCGGACGAGAATCGCGATTACGGCTTCAATAGCCCTGAAGCAGCTCGCTTTTCACGCGAACTCGCGCGCCAGCTCGGGTTGGACGACGCCTATGTCGTCGAGGCCCGCGAGGACTGGCTTCACTACCTGTGGCGCGAGGCGTGCCAGCCGCTCGAGAAGGGC
Source organism: Pseudomonadota bacterium (assembly GCA_003247575.1). Classification (GTDB taxonomy): domain Bacteria; phylum Myxococcota_A; class UBA9160; order SZUA-336; family SZUA-336; genus SZUA-336. Next base: position 108,609 of record QJZC01000002.1, read on the forward strand.
GCACCGAAGCGATCGCAGCCAGCGCATGCCGATGACCTGCAGCAGGCGCTGGCGCGAGGGCTCGATCAGCCCGTCGGCTATGCGCTGCCTCTGCAGTGGAACTTCGTGACCGGAGGATTCAGCTCGGGCGTCTGGAAGTTCGAGCGGGACGCGCTGTACCTCCTCCCAGGGAGCTCGCCCATGGGGCTGCGACTTCCGCTCGACGAACTCGGCTGGGTGGCACGCGGTGGCCCTCGCCGCGAGACCGAGCTGAGTGCAGACACACCCGAGGTAGAGCGAGCCTCAGCCTCCGCTCCGTACGCAGCGCCCGCAAACCGGCGAAGCCCGCATCGATCGGCGCTGTGGCAGCGATCCCCGACACCCAGCGAAGAGGACCCACGCTGGTGGCACGTTCCGCACGCGGCACTCTGCGTCGAAGCTCGCGAGGGTCGTCTGTACGTGTTCATGCCTTGGCTGGAGCGGTTCGATCACTACGCGACCTTGCTCCAAGCGGTCGAAGCCACCGCGGCGGCGCTGGACTGTCCGGTGGCGATCGAGGGCTACGATCCCCCCCGCAGTCCCGAGCTGAGCTCGCTCAAGGTGACCCCGGACCCCGGAGTCATCGAGGTGAACATCCACCCCGCATCCGACTGGGAATCCCTGGAGCACAACACCGTGCTGCTCTACCGCGAAGCACGGCAAGCCCGACTGGGCACCGAGAAGTTCATGGTCGACGGGAGGCACACCGGTACCGGTGGAGGGAACCACGTGACACTCGGCGGGCCGAGGCACCAGGACAGCCCCTTTCTGCGCCGCCCGGATCTGCTGCGATCGCTGATCACCTACTGGCAACATCACCCAGCACTCTCGTATCTCTTCTCGGGGCTCTTCATCGGCCCGACGTCGCAAGCCCCGCGCGTCGACGAGCAGGGAAGCCGTCTACTTGCGGAGCTCGAGCAGAGCTTCGACGAGCTCGAACCGGGAACCGCACCGGAAACCATCGATCGCGCGCTGCGCACGTTCCTGGCAGACCTGACCGGCAACACACACCGCACCGAGTTCTGCATCGACAAGCTATGGTCCCCCGATTCGGCCGCCGGACGTCAGGGCCTGGTCGAGTTCCGCGGCTTCGAGATGCCCCCGCACGCGCGCATGAGCCTGGCCCAGATGCTCCTGCTGCGCGCGCTCACCGCACGCTTCTGGAAGCAGCCTTATCGCAAGCCGCTGGTGCGCTGGGGGACGGCACTGCACGATCGCTTCCTGCTGCCGCAGGCAGTCTGGGACGACTTCTGTTTCGTGCTGGAAGATCTACAAGGTGCCGGATACGGCTTCGAGGCCGATTGGTTCGCGCCCTTCTTCGAGTTTCGCTTCCCCGTTTATGGTCGGGTCGTCTATGCGGGCGTCGAGTTCGAGCTGCGGATGGCGCTCGAGCCGTGGCTCGTGCTCGGGGACGAAACCACGGCCCAGCGAGAGGCGCGCGGAGTCGACTCGGCGCTCGAACGATTGCAGATCAAATGTCGCGGACTCGATCCAGACCGACACGTCGTCACCTGCAACGGTCGGCGCCTTCCACTCCACTCGACTGGCGAAGATGGGGAGTGGTACGCCGGAGTCCGCTACAAAGCCTGGCCGGCTAGCTTTGGCCTCCACACCGGCATCGAGGTGCACGCCCCGCTGGTCTTCGACCTGGTCGACCGCAGTCTGGGACGCTCGCTCGGAGGCTGCGTCTACTTCGTATCTCACCCTGGAGGCAGACACTACGCGAGCTTTCCGGTGAATGCCTACGAAGCGGAAGCCCGGCGAATCGGGCGCTTCTGGCACTTTGGACACACCGCGGGCAAGACGCGGGTGCCCGGCGCGATCGAAGATCTGAGGCGACTCTACTCGACCGAGTCGGAGTCGTGCGCGCGCGAACCGGCGCGCGAGGACATGAATCGCGAGTATCCGTACACCCTCGATCTTCGCCGGAGGCCAGACGTGCCATGAGCACTCGCATCGCGATCACACACCGCATGCAGCAGCACTTTCCTCGAGCCACGGAGCTCTCGACGCACTGGCTGCGACTTCGGCCGGCGCCGCACACGCGCGCCCGCGTGATGGCGTACTCGCTGCTCGTCGACATCGACTCGCGCTTCGTAAACTGGCTGCGCGATCCGTTCGAGAACTACCTGGCACGCCTCGACCTGCCCGAACTGGTGCGCGCCCTCGATATTCGGCTCGAGATCCTGGCTGATCTCGAACCGGTCAATCCGTTCGACTTCTTGCTGGAGCCGTACGCGGCTCGATACCCGTTCGCCTACCCGGAGCAGCTGCACAAGGAGCTGGAGCCGTACCTGCAAGTCCCACCAGATCGGGGGCCAGCACTCACGCGCTGGATCTCCAGTCTGGATTGCGCCGCAGGCCCGACCCTCGAGTGGCTCTCCGCGCTCAATCAGCATGTTCACGATTCGTGCGCGCTGATTCCCGGCCCGATTCCTCAGGATCTCGATGTCGAAGCGACCCTCGAGCGCGGGGCTGGGTCGTGCTGGGAGCTTGCGTGGCTACTGACCTCGAGCCTACGGCTCTCGGGCCTCGCCGCGCGCTTCGTCTGCGGCTATCGACTCGATCTAGCTCCGGGCTCGGGCGGATTGGATCGCGTTTCGCTGCACAACTGGAGCGAGGTGTACCTGCCGGGGGCCGGTTGGGTCGGGCTCGACGCGGCCGCTGGCCTGTTCACCGGCGAAACCTACCTGCCCCTGGCGTGTACTCCAGACCCGATGCGCGCGCGACCGGTGGTGGACTCGAAGCAGCGCCCGCTGAGCTGGCAGAGCGAGACGCTGAAGGTCGAACGTCTGGTTCCAGAGGTACGCTCGTGGCCCTTCTCGGCCGGACAGTGGAGCGACGTGCGAACGCTCGCTCGTCACATCGAGCAGGACCTGGTGCAGCAGGGGCTCGCATGCACGTCTGGGGTGAGCTTGTCGTTCACATCGCGCACCTCTCCGGAGCTGCCGGAGTGGAACTCGCGGGCACTCGGCGCCGCAAAGCGTCGGATGGCCGAGCGCTTGTTGGATCGTCTGCGCGATCGGCTCGCGCCCGGAGGTGTCGCGCAGCTGGGGCAGGGGGACTGGTACGCGGGAGAATCGCTGCCGCGCTGGAGGTTCGGGTATTTCTATCGCGCAGATGGAGTGCCGCTCTGGCACGATGGCGCGCACCTGGGGGGCGATCCAGCGCGGTCGTTTGGTTCGAGCGATGCGTACGCTTTCCTGAAGCAACTCGCAGATCAGCTCGGGGTGCAGAGCGAGAGTGTACATGCCGCCTACGAAGACCCGCTTTACGAGCTGTCGCAGCAGCACGCCGCATCCCAGGCCAGAGTCGATGCGGCCGATCTGCGTGACCCGGGCCGGCGTGCATCGCTCGCAGAGCGCATGTCGGAACGGGCGCACACCGCCGCGGGGTACGTGCTCCCGATCCGTTGGGCCTTGGAAGCGTCGCGTCCCCAGAGCGGCACCTGGGTATTTCGCCGCAGCCGGATCTATCTGACACCGGGCGACTCCCCGCTCGGTTACCGTCTGCCGCTCGAGAGTCTGGTAGAGGATCCAGAAGGGAAGCGCGAGGCGCAGCGTGAGTACAGTCCCTTCGAAGCCACTGGACCTCTGCCCGAGCATCCTGCGGGCACCTTGGCGCAGAGCGCGTCTGTGCCTGCACTTGCTTCCGAGCATCCCCCACGCACCGCGATCTGTGTCCAGCCGCGCGCGGGCAAGCTGTACGTGTTCCTGCCCCCAATGCGTCGGCTCGAACACTACGTCGAGCTCGTCGCGGCCATCGAGCGGGCCGCCGAGGCAAGCGATGTCTGTGTGGCGCTCGAGGGCTACGCGCCTCCCGAAGACCCGCGGCTGCTGCGGCTGGTTTGCGAGCCGGAAGTGGGCACTCTGTGCCTACACTTGCCGCAGACGAGCGGTGCGAGTGCTCAGCTGGAGTTGCTTTGCATCGCTTACTCCGAGGCGCGCGCCCTCGGGCTCGCGGCCGAGCGGCTCTCGGAAGATGGAGAGCGGTTGCCGGTTGGAGGAAGAAGCCGCCTCGTGCTGTCGGGCGCGACTCCAGCGGAGAGCCCTTTCGTCGCGCGACCGGCAGTCCTCCGCGCGCTGATCGCCTACTTCCAGCGTCACCCATCGCTTTCCTACCTTTTTGCGGATCGCTTGATCGGTGAGCCGGGCGGGGCGGCGCGGCCGGACGAGGGTCGCGACGACGCGCTGTACGAGCTCTCGATCGCGCTCTCGCGACTCGGCGAAGCGTCCCTTCCGGCGGGGGTCGCAGCGGATCGCACGTATACAGACCGCGTGCTGCGCCATCTCTTGACCGACCCGAAAGGCGACATGGCTCAGGCCGAAATTCGCGTGGATCAACTCCACCCGCCCGAGCGCGCCAGCCTGCGCCTCGGACAGATTCAGATTCGCGCGTTCGAGACCGCGCCCGAAGAGCGGACGGCGGCGCTTCAGACCTTGCTACTCCTGGGCCTACTCGGTCGCTTCGCGCGTCACGGCGATGCGGGAACCCTGACCCGCTTCGGCGGTGATCTCCACGACCGATTCATGCTGCCGCGGATCCTCTGGGAAGACCTGCGCGAGGTCGTCGCCGACCTGAACACCGCGGGCTACCCGTTCCAGCTCGAGTGGTTCGAGCCGCTGCTCTCGCTACGCTTTCCGCTGCTCGGACGCGTTCAGCTGGGGAGCATTGGCCTCGAGCTCTACACCGCACACGAGCCGTGGCCACTGCTCGCCGAGGAGGTCGCAGGCGGGGGAGTGACGCGCTTTCTGGATGTCGCCAACGAACGTCTGCAGGTTCGGCTTACCGCGCTGACGCCGGGTCGCCATGCGCTGGTGTGCAACGACCGACGTGTGTCGCTGAGGAGCACCGGCACGCACGGAGAGTACATCGCCGGAGTGCGCTTCAAAGTGTGGAACCCGCCCGCCACGATGCATCCGACACGACCGCCCGTCGAGGCTCTGGTCTTCGACCTGCTGGATCTCTGGACGGGCAGAGTGATCGGGGGATGTACGTACTATCCCCGGCCACCCATTGTATTCGCGCCGATCGGATATCCAGCACAAACGCTGCCCGCGACTGAGGGTGGAGGCGATGTCTCGCCACCCCCTCCCTTGCCACCGGCGGCGATGCCTTCACCGCGCACGCGACGCGGGCGCTTCGTTCCGCACGGGAGTGGTCTGGAGACGCTGCTGGCCCCCGCGCCACACTCCAGCGAACATCGACCCTTCTTGCTCGATCTGACACACGCGGTGTCCTGAGCTCGGATCGCACCAGCGGATCCGGTCTTACGCTCGCTTCTCCCGAAGCTGCGACTCAGACGCGACGCAGGTCGAGACAGTACGCGGTGAGGCTCTGCGGCTCCGGGTCGCGAGCGGCCGGCAGCTCCGTCGGGTCGAGCCGCTCGACCACGGCGCGCTCGCGCCGGCGTTCCGCAGCCTCATCCAGCCCCAGAGGCAGACCCGGGTAGGCCACGCCCGCGGGATGCCAGGAGTGCAGCACCGTGCGCAGGGCTGGGTATTCAGGATGGAGCAGGGTGAGGGTGATCTGCGGGGCTGCGTGCAACGTCGGGTGGATCCCTGTCGGCGGGACGAAGCTGCGATGGCGCAAGCCGCAGATGCGGGTCGCGCGGGCCGTGTCCGATTCGCGACGCAGCGGCACCCGCACCCCATTGGCTACGAGCTCGATCGCGTCTAGCTGCTCGGCAAGGTCTTCGGGTGCGCACAGCCGGAGCTCCAGTCGCGCGGTGCTCGCATCGACGGTGCGCGAACCGCCTCCCTCTTGCGACGCCACATCGCCTACCAGCGGCCAAAACTCCAGGGCCTGCTCGACCTGAAAGCGAGCGCCGGCGAACTCGAGGCTGACGAGGGTCGCGTTGGGGCGATCGAGCAGCTGCTGCTCCAGCTCCCGGCCCAGACCGAAGCCCGCTTGCGCCAGTTCGGACAGGACCTCGGAGAGATCGCGCTGCAGATAGAACGGTAGAGCGAAGCGGTCGTGGAGGGCATCGCCCCAATCGACCAGATCGGGCGCGCGATCCTCACCCGCCAGCATCAAGAGAATGCTGCGAAACAACAACACGCGAGCGATGGCGCGAGGCAGACTCTCTGGCATGGCCAGTGCGCGCAGCTCGACCAGCCCCAAGCGCCCACGGCCGGGCAGAAACGGATTGTCGAGCTTCTCGATGTTGAGCTCGCTGCGATGCGGATTTCCCGCTGCATCCGCCAGAAAGTGACGCAGCGTACTCCACAGCGTCTCTGCCGTCGGTGAATCGATTCGTTCGAGCTGCTCGAGTGCAACCTGAAGTTCGAGGAAGGCTCCGCGCAGGCCTTCGTCCGCGCGTGGGGATTGACTCGAGCCACCCACGTAAGGGGTCGCGAACCAGTACGACAGCGCCGGGTGGCGAATCACGTAGCGAACCAAGCGGGGCAAGAGCGCGGGATGCACGAAGAACGGGCTTTGCGCCGGTGAGGGACCGCCGAAGGTCAGATGCCCGCCACCGCCCGAGTCGGAGACTTCTCCGTTGTACTGCAGCCGGTACGGAGAGAGCCCCACCTCCTGCGCAAGCTCGAAGATGCATCGTTCGGCGCGATAGAAGGCCTGCAAGCTCGGCTCGGGGGCTTGATTGATCTCCAATACCGCAGGATCCGGCGTCACCGTCGTCCACGCAACCGAGTCGTCGGCCGGAGGAGCGAATCCGCGGAGTCCCAGCGACGCCACCGCTCTGGCGGCGCATACGGCCGCGAGTTCGCGGAGGAACTGCAGGTATTCCCCGACGTCCGTGAACCCGGGTAGCTCGAGCCAGAACGCGTTGCCAGAGGACACATCTCCCTGATGAATCAGGATGAGGTACGTTCCCTCAGCTGCGAGCGGGTCTACTGGGCCGCCGTCGGTCACACGAGCGGCGTGAATCGAATCGCGAGCGAGCCGTGGATCCTCCGCGGAATCAAAGCAATCCGGCTGACCGGACGCGCGACACACGATGCGCCGCACGCTCGCTTCACCGATGTCGCAGGGCGCGGCAAACCATCCTGACCTCTGGAGTCGATCACAGAGAGCATCCCGGAGTCCGTCCAGGGCGCCCGCGTCTGGCTGCTTGGGTGGGGTGTCGGTCAGCAGGTCGGGCGGGCCGGACCAGACCGGCTGCCCATCCCGCCGGGCATAGATCCCATAGCAGAAGCGGGGAAACGGTTCGCCGGCGTATTGCCGACCAAGGGGACGCAACACCGCGGCTCCCGGAAACCGCTCTCGCAGCTTGGTGATCATCTGTCGTGCCCGCCGCTCCTTGTCCTCGCCCAGCGCCTCGGACAGCCACTCGGGCGCTTCGGAGCTGCGGTCGGTGAAGGTCGGTTCGGCCCCGATCCAGACGACCACGGACGCATTGAGCGCACTCCGGTCGTGGGCCTCGATGCTCCTCTCTAGCTGAGCGCGATCGACCTCCGTCATGGTCAGAACCTGGTGTGGCTCACCCGTTCGAGTCCTCATGGTCTCCGCGCTCTTCGCGAGCGCATCGAGCTGGTGGCGAGGATATCCTCGGACGTGCAAGACTGCGAGTCTGCCCGGGTGCCCTGGACGTCGGCCGGTGACCCTCCCAGCGGTCCGCCCGAGCAGAGCAATGGCGCTTCGATGACACCATGCTGAGATACTGGGACGAGACGGCCGGTAGCGACGGAAACACCAAGCCACCGTGGGAGCAGCTGATCGCTGCACTCGAGCGGCTTGGCAAGCGCGAGCTGGCGGCCCGGCGGGCGCACGCGCGCCGGATCATCGAGGAGAACGGGGTGACGTACAACGTGTACGGTGACCCCCGTGGAGCCGAGCGTCCCTGGGTGCTCGACACGATCCCGATCCTGATTGACGCTTCGGAGTGGCAGGTTCTCGAGGCGGCGATCCAGCAGCGGGCCGAGCTTCTCAATCGCCTGTTGGCGGACTTGTACGGTCCGCAGCGGCTGCTGCGCGAGGATCTACTGCCCCCAGAGCTGGTTTTCGCGCATCCCGGGTTCTTACGTCCGTGTCACGGGTTGGCGTTGCCCGGTAACCGCTACGTGCACACCTACGCCGTCGATCTGGCGCGGTCGCCCGACGGACAGTGGTGGGTGCTCGGCGACCGGATTCAGGCCCCGGCCGGCGCGGGCTACGCCTTGGAGAACCGGTTGGTCATGTCTCGCGCGATGCCCGAACTCTTCGGGGAGTTCTACGTGCACCGCCTGGCGGAATACTTTCAGGCCTATCGCGCGGCTCTCGCACAGATCGCACCAGCCGGCTGCGAGAATCCGCGGATCGTGCTCCTGACCCCGGGCCCATTGAACGAGACCTACTTCGAGCACGCATATCTGGCGCGCTACCTCGGATTTCCGTTGGTGGAGGGCGCAGACCTCACCGTGCGCGACAGCCGCGTGTACCTGAAGACGCTCTCCGGACTGCAGCGGGTGGATGTGATTCTGCGCCGACAGGACGCACACTTCTGCGACCCGCTGGAGCTGTTCGGTGAGTCTGCGCTGGGTGTGCCCGGACTCGTCCGAGCCGTCCGCGCCGGACGCGTCACGATCGCGAACGCGCTCGGATCCGGTCTGGTGGAGACACCCGCCACGATGGCGTTTCTGCCCGGACTCTGCCGCCAACTGCTGGGCGAAGAATTGCGCATTCCCTCCGTCGCTACGTGGTGGTGCGGCCAGCAGCGCGAGCTGGAGTACGCGCTCGCCCATCTCGACCAACTCGTCTGGAAGCCCGCCTTCCCCGGGCCTGCGGACACTCGAGTAGACATGCTGGTCGGCGACACGCTGACCCGAAAGCAACGCCAGGGTCTAGAGGCTCGGATCCGCGCGCGGCCTCACCGCTGGGTCGCCCAGGAGAAGGTGGCGCTGTCCACCGTTCCCACCGGCGACCCTGGCAACCTGAATCCGCGCCACATGGTCTTGCGCGCCTACGCGGTGGCTCACGACCGCGGCTGGACCGTGATGCCAGGCGGGCTGACCCGCGTCTCGAGCCGCGGGGATAGCTTGGTGGTCACGAGCCAGCGCGGCGGCGCGAGCAAGGATACGTGGGTGCTTGCAGCCGAGCCCACTCCTTTCGTCACCTTGCTCCCGCCCGCAACGAGTCCCGAGGAGGTGTCCAGGCGCACCGCATCGCTCACCAGCCGGGTGGCCGACGACCTGCTCTGGCTCGGTCGCGGCACTGAGCGCGTGGAGGCCAGCGTGCGCTTGTTCCGAGCGGCCTTCCAGGCGTTGGCCGACGAGCCGCTGCGCGTCTCCGACTTGCCCGCCCCGGAGTCGGTTCGGCTGATCCAGTGCATGGGCAAGATTCCCTCCCCGGAGGAGACGCCCGGAAGCCTGCAGGAACGCCTGCTCGGAGCCCTATTCGACCGCACGATCGCGACGAGCGTCGGACACAGTGTAGGCGAGGTCCACCGACTCGCGTCGGTCCTGCGCGATCAGATCTCACCCGACGCCTGGCGCGTGCTCGGTCGCCTCGACAGCGCGTTCATTGGGCCCTCGGCGCATCCTGCTCGGCGAGTGTCCGCGACGCTCGAGCTCCTGGACAGTGCGCTGCTGCGAATCACCGCCTTTACCGGACTCGTGAGCGAGAGCATGACGCGTGGTTTGGGCTGGCAGTTCCTCGAGATCGGCCGACGCTTCGAGCGAGCGATTCAGGTCGTACAGCTGCTCTACCATGGTCTGCTCGAGGGGCTGCCCGAAGACTCGCGACGGCTCGAGCTGGTTCTCTCGGTCGCGGATTCCGCCATGACCTATCGCTCGCGCTACCAGACCTCGATCCAACTCCCGCTGGTCCTCGACCTGCTGCTGTTCGATGAGCTGAATCCGCGCTCGGTCTGCTTTCAGCTGGTGCGGTTGGAGGAGCGCTTCAGCTCCCTCCATCGGGCGCCGCTGGAGGAGTTGCGCATGCTTCTCGAGCGGCTTCGCACAGCGCAGCTCGACGAGCTGATCGCCTTGCACGCCGGCGAAGACGGCCGTCAAACACGTGCCGAGCTGGCCCGACTGCTCGAAGCGCTCGATGCCGGACTCCCGGCACTCTCGGACGCTCTGACCCATGCCTACCTGATCCACATCTTGCCGCAACGTCAGGGGCCGAGCTTTCGGCCGGCAAAGCCGTAATGCTCTACCGAGTCGTTCACCAGACGCGCTATACGTACAGCGGCCCGGCGTCCACCTCGCACAATCTCGGTCACCTGTTGCCGCGGCGAACCGATCGGCAGAAGCTTCATCAGCTGGAGCTTCGCATCGATCCGTCACCGACCGACGTCGAGTCCTATCAGGACTACTTTGGGAACGACGTCGTGGTCTTCACCTTGCTCGAACCGCATGAGCAGATGTGTGTGCGGACTCAGAGCTGGATCGAGGTGACAGCCCCGGCTCTGACTCAGCTGGACACATCCCCGGCATGGGAAGAAGTGGTGAGCAGTCTTCGGCGCCGCGAAGATCCCGACGCCTTCGCCGCGCTCGAAATGATCTGGGAGTCGCCCTTCGTGGACACCGGACCCGAGTTTGCGGCATACGCCCGTCCGTCGTTCCCCCCCACCCGGCGACTGCTGGATGCGCTCCTCGATTTCAACCACCGCATCTTCAGTGAGTTCCACTACGACCCTGAGGCCACGACCTTGGCAACGCCGATTCACAAGGTGCTCCAAGAGCGACACGGCGTTTGTCAGGACTATGCCCACCTGATGATCGGTTGCCTGCGCTCTCTGGGTCTGCCTGCGCGTTACGTGAGTGGGTACATCCGCAGCGCGGACGCGCCCGCCGACGCGGCTCGAGGGAGCGGCGCGGAGCTCGTCGGCTCGGAGGCCTCGCACGCGTGGGTCTCGGCCTGGTGTCCACCCTACGGTTGGCTCGATTTGGATCCCACGAACGACCTCGTGCCTTCCGATCAACACGTCCTGCTGGCCTACGGGCGTGACTACGATGATGTGAGCCCACTAAAGGGAGTCACCTTGGGCGGAGGCAAACACACGATAGAGGTTCAGGTGGACGTTCGTCCCACCCAGACCCTTCCCGCGAGCACGGGACCGAGCGCTTCCACCGGACTTTGAGTTGCGCCGCCAGCTGGTTCCGACGTAATGCACTAGAGCGGCAGGTCGCCCGTCGAGTGGTTCACCGAGCCGGTCTCGTTGTAGGAGCGCATCGCTAGCTCTGCGACCCGCATCTTGTGAACCTCGTCCGAGCCATCGGCGATGCGCGACCAACGGGCACCGATGAGCATCTGGGCGATCGGGGAGTCGTTCGAGTAGCCCAGGGCGCCGTGCACTTGGAGCGCGCGATCGACCGTACGCCACAGGGTGTTCGCCACGTGATGCTTTGCCATCGAAACCTCGGCGCGAAAGTCGAGCTTCTGTTCGATCTTGTAGGCGGCGTGGAGCACCATCAGCTTGGCTGCGTAGAGCTCCATGTTGCTCTCGGCGATCATCCACTGGATTCCCTGCTTCTCCGACAGCAACGATCCATGTGCATAGCGCTTCTGCGCGCGATCAATCATCAGCTCGAGCGCATGCTCGATCTGTCCCAGCCAGCGCATGCAGTGGGCCAGGCGCGCGGGTCCGAGCCGCACCTGGCCGAGCAGATGTCCGCCTCCCTCGGTACCGAGGATGTTGGCGTGCGGGACGCGTACGTCCGTGTAGCTGCACTCGGGATGTCCGCCGCCACCACCCATCGTCTCGACATCGCGTACGATCTTGAAGCCCGGCGTGTCGGTGGGCACGATGAACGCGGTATTGCGCGCTTGCGGCGGATCGGCATCCGGCTCCGTGCAAGCGATCAGAATGATGAAGTGCGCACGTCCGGCTCCCGACGCGAACCACTTCGTGCCATTGATGACCCACTCGTCGCCATCGCGCACGGCGCGAGTCTTGACCTGCGTTGGATCCGAGCCGGCGCTGTCGGGCTCGGTCATCGAGAACGCAGAGTGCATCGTGCCTTCGCAGAGGGGACGCAGCCACTTCTCCTTCTGCTCCTCGGTGCCAAAGTGAAGGAGCGTATGCATGTTGCCTTCGTCCGGCGCCTGGCAGTTGATGATGTACGGACCCATGCGAGTCTTCACCGCGTCAGCCGACACCGCGGCAACGGCCGTCGGCCCGAGGCCCATTCCACCGTACTCCTCCGGCATGTGGGGGAGCCATACGCCCCACTCACGCGCTTGTTGACGCAGCTCGCCCAGCGCTCCGCGCCACGCCCCACCTTGTCCCTGCTCACGTAGCTCACGGAAACGAGGGCGTACCACCTCGTGCATGAAGCGCCGGACCTGTAGTCGAGCGTTCTCTACCTCTTCGGGGAAGTTGAAGTCGATGGCCATGCGAGCGTCTCCTCGTAGTCGCGGTACTTCGTTGGAATGGTGGTTGGAACGGTGTCCTGCGGGCGTCATCGATTCTACCGCCTAGGGGGCCGCTCTGGGTGTGCTTCCGGCGCTCGCGGAAGAGACTCTGCGGCTGCGCCGGATCCCCGACGGCATGCTCGCGAGCCGCCCCACGGCTGGAGCTTCGAGCCAGGGCGGTGATAGACTCGCCCTCGCACGCTCGAGAAGAAGGAGGGCGATGGCATGGCAGGTGAAGTCGTCACAGAGGTGCGCGAGGCACACCGCTTCGATGAACGCGCCCTCGGGGCCTATCTGGCGGAGCGCATTCCCGGATTCAAGGCAGAGATTGCAGTGCGGCAGTTCGAGGGGGGGCAGTCGAATCCCACCTTCTTGATCGAGTCGGGCGATCGCAAGTACGTCATGCGCAAGAAGCCGCCGGGCCAGCTCCTCGCCACGGCTCACATGGTCGAGCGCGAGTACCGCATCATGACGGCCCTCCAGGATACCGACGTGCCGGTACCGCGGACGTACCTCCTGTGCGAGGATCCGGACCTCACCGGCACGGCCTTCTTCTTGATGGAGTTCAGTCAGGGCCGTCTGCTGCGCGACGCGAGTCTGCCGGGCCTGAGCCTGGAGCGGCGCCGTGCGACCTATCGAGAGATGGCGCGCGTTCTCGCTGCTCTTCACGCACTCGAGCCATCGGAGGTCGGACTGGCCGACTATGGCAAGTCCGGCAACTACTTCAAACGGCAGATCGAGCGCTGGACCAAGCAGTACGTAGACGCGAAGACGAGCGAAATCGATTGCATGGAGGCACTGATCGAGTGGCTTCCCGCCAACATGCCGGACGACAGCTCGAACCGCATCGTGCACGGCGACTACCTGCTCAACAACATGATCTTCCACCCGGAAGAGGATCGGGTGATCGCGGTGCTCGACTGGGAGCTGTCGACCCTGGGGCATCCACTCGCCGATCTCGCCTACAACTGCATGCCATATCACCTCAACCGAACTGGTGCACCGCTCAACACACTGACCGACACGGGCATCCCATCCGAGTCCGACTACGTCGCACAATACTGCGAGCTCTCCGGACGCTCCGGCATCGACCGCTGGAACTTCTACCTGGCATTCTCGTTCTTCCGCTACGCGAGCATCATCCAAGGGGTCTACAAGCGCGGCCTGCAGGGAAACGCGAGCTCGCAGTCGGCAAAGGGAATGGGCGCCTACGTCAAGGTCGTGGGCGACATCGGCTGGGGACTGGCCCAGCGGCAGGAGTGAGGAGTGAGCAGGTCGGGTTGGCCTCTCCGGCCCGCGTTGACCGCCCGGCAGCGCGGTGGTAGATTGCGCCGGAAGTGCAAGCCGAGTCTTGCGTTCGTGATCGAGCCTCGTAGCTAAGAACATCGCCAAGAAAGAACATCGCCAAGAACGCCAAGAAGAGTCGTAGCCAGGGGCAGGAAGCCGGTGAGAATCCGGCGCGGTGCCGCCACTGTGACCGGGGAGTAGCGATCCATTTCGAGCCACTGCCAGCACGCTGTAGCCAATGCGCGGTCAGCGTGCGCCGGCGGGAAGGCGGGTCGTTGCATTGAACCGCAGCCAGGACATTGCCGCGCTACGCAGGACCAATCGCGCGCAGAACCCATTGCAGCATCGGTGCGAACGCACACGCGAGCGTAGGCGCACACGGCAGGTGCAGTCGGAAATGGGCTCGGCGCAGTACCAATCAGGGACGCAGCATCCCAGGGGGTCTCAATGTCTGTCCTCACTCAGGAACTCTCGCACAACGCTGGATCGCTCGGCCGCATCCGGGCTTCGGAGCTCTGGCTCCCGGGGCTGGCAAGCCTGCTACTCGTAGCGGGAATGCTCTACGTCGTGGCCTTCGACCAAGGCTCACTCGCCTCGCTGGTCACCACGCGCCTGATGGAGTCTGGCGGCGTACTGCACGAGTTCTTCCACGACGCGCGACACCTGCTCGGCGTTCCCTGTCACTGATCTCCGAACGATCGTGCTCACACAATCGATTCTTCGGGGGGCCTGCGCGGGCCTCTTCGCAGGGCTGATTGCGGGACTCTTCGCTTTGGCCGTTGCAGAGCCGTCCATTGACACCGCGATTGCGATCGAGGAAGCCGCCGCTGGGGCAACTACAGCCGATCTCGGATCCCGATCCCCCGGATCGGGGGCAGAGTCCAGCGCTCACTCTCATTCTTCAGAGGCCCATGATCATGCGTCCGAGCCTGCTGGGTCCGAGGTCCGATCCTACGCGTCGGGCGCCAACCACAGTCACGGGTCCGACCATAGCCACGCGTCCGAGGATGGGCTGTCGCGAGCCACGCAAAAGCTGGGGCTCGTCGTCGGCATGATGCTCTACGGTCTCTCTCTGGGGGCAATGTTCGGTGTCGCCTTCGCCTGGAGCATAGGACGCGTTCGCGGGGACGCCTGGATCCGCGCGATCAAGCTCGGGTGCGTCTCGATCGGCGCACTCGTCCTACTACCGGCGCTCAGCTATCCCCCGAATCCGCCAGCGGTCGGGGACCCGAGTACCGTCGGGTCCCGCACGGGGCTCTTCTTGATCGTGTGGATCTCCGGTCTCGGCATCGCGACCTGTGCTTGGGCCAGCCTGAGACGACTCGAGAGGCAGGGCTGGTCGCCTCCCGTCGCGCAGGTGATCGCCGGTCTGGGCGTCTGCACCGCAGTGGCCCTCCTCTTGTTTGCTCTGCCGGCGGGGGCGGGGGCCCCGGGGTTCCCAGCGGACGTTCTCTGGACCTTCCGGGTCTCGGCGGTCGCCACGCAGGCGGTTCTCTTCGGAGGGATCGCCGTCCTCTACGGACTCCTGGCCATGCGAGAGCGGCACCCGCATGCACTCGCCGGCTGAGGCTGCTCTCGCGCCCAAGCTTCCATGCAGCGCTTGCTCCTGATCCGGCATGGGCGGACCGAAGCCACGCGCCGTGCACTGTTTCCCACCACGACCGGTGCGCACCCGGTGCTCGGGTGTGAGCGGCTGGATGCTCGGGGAGAAGAGAGCGTTCTGCGCCTCGGCGGCTACCTGCCGCGCAGCGACCGCTGCTGGTCGTCGTGCGCCGAGCGATCGCTCCAGACGGCGCGTGCACTCACAGGAACCGAGCCGGTATCCAAGCCCGAGCTCGCCGAGGCGGACTTCGGTCGCTGGACGGGCCTGAGCCTCGACGAGGTGCACCTGCGCTGGCCAACGGAGCTCGCCGAATGGCTGCACGACCCGAGCAAGGCTCCCTACGGCGGCGAGAGTCTCGATGCCGTGCGCGAACGCGCCGGACGTGTCCTCGCAGAGGCGCGCGAGTCTCCGGGCACGACCTTGGCCGTGACCCATGGAGGATGGATCAAGGCCGCGCTGCTCCAAGTGCTCGAGCTCCCGAACCTTGCCGTCTGGAACCTCGACGTCGCACCGGCATCCGCTACAGAGCTTCACCCACAGCCGCGTGGGGGTGGATGGCGGGTCACTCGACTCAACTGGACCCCCTCGCTCTAGCAGCCCGCCTACGAAGTCATTCCCGTCGCCAAGCGTCCCTGCAGCTCGTCAGAACAGCGACAGCTGTCGGGGACGCCCCAGTGCTTCGTCGAAGCTCTGGCCGAGCGGGTGCAGGATCGCATCCGCGACCGGACGCATCACGCGGTCGACGTAGTACGCGTAGTCGATCCCAGCGGGTAAGGGCGCATCTTCGAGCACGGGCTCGGCGCCGCGCGAGGTCATGACATAGCGCACCTCGCGTGCGTTGCGCAGGCCGGATTTGCGCGCGGCCTCTACGTGGGGCGCCAGCTGCTTGGTGTAGCGCTCGACCGCTCCCTTGCGCAGCCGCTTGCGGATCACGAGCGCATCGTCGCACTCCCCAGAACGCACACCGCGAACCAACTCCGCAACGAATGGGAGCACGGGATGCTCGAGGAACGCTCGCTCCAGCATGCCGAGCTGGAGCCGCTTCGCAATCTCGGGCCAGTCGCGGCGCACCGCTTCGAGACCCACGACCGCGACTACGCCGTCCACCAACCCGGCATATCGCTTCTTGCTGCCCTTGCGTCCACCCCGCACGCTGGGCTGAAAGAAGCGCGCGTAGAGCTGATCCAGCTCGAGCTCGAGCTGAGGCGCGACACGGTAGCGCTCACGAATCTCGTGATGAATGACCGCCTGCACGCGATCGCGCAGATCATGCGCGCGCTGGCGCGCTCGGGAGACATCGAGCTCCGCCCCGAGCTCCACGAACACGGAATCGGTATCTCCGTAGAGCACGCGCGCTCCGAGCCCGTCGAATGCGGCACGGGTCTGGAGCAACACCTGCTGCCCGAACGTCGTGATGGCATTGGCGAGCTCCGGGTCGAAGAACCGGCAGGATGCCGAGCCCAACACCCCGAAGAAGGAGTTCATCAGCAGCTTGATCGCGAGGTCGGTGTGGCGATCGCCGCGCTCCTTGGCGACCTCGCGCCGCGTCGCGAAGCGCGCGAGGATCTCTGGCAGGATTGCAGGTGCGCGAGAGAAGCAAGCGCCGTTGGGGGCCCGCAGGAAGCCGGCCTCGCTCGACTCGCAGTCCGACTCGCAGTCAGCTTGGGCGAGAGCATGCGCCAGCGGATCCAGATTGAAGGTACGAATCAGACTCGGATAGAGGCTCTTGAAGTCGAACACGGCCACGTTCCCGAAAAAGCCTGGGTTCGAGTCGAGGACCGCCCCCCCGCGAACCGGAGCACTCTTGCGGCTACGCTGAACACAAGGGGCGACTCGCTTGCGCCGATGCAGCTCGGGCAGGTACACCCGATCGAAGGAGGCGATGCTGGCACCCACGCGGTCGAGCTGCATTCCCGAGAGCAAGCTGCGCTCCACCGCCAGCTCGACGAGCGCTTGGTCCTCGAGGATGTCCCGGACGAGGCGAGCGTCTTCGAGGTTGTAGCGCAGGAATGCGCTCGGCTCTTCGCGATACATCCGCAGGATCTCTCGAGCCGAGTTTCCCCGCGATTTGTCGATGCGCTTCCCGCGCCCCAGGATGTGCTGCGCAGCGGTCTCGAGGCGATAGTCCTCGAGCTGAATGAAGGAGTCGCGCACCAGCCCGAGCGCATCGAGCACCTGCCTGCCGCTGACCTCTGCCCGCGACTGACGCGTGAATCCCTCGTCGCGGCGAAAGTAGATCCGGTCGGGAGTACGTCCGATTCGAAAGGGGATCCCGAGGGCCTGCGCGCGTGTCGCCAGCACGCGTAGGTCGAAGTCGACGACGTTCCATCCGGTGAGCACGTCGGGATCGAGCGCGCAGATCCGCTCCGCCACGCGGGCGAGCAAGCTACGCTCGTCCGCATGAGCCTGCGCACCGTCGAGCTCCATCGAGGAGACCCAGTGCACCTCTTCGGTGTCGCATCCGACCAGTGCTGCGGAGAGGATGCGCGATGCATCGGGCAGCGTCTCGATGTCGATCGACAAGGTACGTAGATTCGGTCGAAAGCTCGCGGGCGCGAGCTCGGGATTTCTGAACCACGTCACACGCCCTCGCATCCGCCCCTCACCCTCGATGCAGATCGAGGCGCCGAGCGCGCGCTCGATCATGTACTGAGACGCAGGGCGCAGGTCGGCCTCGAACAGCTCTACCTGCGTGCGCTCGAGCGCGCTTCGCAGCTCCATCAAGGCGGCGGGGGTGTCCGTACTCGCACGTACGAGCGGCTCGCCACCGAGACTCCGAAGCGAGGTGGGCTCCACCGAGACCTGACTCCGCCCGCGCGCCCGCGCCACGTCGGCAGCGCGCAGATAGAGCCCCGGACGAAAGCGGTCGTCCTCCACGGCGAAGGGGGCACCCGACTCCAGCACGCCCAGCAGCCGCATCACGGTTCGTCCGCTCACGACGCGCGCACTCGGATGCAGGACGAATCCGCGCAGCGACGAAGTCTCACGCATGAGGCGAGTCCTTTTCAGCTCCCGGATGCCGAGGCAACCGCCAGTCTACTGCATCGCAGAAGAGGCCAAGTGCGCTTGCTCTCGACACCCCGGTCAGAGCTCGCGCAGCATCCGTCCGACGAAGCTGTCCTGCTTGCGCGGCGTGCGGCGCACGTACTGCGCGAACACGTCGCGGTTGCGGTGGCGCGAGCGCTCCTGGATCTCGAACTCGTTCTCTCGATCGAGCACCGCCTGCGTGATCATTCCGGCTCGGAACGAGTGCGCGCTGAACAGGTCGGCACGAGGCACCCCACAGTTCCGTAGACGCTGACGCAGGATACGCCCCACGCTCTCGGCATTCAGCGGGCCCGCCGATACTCGCCCCCAGCGATCCACGCTTCGGAACACATAGCCGGATGCAATGCCCGCCCCCTCGAGCCAAGCCTCGAGCGCACCCACCGCGCAGCGGTCCTCACCCACACGAGGAATTCCGAGCACACTCCCCACACCCGTGTGGTCCGTCTTCGAGTACGGGATGGTTACGTCGACCCCACCCGGATCGAAGTGGAGATCGTCGATGCGAATCCGAACCAGCTCCGACCGGCGCAAGCCCAGCGACCAGGCGCACAGGAACAGGGCACGGTCGCGCACGGAATGAAGGTCTGTCCCCAACTGATCGAGTAGCAGCCGCAGGTGCGTCCGCAAAAGGGGTGCCGCACGGCGAACCCGGAAGCTGCGCTGCGACTCTGCGAGCGTCGCGTCCGGCTCCGCGCGTAGCTGCGCGCGCGCGATTCCCGCGAGCTGGGCTCGCACGCGCTCGTCGTGGCCCGGGGCTGGGAATCCAGCGGCGCGGTTCCAGCGATTGAGCGCCGCGACGCGCCGGCGCAACGTGGAGATCTTCAAGCGGTCTCCGTGCTCGGCCAGGTAGCGTTCGACCTCTTCCGCTGAGGTTCCCCGGTCCGCCACTCCTCCGCTGGACTCGGCTCCCCTGTCCGACGCGATCGAGAGGGACGCGGCCGGCAGGCCTCCTTCGACCCAGCCCGGGACGTGCCCGCCCCAGCTCGTGAAGTGGCGCAGGTCTTGAGCGTATCCGCGCCTCGTGTTGTCCGAGGCTGCTCGCGCCCGGAAGAACGCGATCCGCTCCTGCACGCTCGGAGCGCTGGAAGCGAGCGCCGCAGCGATTCGCGCCTCGACTGCTTCCGGATCAGCCGGGACGACGTCGGCAGGAGTGCCTTCGGGCGACTGCAAATCGGACATGTGCGCTCCTCGTTGGCAAAGGTGTCAATCTAGCGAGGCTCACACATCGGATAAAGAAAATTATCCGATCGAATTTTACGTACTACGTACGACGTACTACAGTTAGATGCATATTGCGGGAGCCCAGCGGCTCCGAGGACGGGAGGCAACAGGTGCCGCGCGAATCGATCGGGGCTACAGAGGTATGGCAGGCGGCCGAGGCCCTGCTCGACAGAGGGGAATCCCCGACCATCGAGCGAGTCCGCAGTCTGCTCGGGCGCGGGAGCAACTCGACGATCGCGCCTCTGCTGCGGCGCTGGAAGGAAGAGCACCACAGCCGAGGCTCGGGGGGAACCGCCCCGGAGGCGGCACACTCCCCGCCGCCGGGACCGCCACTCGTAGGACTCGAAGGACAGCTCGAAGGCTTCCTCGGCCGGATCGTGCGTGAGCTCCGCTCGGAAGCCGAACGCGAGATCGCAGGGATCCGCCGGGAAGCCTCCGAGGAGCGAGAGCGATTGCAGAACGAGCTGAACCAATCCCACCAGGACGCACGCGAGCGCGAGATCGAAATGCAGCACCAGTTGGCCGCGGCCGAGGCTGCTCGTCACGCGCTCGAGAACATCTGTGAGCAACTCGAGCGGCGCCTCGAGACTGTCGAGCTGGCCTCGGGTGCCCTGTCTCAGCAGCTCTCCGAAGGACTGCGACAGTCTGCAGACACAGCAACCACACGATTGCGGGAGCTCGGAGCGGAGCTCACGACCCGCACCACGCACATCGAGGAGTGCCTCGGCGAGACCGAGCGCACACAGAAGGAGCACCTCGAGACCCAGCTGGCTCGCCACGCAGCCGAGTTCGGTCCGAAGCTCGAAGCCTTGGCAGCAGAGCTCCCGCGAGCACAGGTCCGGCTGGACCAGCTCCGACTCACCCTCGATCAGCAGGCGGAAGCGCGACGCACCCTCGAGAGTCAGCTGCTCGAAGCACGCACCTCGCTGCGAGCCGCGCAGCGGGAGCTCAAGATCGAACGCGGCGGGCGGGAACAGGTTTCCGCGGAGCTCGGGCGTATCCGCCGCGAGGCTGCCCGCTCGGCCCACGCATTTGGGCTCGAGCGCGCTGAGCTACAGCGCGAGATCGAGCGCAAGGCTCGGCAGTTGGAAGGCACGCGGCGAGCCCACCGCTCTGCGCTCGAGCGCTTGCGGGCCCGCGCAGCCGCCGGCCCGAGGTCGCGCGGGCCGGCTTCCGCCGATGCGACTCGCGGAAAACCTGCTCAACCAGAAGCGAGCGCGTGAGCGCGTCGGTGTGCAGTCTCGCACCGCGAGGTCTCTCCAACTCGTCGGACCGGGGGTGGGTGCGAGAAGGGATCCGAACGCAGATCTGGATCCTCGAAGGCCCTGATGGTAAAAGCGCGCTGTGACCATCTACTTCGTACGCCACGGGGAGACGCTCTGGAATCGAATCGGACGTTTTCAAGGCCGCGCTGACTCACCGCTCACTCTGCGGGGGATTCACCTCGCGATCGCCTATGGCAACTGGCTGCGGGCAGAGCTAGAGGGGATCGCGGGCCTCGAGATCCATACGAGCCCACTCGGCAGGGCCGTCCAGACGGCAACCATTCTGGCCGATTGCATCGGTCTGCCCCCCGAGCGGATCCAGCCGGAGCCGCGCCTGGCCGAAGCCGACGTCGGGAAGCTCACCGGATACACCTGGCCCGAGGTCGAGCAGCAGTTCGGCATCGTGAAGGGTCAGGTGGGAGGGTGGCACTTCCGCCCACCGGACGGAGAGAGCGGCAGCGAGCAGTTCGCGCGGGCGGAGTCCTGGCTCGCGGATGCCGTTCGCAAACCCTGTATCGTCGTCAGCCACGGCGGCTTCAGCCGCTTCTTTCGGGCCGCCTACCTCCGTCTCGCGCCCGAAGACATCGAGGACCTCGAGTCGCACACACACGGGCGGCTCTTCATGCTCCGCACCGGTGCCGTGAACGCCGTCACGATCGACCAAGCCGAAGCGCTGGACTCCCCGCTGCTCGCGCGAGAATAGCCGAGGGCCTAGGATCCGCGCGCACCCTGAAGCGAGAATGCGGCTTGCAAGAGCTGCTTGGTGTAGGGCTCCTGCGGGTTCGCGAAGACCTCGGCAGCGCTTCCGCACTCGACCGCGCGTCCACTACGCATCACGAGTATGCGATCGGCGAGCGCGCGTACGACACGCAGATCATGGCTGATGAACAGGTATGCAAGACCGTGCTTGCCCTGGAGTGACCGCAACAATTCGATCACCTGAGCCTGCACGGTTGGATCGAGCGCAGACGTCGGCTCGTCGAGAATCAGCAGACGTGGGGCCAGCACCAGTGCGCGAGCAATGGCGATACGTTGACGCTGCCCTCCGGAGAACTCGTGCGGATAGCGCTCGAGCGAATCCTCGTCGAGTCCGACCTCGGAGATCGCCCAACGGACACGCTCCGAGCGCACGGCTGCTGGGAGCTTCATCAGCCGAAGCCCCTCCTCGACCAGCTGGCGGATCGACATCCGCGGCGACAAGCTGCCGAAGGGATCTTGAAAGACGATCTGCATGTTCCGTCGGAGCGGTCTGAGCGCGCGCTCACGCTCGCCGTCGAGTCGCCGACCATCGAACTCGATCGATCCGCGACTGGAGATCAGGCGCAGCAGTGCGAGCGCAAGACTCGTCTTTCCCGAGCCCGACTCCCCCACGATCGCGAGCGTTTCCCCAGCGGCTACCTCGAGCGACACTCCGTCGACGGCGAGTGTGGCTCGGCGCCGTCGCAGCAAGCCCTTGGTTCGAAACTCGACGCACAGCTCTTGCACGCGTAGCAGAGGATTCTCTGAACCGTCGCTGGTCGCACTGACTCTGGGCGGTAGCTCCGCGGACACGAGCTCTCGCGTGTAGTCGTGCACGGGAGCCCGCATGAGCTGCTCCGTCCGCGCAGTCTCGAGCAGACGCCCGTCGCGCAGGATGCATACGCGTCCTGCCATCCGGCGCACGATGCTCAGGTCATGTGAGATCAGAAGTAGAGCGAGGCCGGACTCCTTCTGCAGCTGTTCGAGCAGCTCGAGGATCTGCGCCTGCACGGTGACATCGAGCGCCGTCGTCGGCTCGTCCGCAATCAGCAGATCGGGCTCGTTCGCGAGCGCCATGGCGATCATGACCCGTTGACGCTCTCCACCCGAGAGCTCATGGGGATACGCACCGAGTCGCATGCTCCCGAGTGGAAATCCCACTCGATCGAGCAGCTCCACGACACGCTCGCGCGCCTTGGGGCCGCGCAGGCCCCGATGCAGACGTAGGGTCTCGGCGACTTGTCGCTCGACGGTGTGTAGCGGATTCAGCGACGTCATCGGCTCCTGGAACACCATCGCGATGCGATTGCCACGCGTGCGCTCGAGCTGCGCAGGCGGAGCCCCCACGAGCTCCTCGCCGAGGAACCGGATGGATCCGCGAGGGTGGTGAGCCAAAGGGTAGGGGAGGAGTTGCAGGATCGAGAGCGCGGTGACGGTCTTCCCCGATCCCGACTCCCCGACCAGAGCGAGCGATTCTCCCCGGTGTAGATCGAAGTGCACGTCGTGAAGCACCTGGACACCGCCGAATGCGACACACAGGTCTCGAACCTCGAGCAGAGGAGAGTCGAGCAGGGGCGAGTCGCGCGGCGGAGAGCTCAAGCCACCGTCCTGCGCGGATCGAAGGCGTCGCGTAGTCCTTCGCTCACGAAGATGATCAGCACCAGGAGTACGGAGAGGACGGCGAACGCAGATAGACCGATCCACGGCGCCCAGAGATTTCCCTTCCCCTGTTGTAGAACCTCGCCAAGCGAGGCGGATCCGATGGGCAAGCCCAGCCCCAGGAAATCGAGCGCGGTCAGGGTCGTCACCGAGCCTGCGAGGACGAACGGCAGGAACGTCAAGGTCGCGACCACGGCATTCGGCAGCACATGGCGCCGCATGATCGTGAAGCTCGGCACGCCGAGCGCGCGCGCCGCGCGTACGTAGTCGAACTGGCGAGCCCGCAAGAACTCCGCTCGCACGACGCCCACCAGTGCGATCCAGGAGAAGAGCAGCAGCAATCCGAGCAGCGACCCGAGGCCCGGCTCGACGAAGCTGGCGAGAATGATGAGTAGGAACAGCACGGGCATTCCAGCGAAGACCTCGATCCCGCGCTGGAAGAGCAGGTCGACCCATCCCCCGAAGTATCCCTGGACTCCTCCTGCGGTCACCCCAATCAGCGAGCTTACGAGGGTGAGCACCAAGCCGAACCCGAGGGACAGCCGAAATCCGTAGAGTAGCCGCGCGAAGATGTCCCGACCCACGTCGTCGGTGCCGAGCCAGTGGCGCCGTGACGGTGGAGATGGCGCGGGCTCCTCCAGATACAGATCGATCGAGGAGGCGTCGAATCTCACGAGAGGCCAGAGCAGGAAGCCGCCCTTGGCGCGAACCAAATCTTGGACCTCGCGATCCTGATAGCGCGCCTCGGTCGGAAACTCTCCCCCGAAGCGCGTCTCCGGATAGCTCTTCAGGACCGGAAACATCCATGCGCCGTCGTAGCGCACGACCAGCGGAACATCGTTGGCGATCAGCTCGGCGCCACCCGAACAGAGGACGAGTCCCACGAGGATCCACAGCGACACGTACGCGCGCCGATTTCGCCGGAAGCGCTGGAGCCGACGTCGCCCGAGGGAGCTCGAGAGAGCCGGCCCGGCCGACCGCAACCCACCGTGCGGAGAGGGGACTTGCGAGCCAACGGAATCCTTGGCCTCGGGGGCCTGCTGCCTGTCCCCGCGCGCAGCAGGATCTGGAGCGGCGACGCTCAACGCTCGGTCCCCGCGAAGTCGATCCGCGGATCGACGCAGGTGTAGACCAGATCACTCACCAGGTTCATCAAGAGGCCCAGCAGGGTAAAGCAGTAGAGGGTCCCGAATACGATCGGGTAGTCGCGGCGCATGACCGCCTCGTATCCGAGACGCCCAATTCCGTCGAGCGAGAAGATGACCTCGATCAGCAGCGCCCCCGTGAAGAACGCGCCGATGAACGCCTGCGGGAAGCCAGAGATGACCAACAACATCGCGTTTCGAAACACGTGGCGATAGAGCACCTGTTTCTCGGTCAGCCCCTTTGCCCGCGCAGTGAGCACGAACTGCTTGCCGATCTCCTCGAGGAACGAGTTCTTCGTGAGCAGGGTCAAGGTCGCGAAGCCGCCGAGCACGAGCGAGGAAACGGGCAGCACGAGGTGCCAGAGATAGTCGATCAGCTTGGCTGTGAGGCTGAGCTCTGCCCAGTCATCCGAGACGAGCCCGCGCATCGGAAACAGCTCGAGGAAGCTCCCGCCGGCAAACAGCACGACGAACAGAATCGCAAAGAGGAACGTCGGGATCGCGTAGCCCACGAACACGAGCAAGCTGCTCCAGAGGTCGAAGCGGCTCCCGTCGCGAATCGACTTCGCGATGCCGAGCGGAATGGAGACCGAGTACACGATCACCAGGGTCCAGAGTCCGAGTGATATCGAGACGGGCAGCTTCGACAGCACGATGTCGATGACCCTCGCGTCCTGATAGAAGCTCGTGCCGAAGTCGAAGCGCAGATAGTCCCAGAGCATTCCGAAGAAGCGAACGTGCAGCGGCTGATCGAACCCGAACTGTCGCTCGAGCTCGCGTAGTAGCTCCGGGTCGATCCCCTCGGCCCCTCGATAGACGCCCGCCGAGTCCCCACTCGAGGTCGGACCGAGCTCACCGGCTGCACTACCCGAGATCGCAGCCGTCGCGGAGACGGCCTCGCCGCTGATCTCGGCCAGCACCTGTTCGACCGGACCTCCTGGAGCCATCTGGACGATGAGGAAGTTGACGCCCATGATCCCGATGAGCGTCGGAACGATCAGAAGCAAGCGGCGAATCACATACGTCCCGAGACTCATGGACGCGGACCTCCGCTGCTGGACCGGATTCGAGCGTCCTTGGCTTCGTCGAACCACCAGAGCTCGGGAAAGCCGACCTGGAAGAGCTTCTGCCCCTGCGGTTTCCCGAAGCGATCCCAGTATGCGATCCGAGCCCCGGGAGCGTACCCGAGATCGATCATGTAGTAACCGAAGAGCAGCACGCGATCGAGCGCTCGTGCTGCGGTGACCAGG
Source organism: Pseudomonadota bacterium (assembly GCA_003247575.1). Classification (GTDB taxonomy): domain Bacteria; phylum Myxococcota_A; class UBA9160; order SZUA-336; family SZUA-336; genus SZUA-336. The sequence goes on from QJZC01000002.1 coordinate 134,143, forward strand.
GAGACGTAGTCCGGCGCTCGAAGCGCACGCTCGATCAGGTGATCTACGACCGGATCCGAGATGCCCG
>QJZC01000001.1 GCA_003247575.1 Pseudomonadota bacterium
CACTTTCCAGGCTACGCCCTGATGGGGACTCGATCAAACGGAACGATCAAGAAGCCCACGAGCTGATCGAAATCTTTCGAGAGCTGGTCCAAGTCAACCACCAGGCGCGGGGTGGAGATCCCGTGAGCCTCGCCATGCAGCGAGCGCGCGACCTGATCGAGCAGGGTTCCTACTGGGAGGCACTGTGTGCCCTCGGGCAGGACCGGGCTCGGATCGGAGACCACCCGCAGCTGCTTCTCGGCCTCGGGGTGGCTTCGTTCCACCTGGGAAATCCAGATCGCGCCTTCGAGCTTCTGCGCGATGCGCATGCCCTCTCGCCGCTCGATGCCGACATCGCCGTCAGCCTCGCACTGGCGGCAGAGAAGATCGGTCGCCTGCCTGAGCTCGCATCAGTGCTCGAACCAGTCGCACGCGCATTTCCCGACGATTCCGAGCTCGCGCGGCTGCGCGACCTGGCGCTGCGCGCATCGCGCTAGCACGCATCCGCCGCGGCACCGTGTCGACATTGGCGAATCGCCCGCCGCAACTACAACTGCTTGAGACGCACGGCGAACCGCTCGGCGGCTTCGTCGAGAGACAGGCTCCGACAGACACGCTCTCCCCATGCAAGCACGCAGACATCGTTCGGCCAACTCTCCGGATCGGGGGGCGCCGTCGCGATCGCATCCCAGTCGTACCTTGCGAGAGAACGCGACAGCTCCGCCGCACCTTGCCAACGCGCTCGATCGTCGGGGTCTCGGAACGGGGTCAGCACGCGCGCCCGGCCCTCGACGTCCGTCGTCCGGACGGCCAGACCGACACGCTCCAAGATCGGGATCTCGTCAGGAAGCCTGGTGGTTCCCCAGCGATCGAGGAACCGCGCCAGATTCGTTGAATCGTGGTCCTTCCGGCCTGGGCTCTGCTCCTCTCGATGAATCAGACAGCTCTCGGGTTGGTAGACGACACGCATTCCTCGTGCTCGCGCGCGCAGACACAGATCTACGTCCTCGAAGCCATTTCGATAACGCTCGTCGAATCCCTGGAGAGCCTGGAAGAGCTGACGCCGGATCAACATACAGGCGCCGGTCACGGCATTGTACTCACGCCGCTCGCAGGCTGCGGGGAATCCCTCCGGCGCAGAACGATACAAGTTGTATGGAATGCCGTCCGGTACCGAGAAGGCGATACCTGCGTGTTGGATCGTGCGATCGGGATACAGGAGGCGCGATCCGACGATCCCCACATCTGAGTGACCACAAAGCTCGCTCACCAAGGGCTCGAGCCATCCCGGTTCGGGGACCGTATCGTTGTTCAGGAAGAGGAGCAGATCTCCTCGGGAGACGGCCGCACCCGCGTTGCACGCCGCCGCGAACCCCTGGTTCACGGGACGTCGCACCACCCTCACGCGCGCGTCCAGCGCCGCGAGCTCGTCCGCCGACCCGTCGGGAGATCCATCATCTACGAGGATGATCTCGGCATCCTCGAAGGCTCCGGTCGCCTCCAGGGCGCTGATGCAGTCTCGTGTGCAGTCGAGGCGTGTGTAGACCGGAACGATGATCGAACAACGCGGACGACGCGTATGACCTTTTCCAGACCGCGCGATCGACGCATACAGCTCGCTGACGAGCGGAGCACCGACATCCAAGGAGCGATAGCGGCGCACGAAAGCGGAAGCTCGATCCGCCAGCTTCCGACGCAACGCTTCGGACGTCAGCGCGTGCATCAGGGACTCGGTCCAGGCCTCAGGTTCGTTGCCTACGAGAAGCCCGGTGACTCCGTGCTCGACCGAGTCACGGTAGGGGCGAATATCGGAGTAGATCCCCGGAATTCCGAGCGCCGACAGCTCGAGCCATTTGATATCGCTCTTGCAGCGATTGAAACGATGATCGCGCAGCGGGACCAATGCCAGATCGGCGCGGATCGACGCCAGCTTCGCGGCGTAGAGGGTGTAATCAGGCTCCATGTCACACACTGTGGTCTGAGGAAGACTGGCCAAGAGTGGAGTCGAACACCCGAGCAGGGTCAGATGAATCCGATCGCCCAGCACCTCGATCGCATGCAGAATGGCAGGCTCGACCATCTCGAGATCCTCGATGTGCGTAGGTGTTCCTGCATACAGTAGGTGAATTGCTCGCTGGGTCCCTGCACCACTCGGCGTGCTCGGTGTGCGAGAGAAGAGTCTTGTATCCACATAGTTGTGCAGAACATGGATCGTTCGGTTCAGATCCGAGAAGTACCGAGCCAGGGCGAACGTGCTCACGACGACCGCGTCTGCGCGTCGAATCAGGTCGACAATGTGCGGACCCGAGCGCCACGCGGATTCACGATTGGGATTGCGATCGGTCAGCTCGGTGAGCAGATCGTCGAGTTCGAAGATGACGGGGACACCACTCGCCAGAAGCGCCTCCAGGAGTGGAGCGCTGAGCGCCATCGGAAAGAAGCGTTGCACGACGATCAGATCCGCCTCCTGGAGGTCGGACTGACAGCACGAGCGCTGACCGCCGTACTCTCGCACCCCCCAGAACAGCTCGAGTTCATCACTCGCAGCCTCGAGCGGCCGTACGAGACGGATCTGCGGACACGCGGCGTTCTGATCTTCGACCGACAGGATGGCCACACGCGTAGGTCGACGCAAGCTGCGATCTCCCGTGGGGGAGTCGGGCTGCTGACTCGGATCGGCACGTCCTCGGACAGCTTTAGCACGGGGCTACTGCCCGCTCAGCAGAGGGAGAACGGACGATCGAGGTGGAAGAAGGATTCACAGCCATCGTCCGTGATGTAGATCGTGTCCGAGATTCCGCAGGTCTTGTCACCCTGAACTCCCCAGAGCCAGGGAATGATGTGCAGGGTCATGCCCGGCTTCAGGATGGTGGCATCCCCAGGGCACCAGGGCGTTCAGAGCATCTGAAAACGTGCACGATACACCAGAAGTGCAATCACCGTGTCACACCGCATTCGCCGAACACCGAGCCCTACGAGTTCGCGGGCACGACGGCGCCGAAGACTCGCTGGCCCAACGCAAAACGAGTGGCTCGCTGGCGCGAGCCACTCGTTCTCTAAGGTATCCAGGAGTTCGCGAAAGCGCGGACTCAGATCTGGGCGACTTTTACTCGCTGCTCGGGAAGAACAGGACCAGATTGTCGAGGAAGGCCAACACGTCCGCCTGCCCCTCGGTGCTCAGAGCACGGAACTGATCGCGCGAGTCAGCGGCTTCCCCACCGTGCTCGATGATCGCCTCTTCGATGGTCGTGGCGCGGCCATCGTGGAGATAGGGAGACGTGCTCCCCACACCCCAGAGCGCTTCCGTCAGGAATACGGTCTCCGACACCTGGACGGCCGGGTTCAGGGGCTCTGGTGTGGCAATCGAGTCGGCCAGTGCGGCTCCCATCTCGTGCCGCTTGAAGTCCGTGAAGGCGCGCGCGATGGCGCCCCCGTCGGAGCCAGCCTCGAGGCTACCCAGTCGGGTCACGATGCGACCCCGGACCGAGATCACGTTGTCGGGCTGATCCCGGGTCAGATCGAACGTGAGCGGATTGGCGGGATCCACCTGCTCGGCAACACGAGGATCGACACCGAAGTCGAAGCGGAAGCCTTCCAAGGGGCTGGGCTCAGCGAAGATCACGCCGTCGAGCTGCACCTGTGGCATGTGGCAGTCCGCACATCCGATCTGAGCGAAGGTCGCCTCTCCGCGGCCGATCTGCTGCCGATCCTCGGGCAACAGCTCAGGCAGGCCCAGCGAGCCGACGGTCAACAAACCAGCGAAGCCCGCACGCGAGAGCAGGAAACGGCGCAGATCGTCGAGCTCGACCAGGGTCGTGGGCCGCGGCTGCGCAGCCAGATAGACGGTCATCGCCGAAACGTCCTCGACGAAGATCTCGTCGGTCACTCCATCGGCATCGCTGTCCACACCGGGACCCGCGAACTCCGTCGGAGTCATGCCCAGCTCGTTGTGGAACGCCGCCGCGTTGAAGAGTCGCAGGGCTGCAACCGTACCCTTCCAACCGAAGGGCTTCACGACGAGGTCGGCATCGACTCCGATCACACCCGACGCGTCGATCTGGGCGTCCGGGCAACCCATCGGACTGACCGAGATGGAGCCGAAGCTGATGCCCTTACTCGTGAGCGGTGCGGTGACGACCTGCATGTCGCTGCACGCGGATGCCACGGCAGTGTCCCGAATCGCAAACAGATCGCGCGTGATCTCCTCTGCACCGACCTGGATGGCCCCGGGTGCAAACAGGTGCGGAGGATTGCGCGTCACGAAGTTCTTCGGGTCGGCGACTCCGCGGAGCCCGACGAGATCCTGGACGTTGTTGGAGTTGACGGGCCCAGAACCGTCCCCCGCGCCTCCGATCTCGGCACCCAGATGGCAGTCGGCACAGGACTGCGCGTTCGGGCCGGTCTGACGCGGCGGGACGATGTCGGCGTAGCCATCGAGATCGAAACGTGGAGTGCGCGTGAAGCGCTGCCCGGTCCCGAAGCTCGCCCCCACACCATCGACGGCGTTGAACTGGGTCTCGAACAGCTCGTCGCCGCAATCGAAGATCTCGTTGAAGTCGCGAGCGGCGATTTGCTCGTCGCAGTGTTCGATTGCGCCAGGCACGTTGGCCGCGACGTCCGCGAGATCGTCAGGATTGGTCACCTCCGCGCTCGCGTGAGTCGCGAACAGTAACGGAACCGAGATACAAAGAACGTGTCTAAAGAATGGGTACACCATTCAGCTTGCCCCTATTGAATGATTTACTCGTAGTTGAACCAGGTGAGATCAGCTCAGAAGGAACTCTGGTCGGGCAAGCGTTGCAGAACATTGGCCGCAGATCTTCGAATTGACTCGTTGTTCATGTAGTTTTCATCTGAATCAGCTAGGCGCAGCTCTGCAATATCGCAACGTAACGTTTTTTCCGAAGCCTCCACAGGACGGCTCACGGCACACAGACGCGCGTGATACGATCGCTCGCATGATCACGATTCATCACCTCGGCGTCTCGCAATCCGACCGCATCGTCTGGCTCATGGAAGAGTTGGGGCTTCCGTACGCACTCGAGTGGTACGACCGAGATCCCGCGACCGGCCTGGCGCCGCCCGAGTACCTGGCGCTTCATCCTGCTGCGACCGCACCCGTCATCACCGATGGCCAGACAGTGCTCACGGAATCCGCCGTGATCGTCGAGTACATCTGCCACCGCTATGCAGATGGGCGCCTCACCGTGCGACCGGACCAGCCGAACTACCCCGACTACCTGTACTGGATGCATTTCAACAACAACGTGCTGGGCCTCTTCTTCGCACGCTTGGCACTCGGTGCGGCCGAGTCCGCGCACGCAGAGCGGATCGGTGGATTCATCGCGCGGCGCCATGATCGCTATTACGGCCATCTCGATACCCGTTTGGGCGAGTCGGAGTATCTCGCCGGCCCCGAGCTCACCTGCGCCGACATCATGGTCACGTTCAACCTGACGTCACTCGGCCGCTTCGGGGGCCCTGGCATCGAAGGCTTGCCCAACGTCGCGGCCTACCTGGAGCGCATTCGCAAGCGCCCCGCCTACGCAAAGGCCATGTCGATTGCAGGCCCCACCGCGACCCGGCCGAGTTGAATCGCACGCCCACGCATCGCTGCGTCCACAGCATCGCTCCGCGCGTCTAGGGTCATTGCAGATGTCCGCTATCTGTCTGGGCAAACGCGCGCAGCGTGGCGACATAATCGAGTCGACTCCTGGCGATGAACAGCTTCTCCGAACCCGCCCGGAGCCAGAGGAGACTCGAGATGCACTGGCGGACGCCCCGACGCGAACCTGCTCTCCCCGACTTGCTGCCGTGCGAGCTCAATCCCTCAGGCGCTGAGATTGCTCCCGTTCCCGAAGCTCGAACGAGCGCGCGTGCGCTTCCGCCGATTCCTGGCAGGAAGTCCCCCACCCGTAGGATCTGTCGGATCCGCCCTGCACGCTGGCTGATCACCGGCCTGATTCTCTGGCTGGCCGGAATCGCGCCGCAGACCGCATCTGCTGCATCGGAATGCTTCCGGGTTTTGCATCTGACCGCCGTAGCCGCTCGAGAGTCGTCCTCTTCCATCGCAAGCTCGGTATCAAACCCGAGATGTGGCGCAGCCGTGATGGGCATCACCTGCCGACACTCCCGCACCCAACGCCGAGCGCATCCCACGGAACACAGCCAGGGGAACCACGCCCCCTTCTAAGGGAATCGCTCACATCACGGACTGTGCCCAAAACCGGCGGTCGGCTCGCAAACTGCTTGCGGGCCGACCGCCTCCCATGCGCAGCCAGCAACGGCGAAATCTCGCAGGCGGTCTCGATGCAGCTTCCTCTCGTCCGACGCTCTCGGAGCGACACCTCGATGGGGCCAAGCTCGACGTGAGCCTGGCCGATGTGTGTAGAGGATCTCGTTCGGAGGTGAGAAAGATGGCACCGCACCGACTGCTCGTGCACTTCCGAGACCGAAGCGTGCGACGCATGAGCCGCCTGCTGCACACACTCGACCAGGACCTGGCCCCGCTCGACGCGAAGCTGCTCGACGTCGAGCTGATCGAACAGGCCGACCCCCGGGACTTCATGGACAAGTTCCTCGCGTTCCACCACGAGCTGCATCTCGAGCGCATCCTGCAGATACGCACGCGTGCGCTGGATCGCGACGTACGTATCCTGCTCCCGATGGACGCGAACCCGCTCTGGCCGTACAGCGTCGAGATCGATCTTGCGGTCCCCTCGCTGTGCACGGCGGTGTACGAGCAGGGATTCGTACGCAAGCGCTGGGTGACGGCGCCGAAGAACGACGATCTCGCCGCCAGCCTGCGGAGCCTCCAGCTGCCCAAGGTGCAATGGACCGGGAGTAATCTCGTCAGCAAGCACAAGCTACGCCGGGCGTTCGAACTGATCCCGCGCGAGGGTGCGGGCGCGACGTGGCACGTACACTCCTACTACTCGAGAAGCATGCTGGGCGCTCGGCGCGCCCAGGCAGCGAGCTTCCTCGGGGCAGTGCCCCAGGTCGAGGAGGTCCTGGCGCGGTACGGGCGCTGAGGGGCCCGCGGACGCGCACGCGCGGCGAAGCCAGCGCTCGCCCCGAGTCCTCGAGGCGGGACGGGGGCGGTCCAGGGTGCATCGAAACCTCGTACGAGAGTCGCTACTCTGAGCCGAGCGGGAGCCGGCATGCAGATTCAGCACTTCTTCGAGGCGAGCTCCGGGACACTTTGCTACGTCGTACACGACGGACGTGTCGGTATCGTCATTGACCCTGTACGCGATTACGACGCGCGCAGCGGACGTACTTCGTGGCGCTCCTCTGAGCTCGTAGCCGCCTACGTGGACCGACTCGGGTTGCAGGTACCGTACGTGATCGACACGCACGCGCACGCCGATCACATGACGGGGCTTCCCTACTTTCGCGAGCGCTACGGAGCAGCCCGGGTCACCGGCTCACGGGTGGGCGAAGTCCAGACTCGTTTTCGCGACTTCTACCATCTGGGCGCGGACTTCCCTACGGACGGGAGCCAGTTCGACCTGCTGATCGAAGAGGGAATGACACTCCGCTTCGGAGACCTCTCGCTGCGCGCCTTGCATACGCCCGGGCACACCCCCGCGCATATGTCCTGGAGCATCGCAGACGTGGTCTTCCTGGGCGATACGCTGTTCATGCCAGACTACGGCGCAGCGCGATGTGACTTTCCGGGCGGCTCGGCAAGCGCTCTCTACGACTCGATTCAGCGTTTGTACGCATTGCCGGCCGAGACCCGGCTGCTCGTCTGCCATGACTATCAGCCCGGCGGTCGCGCCCTCGCCTTCGAATCCAGTGTCGCCGAGCAAGCTCGCCACAACGTGCAGATCCGAGCCGAGACGACGCGGGAAGAGTTCGTGGAGCTACGTGAGAAGCGGGATGGCGAACTCCCCGCGCCGGCGCTGCTCCTGGCTGCGATGCAGGTCAACATTCGCGCCGGAGAGCTTCCCGAGCCCGAGGGCGATGGTCGAGTGTACTTGAGGATCCCGGTCAATGCGCTGGGCCGTGCGGACGACTGAGGCACCGCTGCCACACGAGTACGCACTCGCGAGACTCGTTCACGGCGAGACGAGCCCTCGGGCGGAGAGAGCCGCGCGATGATGTGGATCGGGCTCTGCGCAGGCTTCGCGATGGGGGTCTTGGTCGGCTTCTTCGGAGGTGGCGGATCGATTCTCACCGTCCCGCTGCTCGTGTACGTTTTCGGCCTGCCGGCCCCCAACGCGATCGCGAGCTCTCTCGCGATCGTCGCACTGGTCAGTCTCTCTGGAGCACTTCACTATGCGCGCGCAGGCCTCGTCGACCTACGCGTCGCGCTGCTCTTCGGCGGAGCGGGCATGGTCGGAGCCTATGCGGGCGGACACATCGGCGCCTCACTCGACGGAAGACTTCTGCTGATGCTGTTTGCGGTCATGATGGGGAGCACCGCCTGGATGATGTGGCGCAGCAAGGGGCGGACGGCGGCGAGCACAGCACGCGCGTCTCGGGTACGACTGGCCGCGCACGGCCTCGGGGTCGGTGCGGTCGCCGGACTGGTGGGCGCCGGAGGAGGATTCCTGATCGTGCCCGCGCTCACCCTATGGGCCGGACTCCCCATCCGAGCTGCGATCGGCACATCGCTCGTGATCATCGTCCTGAACAGCGCCGCCGGCTTCGCGGGCTACGCTGGAAGAGTCACCGTTCCCTACGAGCTGGTGGCTGGTGTGAGCGCCATTGCGGTCCTGGGCTCGTTCGTCGGCGTGGGGCTCGCACGCAGAATCGAGCCCGGGTCGCTGCGTAAGAGCTTCGCAGGGTTCGTCGCCGTGATGGCGATCGTCATTCTCGGGCAAGAGTTCCGGCAGTGGATCCAGGCGCTCGAGGAGGCGCTGCCGCATTCGATCCCCCAAGCGGTCTTCGCCATCGCGATGCTGGGCGTCGGCCTCCTGCTGGGCAGGACCGCACGGCTGAGTCCGAGCGAACCGACCGACGACGACGTATCGCAGGGAGCCGGGATCTGAAGAGTGCCCGAGCAGCCCGTTGACCTGCAGACTCTCTCCTATTCGACCAACTCCAGGGTGACCCGCCGATTCTGTCGCCTTCCGTCCGGCGTCTCATTCGAAGCCACAGGCTCGGATTCGCCACGCCCCTCGGCACGCAGTCGATCGCGAGCGAGTCCCTTCTGGACAAGGTAGTCGACCACTGCACGCGCCCGTCTCTGGGAGAGCTGCTGATTGTAGCCTGCTGCACCCACGCCATCGGTATGGCCGACCACGCGCACGAGCGTATCGGGCACGCCGCTCAGCTGCTCGGCCGCGATATCCAGAATGAGACCGTCCTCCTCACTGATCTGTGCGGAGTCGAAGCCGAAGTTGATGCCACGCAGCACGATCCTGCGACGAGTAGGGGCTGGCTCTTCGGCAGGCACAGATGCCACGACCTCGACACGTGCGCGAGCGGTGGCCGAGAGGCCCGCGTCGTCCGTGACTTCGAGCCGAACGTCATACGTACCGGGCTGCGGATACGTGTGGCCGACTCGCTCGCCAGCCCCGGTGGATCCGTCCCCGAATTCCCACGCGTAGGACACGATGCGTCCATCGGGATCCGACGCCCGGGCAGCGAACTCGACCGCGAGCGGAGGCTCTCCACGATCGGGCTCCGCTCGAATCGCCGCAGTCGGCGGCTGCGCGGGCGCGCGCCCCTCTCCGCAAAGCAGATATCCGAGCGTTGCGCCCACCAGACCGCCGAGCGCACCGCCCGCGAGCTCCTCGTCGGTCTCACTTTCTCCGGCGTTGTTCGCGATGACGGCTCCCTTGATCGCTCCGATCACACCCCCGATCACTACGCAGGTCGATCTTTCTACCGGAATCACACCACCGCCCCCGCCCGTGGTCGCGCACCCCGAGCCCAGAAGCAGGGTCAACAGCACACTCACGCTCGAGAAGAACTTCCGGCTGGACTGCGAAATCGAATCTCGTCCTTGCATCCGTGATTTCCTTCCTCAGCGCAGAGTCGGCGCAGAGTGTGACCAGGCTAGCCAGCCGAAAGGCTGCCTACTCAGAGTCTTCTCTCGTCGAGTCACGCGGCTGCTCTCGGGTTGCCGCCTGCATTCCCGCCCGACATGGGGCATTCATGCCACAATACCCCGGTGACCGCGTCACTCAGGGATTGAGACACAGGGTCGATAAGGCAGGCGAAGGGGTTCATCGCAGTTAGCAAATTGCAGAAATGATTAATTTGGTCAAGAGAGGGCAATTCATGCGATTTCGTGCGTGCGTGTTCGGGCTGATGATGCTGTGCGCACCTCTTGCCGCGCTGGGGGACGCACCGCCCGCAAAGAACGATCGCGGTGATGGCTTCCCTGCGTTCTGTGGGCAGTGGATGCGCAAGCTCTCCGAGCGAGAGCGCGCGAATCTCGCGAACGCCAAAGAGGCGCGCGTGTCGGGCCGTGTGGTGCTCGAGTACACTGGCTACGCCAACGAGCCTTTGAGCTGCAACTCGCGCGTGAAGCAACCGGGGCGCCCAGGCGTGGGCGTGCTCGTCTACCACGAGCTCCACTATCGCAGATCTGGCGCCACCAACGCCGAGGCGCGAGCGAATGATCCCGAGGTGGTCGAGAAGATCGAAGTCACCGAGGTGTTCCGCTACGACGGCAGCCGCTGGTCGTACTGAACAGGAGCTTCGTCCGCGGAAGGGTCGAAACGCTCGAAGCGCTCGAAACGCGGAAGGTCGAAACGCCGAGCCCCGACGTCTACTCGAAGGCGACGCTGTAGATGGGGGGCAGATTGTTCGCAAGGGTCTGCCAGCTCTCGCCTCGATCGTCGCTCACATAGAGGTTCCCGGTCGTGCTCCCGAAAGCCAGCCGATCGCCCGAGCAGCCGAGCGCATGACGATAGACCACGTCATAGGCATTCTGCTGCGGCAGCCCTTCGCGAAGCGTCTCCCAGGTTTCGCCCGCATCCTGCGTGCGTGCGACGAACAAACCGCCACCGATCGCCATGCGCTGCATGTCGGAATGTCCTGGAACCACCCAGGCCGTCTTCCCGTCGTTCGCATCTACGGCCACGGGAAAGCCGAAGTGCACGCCCTGGTCCGGCCTGCTGACGCGCGTCCAGCTCTGCGCACCGTCTCGACTATAGAAAACGCCGTTGTGGTTCTGCTGCCAGACGTGCGCAGACTCAGCACTGCATAGCGCGAGCGCGTGCGGATCGTGCCCCCACTCGGCCGCGGGATCGGGCAGATAGTCGTTCAGCATTCCCTTGTTTCGGTTCTCCCACGTCTTGCCGCCGTCGCTACTGCCGAGGACACCGGCCGTCGAGATGCCCACGAGGATTCGGTTGGCATCCTTGGGATCGACGAGAATCGAGTGAATCCCAGGCGCGAACTCTCCGCCTTCGGATGCCGGCGTGCCGAACCAGTGAGTGTTCCCAGTCCCTTCCCCCTCGAACAAATCTCCACCGCGAGATTCGTGGTCCCAGAGTCCCCGGTTGAGCTCGAACGATTCTCCGCCGTCTCGGCTCTCGAACAGACCCCCCGGAATCGTACCCACGTAGATCCGTCCCGTCGGCCCGAAGGCGATGCACCAGAGCTTGAGCAGGGTCGCATCTCGGACGCTGACGGGCCCCTGCATACTCGGATTGTCCTCAGTGGGATCCGGCATTGCCAGATAGCGTGCACCCGCCGGGTACTTGATCTGCGGAGCATCACTCCAAGTCTCCCCTGCATCCACGGAGCGAGACAGCTTGGCTCCCCAGTGTCCGAGCCCCAGCAAGGCCCAGAAGGTTCCCGTGTTGGGATCGCGTGCGACGAAGTTCACACCCATTCCAGCATGCCCGGCGAGCCGCAGTGTCCAGCGACCCGCGGCGCGCGTGACGATGAACGTACCCTTGCGGGTGCCGATCAGAATTCGCTCCGACATGAGGCCCTCCTGGTTGCGAGCGGCGGCAGCTCGGACACCCGCCCTGCTCGATCACACGCGACCCGATGCGCTCCAGTGGGGGCGCTATCCTCCACTCAGCGCCTGCATGATGAACACGCGCGAATCCGGCTCTACCCCGTCGCTCAGGCACGCCCGGTCGCGCAACAGATTCTCCTCGATGAAGATGTTCACGTGCCTTCGCAAGCGGCCGCGCTCGTCACAGATGTAGAATGCAAAGCCTGGAGCCAGCTTCTCCATCTGCGAAACGACGTCGGCCACGGTCTCGGCATCCACTTCGAGCTCCCGCCCCTCTAGCGCAGGAAAGTACTGATACAGGTGGCGCGTGAGCACGACCTTGGGCATGGCGAGATCGCTCCATCGACAGCCGGCTCACACTGGCACACTGGCCGCACTCCTACAAGCCAAGCTTTCGGGGCACGACGCGCCGCAGGCACTCGAAACCGAAGCGGGCGGACGTAGAGGGAAGCCTCTCCGTCCGCCCGTCCGAGAGCTCAGACCGAATCCGTCACACGAAGCTCGATCGCGAACGAACGGACCCGACGCGTTCGATCACTCTCCATGCACGATGATGGTCTCGCGAATATAGACTCCGAGCACCGAGAAACGCTCGACTTCGACGAGATCGATCTGCGAGATGTTTCCCTGCCGCGCCGCTGCCACGGTCGCCATGTCGCGGTCTTGGTTTCCCAAGGTCACGAGAGGGAGCCCGGTGAGAAACGGGTCACGGATGTGGAAGACCGCTGCCGTCCCCGTCTTCGAGCCGAGGGTGACGTCCTTCACGTTCGTCTGCACGGGCGCACGATAGCGCTCGAACAGCAATCCGATCGATGGTCGAACCGGAAGCTGGTCCCGAGTGGGGCCGGTCGCCGTGGACGCCGCAGGACCGGCCAACAGGGGGCCGCTCAGGGGAGGCGTAAAGCATCCTGCGCACAGCCCCAAGCCCACGAGGAGCGACGGAAGCGCCCAGCGTTTGCGATTCATCGCAGCCCCCTCAGTCGCCGTAGACTACGATCGTAAAGCGCGAGAAGACACCGAGGTAGTTCTCGAACTCGTAATCCACGTGTCGGATCGTCGAGATCCCGCCCTGCTTCGCGGCCGCGCTGATGCTCGCATCACCTTCAGCGACCAAGCCCAGGATGCTCTGTGACGACGATCGGCCGACTTTGCTGCCGGGCTTCGTATCTTGGGCATCGATATCCAGCGGCGCCGCAAAGCGCGAGAACAGGAACCCTGGAGGCGGCACGACAGGCGCACCATAGATCCCCGCACACGCAGTAGTCACGGAGCAGCAGGCCAAAATCGCCAGATACCTCGTTATGGCTCTCATACTTGCTGTGTCCCCCTGTAGCTAGTCGATGCAAACGTAGTCGATGCAGATCCCCCGATCCGTCCCTACACTGCATCGAGATCGACGCGACAATCCGCGGTGTCTGTTCCCGAACGTCCCGCGTGACGACGCACGACGAATAGTAGGGCGGGTTTTCGGCACCGTCATGGGCACACACGAGAACGTGAGCAAAAGGCCACAACGATCTGTAGGGCTTTGGTTTCGCAACAGGTCCCGGATCCGCTGACTCCGACAGACCGCGCAGCTTCGCGCGGTCAGGTGGTTCCGAGCCAGAGGACTCCCACGAATACCGCTGCGAAGGACGAGACATAGACCATACCGCGTACGAGCTCCGGACGACGGCCTCGTCCGATCCAACCGAGGGTTGCTCCGAAGAGGGACATTGCCCCAACGGCAGCCAGGAAGTAGGAGGTCAGATACAGGATGGCTTCGCCCCACGGAAGGGCGAGCGCGGGAATCACAGCGAAAGCGTGCCCTGCCCCAGCGCTTCCGTGGAGCATGCCGACGTAGAGCGTGGCGTGGGAGTGATCTGCGTGCGCAGTTCCCACGTGCGCGGACTGTGCATCCAGCTCGGAGTGCACGTGCACGTGATGATGCTCGCGGCCATCATGGACGTGCACATGCGAGTGCACGACCATGGCGCGCGCTCGAATGAAAGCCCAGACTCCGATGCCGACGAGCATGTAGCCTACGAGCGACTCCGCGAGCCGAGACCACTGATCGACGTCGATCCGCTCCCGCCCGAGCAGGCCCAGCACCCCGATGAGCGACGCGCCAAGCCCGTGCCCCAAGCCCCACTTGAAGCCCATCCAGGTCCCATGGGCAGGGCGATGCGCAGCGAGCGGGGCAATCGCCGCGAGATGATCCGCACCGGTAAAGACGTGCAGCGCGCCAGCGGTCAGCCCACTCAAAACACCGATCAGCTCGATCACGGGACCCTTCCGAGCGCGACAGAACGACAGTTACGACTAGATGATCCTCGTCTCCAGCGGACACCATATCCCATGGTGCTCGCATCGACCACGCAGATCGCGACGTAACCCGCACTCGATGCGGCCCGCGCCACACCTACGAGGCCAGAGTTCTCGAGGCTACCGCTGTCGGCGGGCGAGCTCAGAGCCGCATGGTCCACACGCAGCCATAGTTCGAAGGCACGACGAGCGGGACGGGCTCGAGCGCGCGCACCCCATCGAGCGGGAACTGCGCGTGCAGGGCGTCTTCATAGCGACCGCTGGACGGGAACCAGAACTGGGTCTCTAGATCGGCCTCGGTGAAGTTCAGGGCGACCAGCGCGTAGCCCTTTCCATCGTAGCGAGAGAACATCAGCAAGCCGCGCGACTGCCACTTGTCCCAATCGTTGTGAAAGTAGTACTCGCCTTCGCGGAACGCGGAGAGCTCCTTGCGCAGAGCGAGCAGCCTCCGGTGCAGGCGGAGCAGGTTCCGACCAGGCTCGTCGTAGAAGAACTCCCAACGGACTGGGCGAAGCCTTCCGATACGAGCAAATCCACTCCACGGCACGTCGTAGCACTCCCCGATCTCTTGACCTTGCCAGATCAGCGGGATGCCCTTCGAGAGCAACATCCCGATGATGTAGGGCTGGAGCTTGTACCAGTTCGATCGATCGCCCTCGACGATCTTTCCAGCGCCGAGATCGAGCGTTCCGAAGCGACACAAGAAGCGCGAGTGATCGTGATTTTCCAGGTACTGGAAGGCACTCTTCGCGAGGCTCACGTCGTTGTGGCTCGAACGTTCGGGGTAGTGCTCGAGCCCGAACCGGAAGCCGAGATCCGTCAAGCGCTCGCGGGACCCGTGGGCCACAGCATCGCTTGCGGCTAGCGTCTCGTTCTGCCACGTGCAGTTGGCGTAGGTCTTCTCGACTACCTCGATCGGATGTTCGAGCTGCTCCGCGCACTGGATCAGGCGTAGCTCACCCTCTGCGAAGAAGCGCTGCCAGTGCCCGCTGCCCTGGGTGCGACGCACGACCTCGTACGTATTGAAGACAAGATTGGCAAAGCCTCGGCCCAGCGGGCCGTCCCAGTAGTTCGGCACGCAGTCGTACCGGATCCCATCGACATGGTACCGGTCCAGCCAGTAGTGGTTCACGCTGAAGAAGAAGTCACGCGCGAACTCACGTCCGTAGTCGACGCTGGGACCGAACATGTCCTTCGAGAAGGATCCCATGAGCGGATTCTGGTCGTAGCGCAGGCTCGAGTAGACATACTCGTACGCAAAGTGCCGACCGGAATGCCCGTAGATCATGTCCAGAATGACGGCGATTCCCAGCTCGTGCGCACATTCGATCAGGCGCCGCACGTCTCGGCGCTTTCCAAATCGCTCATCCGGACCGAATGGGCCGATGGGCTCGAACCCCCAGTCGATGCTGCGGGCCACGTTGGCAATAGGCATCAGCTCGATGCAGTTCACGCCGAGATCGCGCAGATACGGTAGGCGTTCGATGGCTCCATCGAGGTTCCATGCAAACTCGTGCAGCATCAGCTCGTACACGATCAAGTCCCGCAGCGCGGGCGTCTTCCAGGTGAGCTCTACGGCGCTCCACTCGTGCTCCAGGTAGCCGAGCGTGAAGGCCGACTGCTGTCCGATGCCGAACTCACGCGCATACGGATCCACGATCCAGTCGAGCGGAGCCGAGAGCAAGGGCGACTCCAGCTCATAGCGATACAGGTAGCGCCCAGGTTGTCCCCAAGCAGATTCGCGAACCGAGCTCCCGGAGGCGTCCGCTTCGACGAGGACCTTTGCAGACCAGTAGTCCCCGTAGCGGGAGTCGAGCGAATGCGACAGTTCGAAGCGGCGGGGAGCCACCCCCTGCAGAAACTGATCGCGCTCGTGGATCAGTTTCACGAAGAGACGATTACCGTCCCCGGCAGAGATCCAAGGAAGCAGGATGCCGAACTCGACCCGACCTTGGTCGCGTTCGTGCACACCGAGACGTTCGAGGGGGAGCAACTGCATGGCGAGTTCCCTCCAGCGCGAACCCGAGTTCCTTCTGAACCCAGCCTATCGGCCCAGACTTTCGACTCAGAGATTCTCGGCCCAGAGACTCTCGGCCCAGAGATCTTGGCTCAGTGCCGTACCGGGTTCGCATCCGACCGGTCAATCGACGCTACTCCAGCCACATCTACCGGTCAACGAGCTTCTGGTGTCCTGAGTCCGGAACGACCGGCGGGCGCGTGCGCCGGATTGTAACTTGCACGTTACGTAACGCATACGTTACATTTCGGACCATGCAGATCTTCGAGATCCTGGGTGACCCGGTCCGACGGCACATTCTCGAGCTCCTTGTCGACGGCGCGCGCACAGCGGGCGAGATCGGCGCTGCCTTCGATATCAGCCGGCCCGCGGTGTCACGACACCTTCGCGTGTTACGAGAAGGCGGCCTCGTTCGCTTCGAAGCCTCGGGACAACGCCGGATCTACCAGCTGGACGGTCGCGGATTCGCCGAGGCCGAAGCCTGGCTGGCGCGCTACCGCAGATTCTGGAACGAACAGCTCGACGATCTGGAGACCCACATCGCCCGCAGGAGACCCCATGGAAGAGCTAGGAACACTCGGACAAAACGCTGACGGTCGCTGTACGCTTCGCATGACACGCCAACTGCCCTATCCGGTCGAGACCGTCTGGGCCGCCCTAACGGAACCGGATCAGCTCGACGGGTGGCTCGGACGCCTACAGTACGAACCAGCGCAAGGAAGCCCACTGACGATCGACTTCGGAGACGGAGTCGCGATCTGGGGAACGGTCATCGCATTCGAGCCGCCGCGACGCTTCTCGTTCACGTGGTCGGAACGCGCTGACGAACCGGACACGGAAGCCTCGACGGTCCAGTTCGACCTGGCAACAATCGCTGCAGGAACTCGACTCATCCTCACGCATAGTCGTCAGTCGAGCAGGTTGGCACGCGCGACAGCCGCGGGTTGGCATGCACACCTCGACCTGCTCATCGGCCACCTCACAGGTAGGGCTCCGGACTGGGACGAAGTCTATCCGATCGCACGCAAGGCGTATGAGCCCCTCGTGCGCACGCTCGCCTGACTCTGAGGATCGGATCGACGTGCTTTCGCACTCCGCATTAGCGATCGCAGAGCTCGCCGACTCGAGCCACGACCTCGCTGGCAGAGAAGGGCTTGCGGAGCACGAACAGGTCGCTGTCGCGCGGGACGCTGGCTTCCTCGGAGTACCCCGTCATGAGCACACATCTAACACCGGGGTACAGCTTGCGAATCCGAGCCTCGAGCTCGACTCCCCCCAGCCGGGGCATGACGACATCGCTCAGAACCAGGTCGATTCGCCCCCCGATCTGCTCGAGATGCTCGAGAGCGTGCTCGCCGTCATTGGCGATCACGACCTCGAAGCCCGCACGCTCGAGCTGACGGCGAATCACCTCGCGCACCTCGGCGACATCCTCGACCAATAGGATGCGGCCCTGCCCCCGATCGATGGGGCGGCGAGCACGCACCTTGCGCGCCTCCACCTGAGTCGAGTCCGCAGCCGACTCATGAGGTAGATAGATCGTGAAGGTCGTACCCCGTCCGACGACACTGTCCACCGTCACATGGCCACCGCTGTCAGAGACCACCGCGTAGGTCGTGGCGAGCCCGAGACCCGTGCCCCGCCCAACCTCCTTCGTAGTAAAGAAGGGCTCGAAGATCTGTGACAGGTGTGCCTCTGGGATCCCTTCACCCGTATCCGAGACGGACAAGCGCACCAGCGGACCGATACGTTCGTCTGGCACCGAGTCTCCGGGCAACTCACCGATCACGACGTCTACTGAAATGGTCACCGTTCCGCCTGCTGACATCGCGTCACGTGCATTGACGACGAGATTGATCAGAGCCTGCTCAAGCAGCGCCGGATCGATGCGGACGTAGGCAGGCTCCGACCCAGGCTGGACCTCGAGTGAGCTCGCCTCACCGAGCAGCGAATGGAGCATGGGAGCGACACCGTCGATGAACTCCGCGAGATCGATCAGCTCTGGATTCGCCGCACGCTTGCGGCTGAACGTCACGAGCTGATTGGTGAGCTCCGCGCACCGCGCACACGCTCGCTCGATTGCGCGCAGCGATTCGTGTGGACCCGCCTCGAGGGACTCGGCCTCCAGCAGCCACTCGGCATGAGCCGCAATCACCATCAGATAGTTGTTGAAGTCGTGTGCGACGCCCCCGGCGAGCCGACCGATCGCCTCCATCTTCTGCGCACGCTGCACCTGAGCCTCGAGCTCGCGGTGGTGAGAGATATCCTGCAGGACGCCCCGAAAGCCGCAGATCTGACCTTCCTCGTCGCGAATCGCTTGCACCTCGGTGCTCATCGTGAGCTCGCGGCCCGAGGTGTCGAAGAGTCGAAACTCTGGAGGAGCCTTCGCCTTCTCGGTGAGCTCGCGGCGCGCTTGCCGCACCTGCGCGAGGTCGTCGGGATGAACGAACTGATCGAACAGCTCCGTAGAGGGCGCCTCATCGCCGGTCAAACCGAGCAAGCGATAGAATCCGTCCGACCAGTGCATGCGGTCGAGCACCCGGTCCCACACCCAGCTTCCCATCCGCGCAACGCGCTCGGCATGGCGTAGCTCGTCGAGCATGCGCGTCATCTGTGTCCGCGTTCTGCGCACGCTCGTCAGATCGAGAACCGCACCCACGACCTGAAGCGGCTTGCCGCGCGAGTCACACATCGGACTCGCGTGCAGACGCAGGTAGCGTATTTCGCCACTCGGACGCACGATGCGAAAGTCAGTCCAGCTCGGCTCACCGGTTGCGACGCTGGTATCCGCTTCGGCCGAGACCCGCGACCGATCCTCGACATGAACTGCCTCGAAAAAGCGTTCGCTGGTAGGCGGAACCGATCTGGGCGGGATACCCAGGATCCGATAGAACTCATCCGACCACTCGATCTCGTCGGTGCGCAGATCCCAGGTCCAGCTGCCGAGATGCGCGACGCGCTCAGCTTCCACGAGCAACGCCTCGCGCTTGGACAGGAGCGCTGCGCTCCCCTCCTCGGATAGACGCGCAAGCTCCGCACGCAGGCGCTCGTTCTCTGCCTGAAGCGCACACAGACGTTGGTCCACGAGTTCGTGCTCGCTCACGGAAGGCCCCCTGGGATCACTCCCTAGCCCTACCGTACCAGCCCCAGCGCACCAAGAGCAGACTTCTCAGCTGAATTCAGAGTGACTTGCCGTTCAGAAAGCAAGTCACTTTCCCCTTCGGCCGAATCCTCCTCAGCTCGGATCGTGCTTTGAGGTCGAGCTCGCGTCCTCCCGGCGCAGCCCCTCGAGCATTCCACGCAGCCCAGCACTACAACGCACGAGAAACTCCTCGTCTCGCGCGGACGACCCGAGCTCCAGCCAGAGCAGCACCGACTCGAACACGTAGGATACTGCAACCTCTGTAGCCCAGCGAGCGATCGCCTCATCTGCATGCATCCGCCGGCCCCGGAGCAGCGCGTTCACTGCTCGCTCTCGGATCGCCGCAGCATAGGCCGCAAACTCGGGCTCGCGAGGCGCATGGACGAGGAAGAGCCGAAAAGCATCGGGCTGACGACGCGCTACCTCCAGCACAGCGCTCACTCCTCGGCTGCGGCCCGAGCTGCGATGCAACGGATCCGAGAACGCGCTCGCGAGTTCGCGAAAGGCGCCGTCCAGTACCGCGCGGTAAAGGGCGCTCTTCGAGGAGAAGTGGCGATAGACGATCAGCTTGGTGATTCCGGAGGCCGCCGCAACCTGCTCCATCGAAGTGGCTGCATACCCGCGCTCAGCGAAGGCGCGAGCCGCACCGTCCAATATTCGGGCTTGGCGCTCGGGCCGTGCGAGGAGCTGTCGAGGCTTCTGGGACATTCTGCTGCGCGCGCCTCTCGGTGACTCGAGGCCCCTCGAGTCCGAATCAATCAGGTGAGAAATGGAATCGCTCGGGCGAGAAATTCTCCGAGCTCGCGCGCAATGTATACGCGGGAGTGTATACGTGTCAGTATACATGAGGCCCCCTGCGGAGCGCCCCATCCCTGTTCGCTCGGTCGCGAGATCCTGCCGGCGTTCAAGGAACGCGAGCAAGTCGCGCGTGCGAACCTGGCCATGCGACTGAGCTCCGCCATCGACCTCACCATGAAGCGCAAGAAGCGCACCGCGCCCGGGCTCCCAGAGGGATTCACCGTCGCATCTCCTGGGGCCGCGTTGATCAAGGCGCGCGGCGGCAACGAGCGGATCGAGAAGATGGCCAGCGATACGGCGACCGGCGCGAGGCGTCACTGAAGACCGCGTACTAGAAGGTCTCCCCCGTATACGCGGGCCCGATGTACTGGGCACGCGGTCGAAATCGCAGCGGCGGCTCGGAGTACTCTTCGATCGCGTGTCCGAGCCATCCGACCACGCGCGCGGTCGAGAAGATGGCCTCGCCGGCCGAAGCGTCCATCCCAGTCGCGAACGCAAACGCAGCCAATGCGAAGTCGACGTTCGGCTTGACCGGAGCGCGTCGCCCGATCACCTCGAGCACCGCCTCGGCGGTGGCCAACCGATCCGCATCGAGCCCGGACGCGCGCATCAGCTCGAACAGCAGCTCGGCGCGCGGATCCCAGCCCGAGTAGATCAGGTGACCGAACCCGGGCATGAACTTGTCCTCACGCAGAATCTGCGCGAGCCGGGTCACCGCGTGCTCCGCGCGTCCGATCTCCGCCAACACGCGGTACGCGGGCGCGCTCGCTGCACCGTGTGCGCTCCCACTGGTCACCCCGAGCCCGGACCCGACGACCGCATAGGGATCTGCGCGCACAGAGGCCGCGACGCGCGCGGCCAAGGTGGAAGCCGCAAGCCCGTGATCGCACAACAATACGAGCGCCGCATTCAGGACTGCGAGCGCACCGGCTGCAGGTCGCTCTGGCGAGAGGCGGTTCCAGAACCGCACAGCCAATGTATCGTGAAGCGCAGCACCGTCCGGCAGCACCAGCGGCTGATCACACACCGGTCCGAGCGCGGGCAGGCACTCGACGATCGCGCTGATCAGATTGCGGCCCGCCGCTCGCACCGAGTCTGCCGCCAGGTCGTAGCGGAGCGCGTCCATGGTAGCGATGGCGGGAACGATGACGCGGATCCGGTCGGCGGCGGTGCACCCTTCCGGAAGGGCGGCTTGCGCCGCGCGACCTACGACGATGGCGTGCTCGTCCGCGCGCCAGTCGGACACGAACGCGTCGTCGCCCTCGAAGGCACGTTCCTCTCCCCAGAACCACGCTGCGACCGACTCGAACGGCCGGCTCCGAGCGAGCTGGCCAGCGTCGAGTCCTCGATAGCAGAGACGCTCATCCTCGATCGAGGTGAGCCCCTGAGCCAGGCGAACCTCGAGTGTCCCGGAGCTCGTCGGGCGCCGCCTGCGTCGCGCCAGAGCTTCCACCTCGGAAGGATCGAAGCGGCTGCCGCGTCTCCGACCCGCGGGCCGATGACTCGCTAGCGCTCCACGACTGACGTAGGCGTACAAGGTCTCGAGCTTGACGCCGAGTCGCGCCGCCGCCTGGCGGGCAGTGAGCATGCCGGCTTCGTCTGCTTCTCCGCTCATCCCTCTCTCTATTTCCCATCTCTACTGATAATTGATTAAGTCAATATTGATTTTATCAATGTTGACTTAATCTCAAACACTGACCATTTTACACTTCGAAATCAAGTAAAAAACTCCTGTGGCGCCTGTCTCCGGCCGCGCCGCACGCAACCCCAAACCGCACGCGCCCGCCCAGGGTGCAAGGAGGCCCCATGAGCCCGTCCGTCGTCCGTCTCTCCACACCCCGGCGCTTCGACACGCGCCGGGTCACCGTGTCGGTGCCGTCATGACCGCGCCCGCACGCCCAGCGCCGATCCAGCTCTGCGCGGGTGAACTCGTAGACGTACCCCGAGGACTCAAGGGGGTCGTGGTCACCGAGACGCGAATCGGCGACGTTCGCGGAGCCGAGGGCTTCTATCACTACCGCGAGTTCTCCGCGATCGAGCTCGCCGAGCGCTGCTCGCTGGAGCAGGTCTGGTATCTGATGTTCAGCGGCCACCTGCCTACGCGCAGCGAACAGGCGAGCTTCACAGAGAAGATCGCGCCCTTGCGCCAGCTCCCGAAGGAGCTCCGCGCCCTGCTTCCGGCAATCGCTCGCACCGGCCAGCACTTCCTGCCACTGGACGGGCTCCGAACGGCGCTCTCGCTCGCCTGCTCGATGCGCGGAATGCGGCCCTGGCTCGACATCTCTTCCGAAGAGCTGCGCGCCGATGCCCTGTTCGCCACCGCCATCGTACCGACTCTGCTGGCGGCGCTCTATCGGCTGCGGCAGGGCCTGGATCCGATCGAGCCGGCAGCGGATCTCGGCACCGCCGAGAACTACCTCTACATGATCCGAGGAGAGCGCCCCACCCCACAGCATGCAAGGGCCGTCGAGAAGTACATGATCTCGACCATCGATCACGGCTTCAACGCATCGACCTTCACCGGCCGGGTGATCGCGGGCACCGGTGCCGACCTCGGAGCCTGCCTCGTCGGAGCGATCGGCGCGCTGTCTGGCCCCCTCCACGGTGGCGCACCGAGCCGCGCGCTGGATACGTTGGATGCGATCGGCTCGCCAGAGAACATCGATGCCTGGGTGAGACCGCGGGTCGCTGCCGGCGAGCGCATGATGGGCTTCGGGCACGCGGTCTACAAAACCGAGGACCCTCGCTCACGCATGCTGCGAGAGACCGCCCGCGCCCTCGGCGGAGACCTGGTGGACTTCGCGATCGAGGTCGAGCGACGCGTGGTCCGCATCCTGGCCGAGATGAAGCCCGGGCGCCAGCTCTACACCAACGTGGAGTTCTTCGCCGGGGTCGTCATGCATCTCTGCGGTCTGCCGCGTGAGATGTTCACGCCGACCTTCGCCTCGAGCCGCGTGATCGGCTGGGCGGCGCACGTGCTCGAGCAGGCTGCGGAAGCGAAGATCATTCGACCCAGCGCGCGCTACGTGGGCCCCCCGCCCCCGGTTCCCGTACCCGACCCAGCAGACTGAGCCTGCGGAACACTTTTCGCGAATCGGCAATCTTTTCCGAGCACGACGGGGGCGGCCCGCCTACGCGAGCCTGGACAGCCGGCCTGGGGGCCTTTCGGGGGCCGGTACACCCCTTGCTATTCCCCTCTGACCGAACGGGGGATGGGATGCAGGAGACTGAATGCGCAAATCGGGGTCGTGCGCGTAGCCCAGCGGGCTCGCACTCACACCGGACTCATTCCCGACGTTCTCTGCTCGGTTCGACTCTGCGACACACGAAGTCACCAGAGGCGAATCGACAGTAGGATCCGGCGCCCTCAAGGGGACGGGGGGCCACGGAACGGGGAGAGAAGGTATGAAGGCTCGACTCACGCGAATCATCGCAACCGCGATCCTGGTGATGTCGCCGCTTGCCGGCGCCATGGGACAAGTCGTCGAAAACGATCTGCGCTTGATCGCCGATCAATCCGGCGCTCCCCCCAACCTGATGATCCTGTTCGACACCTCCGGCTCGATGCGCAACATCATCTGGCATCAGGACTTCAATCCGAAGATTGCCTACGACGACGGCGCCAGCTGCACGCGGATCCGCGTCCGCGCCGAGTCGGGAACATCTGGCGAGTGCCC
The DNA here is from genome assembly GCA_003247575.1 of Pseudomonadota bacterium. Taxonomy (GTDB): domain Bacteria; phylum Myxococcota_A; class UBA9160; order SZUA-336; family SZUA-336; genus SZUA-336. Next base: position 23,850 of record QJZC01000001.1, read on the forward strand.
TGGCTCCGGGCTCTCGGGAGGCAGCTGCCCCGACAACAATGAGACCCAGAACAATGGCGCGGAATTTACCTGCTCGAGCACTGCATTTTCCAACGGCTGCACCGCCTGGAACAACTTCCCCGATGCCGCCTTCCAAGATGGGGAGTGCTCCATAAACACGCGCGACGAGGAGATCACGTTCAAGATACCCAGTCTGAACGGCTCGCGAACCCTGTGGTCCGAGAACTACCTGAGCTTCCTGGTCCGGTACATGCGGCTCAATGGCTCACTGCCCGCAGACATGCCGAACGAGACTCGCATCGACGGCGGCAAGCGGGTCATCGAAGACCTGATCAACACGATCAATCCCGACGACGCATCGACGCTCGGCTATCAGGAGCGCGTTCGCTTCGGAATGGCCCGACTCGATCGCGACGGTGAAGGCGGCTACGTCGTCGAGCCGATCGCGGACGGAAACAAGGCGAGCGTCATCAGCACCCTGAACAGCCTGCCCGCCGGCGGGGTAACCCCCGTCAGCGAGGCGCTCGTGGACGTGGCCCGCTACTTCGTCGGAACCCTGGATCCGCTGGGCAGCTACCCGGCCTACAACCGGACGACGTCCGGCATTACGAGCAGCACCTCGGCGCCCAAGAGCCCGCTGGATCCCGGAATTCTGTGCCGGGGCAACTTCATCATCGTGATCTCGGACGGCGACCCGTTTGGGGACGATCACAGCCACTTCCGAGACGAGTTCGATGCGACGTTCGGGGAGGACTACGACAAGGACGGAAACACCTCGATCAGCGAAGACGCCCTGGACGACGTGGCGCTCTACCTGTTCGCCAACGACCTGATCGATGACACGATCATGCCCGGCGATCAGAACATCATCACCTACACGGTGGGATTCTCGCTCGACACGGAGCTGCTGCGAGACACGGCGATCAACGGAGACGGCGCCTACTTCTCCGTGAACACCACGGATCAGCTCGCGGAGACCATGGTCACCGCCGTCGAGGAGATCATTCTCCGCAACGCCACCTTCACCGCTGCGAGTGTGCCCACCAGCCGCTCGGTCTTCGGGGATGGCTTCTACACGGCGTTCTTCGAACCTCGCCCATCCGGTGAGCTCTACAGGGGACATCTGCAGGCGTACCGAATCGACGACGACTTCGGGATCGTCGGCAAGGACAACAAGAGCGCGCTCGACCCGCTCACCGGCAGGTTCGTGGAGCCGAGAGACACCTTCTTCTGGGACGCTCAGGAGACGTTGAAGGATCCCAACAACACGCGGAAGATCTACTTCACTCCGCCCAACCCCGGCAGCGACCCCAACGACTTCGTTCCGGACAACTGGGCGCTCGTCGATCTCGGCGTGACCGACGCCGACCTGACCCTCTATCCGAACGACCCGGCAGATCCGTTCGCAGACAAGGAGGCGCTGTCCCGCGCCCTGGTGAGCTACGTGCAGGGCAGGGATGCCTTCGACGAGGACCGCGACACCGACAAGACCGAGCTGCGAGATACCGTGCTCGGCGACATCTTCCATTCGAATCCGCAGCTCGTCGGCCAGGCACAGCTGCTGCTTGCAGCCGAGCCAGGCTACGGAAAGATCGGAGATCCGAGCAGCTTCGTCGAGAAGTACAGCGAACGCGAGAAGATCTTGTACGCCGGTGCCAACGATGGAATGCTGCACGCATTCGGAGCGGGCGAATTCAAGACGGGCGACAACCCGGCAACCCTCACGATCAAGGAAGCGGCCTACTACACAGTAGGCGACGGGATCGAGGATTTCGGCTACGTCCCTCGCATTGTACAGAAGAACCTGAAGAAGCTTCCACTGACGGGCGCGAAGCCGTACTTCGTCGATGGTCAGATCACGGTCGCCGACGCTTGGTTTCCATCGGATGGGGCCGACATTCAAAAGCAGACGGTCGAGTGGACCAGCGTTCTGGTGAGCGGGCTCCGAAACGGCGGTCGTGGGTACTTCGCCCTCGACGTAACGGATCCGACTGCTCTGGGCACCTCGGACCCGCATGGACCGTATCCCAGATTCCTATGGGAGTTCGACGGCTCGACGGAGCCGCTCGGCCGGACCTGGTCCAAGGCCGTAATCACGCGTGTCAAGCTAAAGGACAGCTTCTCGGGGGATTACTGCGGGCCCGAAGACGGGGACGGAAACGCGGGTGTATCGCCAGGCAACTGCAGAGAGCAGTGGGTCGCGATCTTCGGCGGCGGCTACCTGGAGCAGGGCGATCCGAACATCTCGGATCAGTTCCTGACCGACCCGAACGACCCGAACTGGGAAGATGCGAGCAAGGCGATCTTCATGGTGGCACTCGACACCGGCAAGGTGCTGGCGCGGGCTGCGTACGATGACTCCGATGCCCAGCTCAAGAACATGAAGTTCTCCTTCCCGAGCGAGCCGGCGGTACTCGACATCGACTTCGATGGATTCGCAGATCTCGTCTACATCGGAGACACCGGCGGACAGATGTGGAAGTGGGACATCTCCAAGGTCGGCGAGCGCCCCAGCTCGACCGACCCGGTTCCCCTCAGCACCTGGCCGGTGGGCCGTTTCTTCACCGCTACCGCGGGGTCCAACGGGCATCGCCGCAACTTCTTCACCCCGCCTTCGGCTTCGCTGGTGAGCGGCAAGCTGGTGCTCGCCTTCGGGACGGGTGAACGCACGCATCTCGACTATGAGACGACCACGGACGTGGACGAGAACCAGTTCTATGTGGTCCGGGACGACACTCCGACCGGGACGGGCTCGATCCCCACTCTACCCTACGATCAGGACAACCTCACCGAGGTGACGACGGAGTTCAACGATCCCGATACCACCGACCAGGGGTTCTATTTCGACGGTGGTGAAGACGAGAAGTTCGTCTCGGACTCCATCATCTTCGGCGGGTTCGTCATCACGGCGAGCTACACACCGGATCTCAGCGTGGCGACCGGTGGGGGGCAGTGCGAGGCGCGAGGCGACGCGAAGCTCTACATCTTCCTGGTGAGCGACGGCACCGGCTACTTCGAAGCCGGAACCTCTCCTTCTACGCAGCGGAGTCTGAGCGTGGGCTCCGGCCTACCCACCAGCCCGAGCATCACGGTCACCAAGGGGAATGGATCCAAGGTGGTCCTCCAGACCTCCGACGGCCGCGTCATCACACTGGATGGCCCCCCGAATTCCATCAATCCCGTAGATGTGGTGTACTGGAAGATGTCTCGCTAGCCGCACGCTAGAGCGCTCCCTGCCTGCATCCGCGCGATGCAGGCAGGGACGGCGCTCTGATGACACGAAGCCAGTCCTCGAGCTCCTCTCGCCACTGCAACCACGCCACCGAACGGGCTGGAGATGTCGAGACCTCCGACCGATTCCCTAGTGGAGTCCAGCCGAAGGAGGTGTCCTCGTGGCAGTCGTAGAGATCGAGCGCTCGCGCCTCAGTGACCGACGTACCTCAACTCGTCGGAGCAGGGTCGCAGCTGCATTGCTGATTCTCGGATGCGTCGGAGCGATCGGTTGTTCGGCCGAGACGTATGGGATCGATGCCTACCCGGGCTCATCGCTCGGCCCCGGACATCGCGCCGACAACGAGGGCTACCTCTACCTGCAGCAGGTCTACTGGACGCCGGACGCCTATCTCGACGTGGTGCGCTTCTACGAGGCCTATACAGCCAAGGAGCCCGGGTGGGAGGGCGAGAGCAACTCGTCGTTCGCGATGTGGACGCGGAACATGCGCGTGCCCGAGCTCGGGGCCGGGGAGCCGCTCGACCCGATGCAACCCGGCGGAGCGATCTTCATCATCGAGGAACCGAACCGGACCCTGATCAAGACCTACGCCAGCTATCCGCAAGAGTCCTGAGCATCCCAGAGCCTCCGAAGCCAGAGACTCGATGTCGGCTCCGTACATCAGACCCTGGATCCGAGGAACCACCGCGCTGGCGGGTTTGTTTCTCATGGCGTTCTACCTGTGGTCCGACGAGAGCGCGCTCGCGGGCCAGAATCTGTTCGTCGTCTGCTCGGTGCCGTTCTTCGCCGTCACGGCTCTGTTCGCGCAGGAGTTCGCGGCGCCGGAGCTCGCGGGACTCTACAGCGCACTCGGCTATGCCGGAATCCTGGGACACCTGCTGTACGTACTCTTCGGCGGGGCCTAGTGTCCTGTGTCAGAGGTTCGCTCCGCGCGGCTCTCGGAACCTCGTTCCGGCCTCATGAGGTCAGCCTGACGACGAACGCATCGGCCGCAAATCTTTGCGCCACCCACAGACATGTTGCAGTGAGACCCCGCGTCGTAGTAAAAGCAGACTTCTCTCACCGTGCCCTGCTACTGGAGTCTCCCCCATGCGCCAGCCAACGATCGCGCTCGCACTCACAGTTGTTCTCACAGCTGTTCTGACTGGATGTGCGGTCACGAACCATCTCGAACGCGACGGCTCGGTCAGCTCTCAGGCGCGCGTGCTCGTCTTCACGGACGTCGAGATCTCACAGATGACCGCCAGTGGGCTCCTCGAACCGCGCGCCGAGTGGACGCAGGCGGCGGAAGGTTTCGTGCGCACGAGCGTGGCGGCGTCACTCGCCCGAGACGGTCACGCAGAGGTCGTCTACGAAGAACCTGTAGATGCGGATACCGCTTACGAGGAGACACAGACGTTCAAGCTCCACGACAAGGTCAGCGAATCGATTCTAGTGCATCGCATGGGCGGAGGGGGCGGCAGGCTACTGCTTCCCACGGTGCAGAAGAGCTTCGATTGGAGCGTGGGAACGCAAGCGCAGTCTCTCAAACGCCGCCTCGGCGCCGACTACGCGCTGTTCGTCTACTTGCGCGACGGCTACCAGAGTGCCGGTAGAGTCGCCACCTCGCTGATCTTCGCGGCGCTCTTCGGCGCGGCGCTGCCTGCGCCTCAACAGACCGGCTATGCCTCTCTGGTAGATCTCGAGACCGGCGACGTGATCTGGTTCAACCATCTCGTCACGGGAGCGAACTCGGACGACGTCAGGACCTCTGCGGGCGGCGCGCGGGCGGCGCAGAACCTGCTCGACGGGCTTCCCCTCTGATGACCTACGCGGCACGGCCTCCATCCGCCGCAGGTCGCGGGAACAGGCTGCTGCGCTGCGTACTGCTGCTCGCCCTGGTCGGGTCGGGCTGCCAGACCCCCCTCGCCGACCTGAAGCCGGGCGAGCGTCCGCCGCCGGGCTCCGTCGAAGCGGGGCTCTGGATGCAGATGGACAAGGTCGAGGCCAAGCTCGAGAGCTCCGGCAGGATCGTGCGCGATCGCGAGCTCAACGACTACGTCAAAGCGATTCTGTGTCGCTTGTCCCCCGAGTACTGCGAGTCCATACGGGTGTATCTCGTCGAGACACCCTACTTCAACGCCACGATGCGCCCCAACGGCACCATGGAGCTGTGGACTGGCCTCATGCTGCGCGCCCAGAACGAAGCTCAGCTGGCGTTCGTCCTGGCGCACGAGCTGGCGCACTACACACGTCGCCACACGCTCAAGCGGTGGCAGGACGTCAAGTTCAAATCCAATGGCGTGTTGTTCGTCCAGGTGCTGAGCGCAGCGGCCGGCGTGGGCTACGTCGGGAACCTCGCCGCTCTCGCAGCATCCGCCAGCATCTTCGCGTTCTCGCGGGCACAGGAGTCCGAGGCCGATGCGATCGCCCTCGAGATGATCCGCAACGCCGGCTACGATACCCGGGAGCCTTCCAAGCTCTGGACCTCGCTGGTCGACGAGCTCGAGTACGCGGAGGAAGATTCGGGTACGTTCATCTTCTTCGCGACCCATCCACGCGCAGACGATCGCGCAGACGTGCTGCTCGAGCTCGCCGCGAACGACGAGCCCGCTGCACGCGAGAGAGACCGCTTCTTGAGCGTCTTGCAGCCACATCGCGCGACGATGCTCCGCTCCGAGCTGCGGGCCCGCAGATTCGATCGGAGTGAATGGCTGTTCGGGCGACTTCTCGAGGCCGGGGTTGCAACGGGCGAGGTCGAGTTCTATCGCGGCGAGCTGTATCGAACCCGGGGCGAAGAAGGAGACGAGGCACTCGCTCTCCAGGCCTACGGAGAGGCGCTCCGGAGCGAGGATTGCCCCCCCGACGCCTATCGCGCGATCGGGCTCATCTATCGAAGCCGTGCCGAGCACGGCCGCGCGAGGGAGTTCTTCGAACGCTACCTCGAGCTGGTTCCCGATGCGGTAGACCGCAAGATGATCGAGTCCTACCTCGAACCGGGTGAGCCTTCTTCTTAGCTACGGCACCCAAGGCGGCACGGCGGCACGGCGCCCGATCCACCGCCGCTGCACGCAGACCCATGTTCCACCCAAACCCGGGGAGATCGAAGGTGAATTCTCGAAGCCTAGCCATCCTCTGCTCGACGTTCCTGCTCAGTGCGTGTCAAGCCTACTCATTGGTCGAGCCGGGAAGCCGCAACGAATTCGGTGGCTTCTACAGCGTCTCGCCCGACATCGCCTGGAGCCGCGCCGAGCAAGGTGAGCTCGAGGTCTGGACGGTCGATGGACCCGCACTCGAGGCGGTTCGCTTCACGAATGGCCTGGAAGACGGAGAGCCGCTGTTCGATACGCCCCGAGCCAGCGACTCGCAGGAGCCCGTGGTGTTCCGAGCCTTCATGAGCGAACCCGACATCATGACCCTGGTCGCGGACAGCCTCTCGCGCTTGGGCGCAGGACAGCTCGAGACGCGCGACCTCGAGCCGACCCGCTTCGGAGATCGAGCAGGCTTCCGCTTCTCACTCTCCTTCCTCACGGAGCGCGGCTTGGCCATGCAGGGCACTGCAGTCGGCACGATCGCGGACGAGAAGCTGTTCCTCATCCTGTACAGCGCCGCTTCGAGCTACTACTACGCAAAGTACGAGCCTCACGTGGAGCAGCTGATCGACTCGCTCCAGATCTCGCCAGAACTCTAGGAATCTGGCGCGCTCCGACGGGTCATGCCTGTGCGACCACGATGAGATCGCTGCCACCCTCGACAGAGCCGCGCGCGAAGTCTCCGTAGAAGCGCAGGCTACGAAACCCTGCGCGTGCGAGCAGATGCTCGAGCTCGAATCGGAAGAAGTAGCGCATGCTGAACTCAGCCGTACCCAGTATCGAGCCGGTGGCGTCCTCGGAAGCCGCATAGCGCATCGAGAGGTGGATGCATTGTGCAGCGCGATCGTGGCGCAGCTGCGTATGACGAACGACCTCTCTACCCTCGTGCTGGAAGCGCAGATCTACCTTCTCGGGTGGGTCGTCGATCGCCAGCACCTCGAATCGAGGGTTGAAGACGTCGAAGGCGAAGACTCCTCCGGGAGCCAGATGTCGCCGCACGCACGCCAGGCACGCGAGCTGCGCCTCGACCTCGATCAAGTGCTGCATGCTACGAAAGGCGGCATAGATCAGCCTGAAACGATCCTCTCCCAGGTCGAAGCTCTGCATCGATCCGTGGACGAGGCGCAAGGTTCGCGGCGGATCCTTCTTGCGTAGCTCGGCCAGCATCCGCGCCGAGGCATCCACCCCGGTGCAAGGGAATCCCAGGCGCGCGATTTCGAGCAGCACGCGGCCGGTTCCACAACCGAGCTCCAGCACGGGGCCTTGGGCCTCTCGCGCGAGCTGGGAGTAGAATTCGCCGTCCGCTCGCCGCGCTGCGAGCTCTGCATAGCCACTGTCGTAGAAACCTGCGATCGTCTCGTAGTCGTCCCGCAGACTTGATCGAGAAGCATCCATGCGAACCAGTATCCCCCTTGGAACTCCGAAGTCCCAACCTCTATTCAGCGCCTACGCGCGGTTCCGAGCCTACGCCAAACTGCGCGCCCACAAGCCCGAGGTATCGCCGCAGCGCGAATCGCGTGAGCCCACGACCTGCGTGGCCGGGAGCACTCCTCGACCGCCGGAGCGAGCGTAGATGGGGCGGATGGCCCAGCGAGCGGTCGAGCGCGAAGCTCGCGTGACCGAGGCCGCGCTCATCAGCTTGGAGCCCCTCATCAGCTTGGGTCCGCTGGCAGGCCGGGCGGTGCTCGCGGGCGAGGACACGCGGCTCGCCGAGGCCCTGGGTGCGCAGCTGTTCAGCCGTTGGTCGGTCGGCGATCGTCGCGGAGAAGCGCGACCTCCTGCGAGCACGTTCGCAGCAGCAACCCTCCGCCTGCCGAAGTCGACGCGCGCCTTCGAGATGGCCTTTCACGTGCTCTCGGGCTGTCTGAACGAGGAGGGAGAGCTCTACGTCTACGGAGCGAACGACGAGGGAATTCGTTCCGCCCCGAACAAGCTGTCCGCGCTCTACGAGCAGGTAGACACCTTCGCGACCCTGCGCAAGTGTCGCGTGCTCCGTGCGGCGCGACCGGACCGAAGCCGCGCACGCACAGACTTGGCAGATTGGGCAGAGACAACGAATCTGGTTCTCGATGGGCGCGCGCGGCCATGGATCACCTATCCCGGACTCTTCGCCAAGGGGGGACTCGACGCGGGGACGGCGCTGCTGCTCGAAGGCCTGGAAGTCCGCGGAAGGGTGCTCGACTTCGGATGCGGGACAGGAGTGTCCACACTGGGCCTGCTCGAGCGCGGCGCCAAGCGCGTGGATGCGAGCGACGCGGATGCCCTGGCAGTGCTTGCGGCACGACAGAACGTTCCCGGAGTAGACGTCCATCTGGGGGACGGCTTTGGAGCGCTCGAGGGATGCGGTCCATGGGACGTCATCGTGAGCAACCCACCGATCCATCGCGGCTTCGAGGAGGACTTCGGCTTGCTCGAGGCGCTGATCTCGGAAGCGCCCCATCACACACCACGACTCGTCATCGTCGTGCAGAGACAGGTACCCGCACAAGAGTCGCTCGAGCGCGCCTTTTCGAAGGTGCAGCTGCTGCGCGAGGACGGACGCTTTCGTGTGTGGGAAGCACGCAGGGCCTAGGGTCGCCGGGCGACTCAGACTGCCGCGAACTCGATGGCTCGCTCCGTCCAGGCGCCGGCACGCTCGAGCGCCTCGGAAATCTCGTCCGGATGAGCCACGACCGCATCGCTCTCCGAGAGCATCAGATGCTTGCGCGTACGCATGTCCTCGACGAGCCTCAGCTCTGCGAGCCCCGGGTGTCCCCACTCCAGTTCCTGCGTGTCACCCCCCGATGCCGGGAGGCACCGTCGGCTAGACGTAGCGATAGCGCGCGATGAGTTCCTTCAGCGTCTTCGCGGAGCGCGACAGCTCTACTGCGAGCGCCTGGTACTCCGCGCTGGTGCCGCGCGCCAGCTCCGCTGCTTCCGCCACGCCTTCGATGCTGCCCTTTATGCGGTCGGTCCTCTCCGCGCTGGCGGTGATCGAACGCGAGATCTCGTTCGTAGCGGAAGACTGCTCTTCGACCGTCGTCGCGATCGTCGTCTGTACGTTGTGGATGTTCTGGATGATCTCGACGATTCGGGAAGCAGACTGCTTGGCGTTCTCGGTGCTCCGCTGGATCGCGCCCACCTTCTCCTCGATGTCACTCGTCGAGCTCGCCGTCTGTTGTGCCAGCTCCTTCACCTCGTTGGCCACGACGGAGAAGCCCTTGCCCGCCTCTCCCGCGCGCGCGGCTTCGATGGTCGCGTTCAAGGCCAACAGATTGGTCTGCTCGGCGATGCTGGTGATCGAGAGCAGGATGTCGCCGATTTCGTTCGAACGCTCGTAGAGCTCGCCGATCGAGGCGCTCGCCTGCTCCGTCTCGAGCACCGCCTTGTCCACGGTCATGACGGCCTCGGAGGACGCCCGTGCGATCTCGTTGATCGTCGCAGACAGCTGCGTCGCGGCCGTAGCGACCGATTGACTCGCAGCGTGAGCCTCGGCGGTTCCACTCGCAGCGGTCGTCGCCTCGGACGCCGCCCGGTCGGTGGCACGGCCGAGCTCCGTGCTCGTCGTGGCGAGCTGATCTGCGCTCGCGAGCAGGCTTCGAATGAAGTCTTCGATCGACTTCAGGTTCTCGACCAAGGAGGTGCGAAACGCGAGCAGAGTACCGCTCATGGCCCGCACCTCTCCTGCACCCGACACCGAACAGACCGCCGTCAGGTCGCCCTGCTTCAAGCTGCTACAGAACGACTCGAGCGACAGAATCGGCTGCACGACCCCGCGCTGGACGAAGACCAGACACGCGATCGTCGCAAGGATCGAGAGCAGCGCTGCGAAGATCTGGACGTATCCCAGAATCGCCGTCTTCGCATCGGATTCGTCTTGGTAGGCCTGAGTGAGCTCGTTCATCCGTACGAGCAGCTTGGTACTGTCGGCGAGCACGCGCTGGCGCGCGAGCTTCGAGCGACTTTCGTCGGGGTGCGCTTGCCCCGAGACCTCCGCGCGCAGAGCCGGCTCGAGCTCCCTCCAGAGCGAACTCCCTGCAGCGATGGCCTCGACCACCCGCTCGTTCTCGGCAGCCGGTACGATCACTCGCTCGCCGTCGGCCCCAACGATGCGTCCACCGTCGGCCAGCGCACTCAGAGTCGAAGAGAACAGATCGACCGTGTCCCCGAGCTCGCGGGCAATACGCGCTCGCTCGCTGGCGGAGTCCGCCAGATGCAGGCTCGCCAGCTCCTTCGACAGCTTCTGCGACAGCATGCGCTGACGCCCGGCCAGATTGATCAGCACGCCGTCCGCCGACTTCTGGCTGAGTAGGTAGGACGTCGTCGCAATCAGAACGAAGCTGACCAGGGCCAACCCACCCACCAGCAGCGACATGATCCTCTGGATTCCTGCATTGCGTAGCATGCGCGCGCGTCCTCGAGCACTTGGAGCTGCCTACCTACGTCGGCGAGCCGGGGCCCAATCTGAACGGACAGCTGAGCCTCATGGCCTGCACTGCCGAGTCGTGAAGCACCCGAAAGAAACCTTGTCAGTCGAATAGTCACTGCATCTCCTAGCCCGCCGGCACGCACACCGACCCCTGGCAACCTTCCTGGCCATAAAAGCAGCCTCGGCTGCAACAGGTCACTCGACCGCCTCTCGCACCGGAACCCCGAGCACGCTCAGTACCCGCCCCTGCCCGCGCTCCCACTCCTGCGAGAAGATCAACGCGCGCCGGTCGCGCCGGACGGCAACACCGTCCGCGTTGCGCCAAACACTGCGGGACCAGAGCGGCCACAGCACCGACAGCTTCTCTTCCGACCGGCCGCCGCGAGAGACTTCCGACCGCGAGTAGAACGGGATGAACATCGTCTGCGATCCGTCCGCTGCCGTATAAGCCGGCGGAATGAGCGTCGTCGTTCCGAGTCGGTCGCGATGAATCAGAGGAAACAAGGTGAACTCTCCCGTCTGAGCGCTGAACCAGAACGGAGCCGCACGTTCCAGACGCCCCTCGGACAGCTTTACGAGCGGCCACAGGAGATGCGTATCCTTGCCTTTGTTCGTACGGTAGTAGAAGGGAAAGACCATCTGGAAGTCCGGCTCGCGAACGTAGAGTGGATAGAGCACGGTCGTGCTGTCCTCCCGCTTCTCGAACAAGGGCCACAGGTCGATATCCGCACGCGCTGGCTTCGGAGTCGCAACGCCGACGAATACAGTGCACAGCAGCGAGAACGCGATCGCGAACGAAAGGAACTTCGAGCTGGAAGTGGAGTTGGGATCGGGGTTCGAGTTGAGATCGGAATGGACACGCTTCGTCATGGGAATCTCCAGTGTGATTGATCGATCCGCAGATAGAGCAGGATGCATACCAAGGGGGGAGTCGCCGGCCCCAAAGCGCTGTCCACCGCTTCGAGACCCCTACCCGCGTCGAGGTGCGCGACACGCCGACACCAAATGTCGATGACCGCACACTGACTGTACCCCCAGCCTGAGCGCCCACTCACTCTCGGCCGTTCACCACCAGCCGCCAGGAGATGGCCCCACGCCAACTGGGCGGCCAGGAGTGGGCAGCGCGTACGCAACTGAGCGGAGCTTGCCGGCGATGCCAGCGCCCAGGTGCGCCCTCCCCGACAGTCGCCGGCAGCTCCGTCGCAGACGGCCAGAAGCGCTCGAATCGATCGACCAGGCGATTCACATGCACGGGTGAGCGACCGATGATAGATCAGGCGCACCATGCATCAGCCCAGCGGGTACACACTCGGCAGCCCCTTGCACATCGGCCCGGCGACTGAGGTCCAGCTAGCAACACGCAATCTCGACCGAAAGCCCGTCGTGTTGAAGACCTACGCGCGCGACTCGGTCGAAGCCGAAACGTCCAAGCTCGAGCGAGAGCGCGATGCCCTGACTCGCGCGGCGGGCCCAGGCGTTCCAGGCGTGCTCGATCTGATCTGGGATCAGGGGAGCCCGATCCTGGTGATGGAGTACGTCCAGGGTGTCACTCTGGCGAGCTGGGTCAAGCGGAGCACCCCGGAACCAAGCGAGTACCTGAGCATCGCGATCCAGCTTGCCCAGGTACTCGAGCGCGTTCACGGCCTCCACATGGTCCACAGGGACGTGACCCCGCACAACATCATCGTCGACCCCGAGTCACTCTGCGCATACCTGATCGACTTCGAGCTGGCTCGCACCATTGGATCGAAGCTCGCATCCAACCTGCAAACCCAGCTATCGAGCGTGACGGGCATGGCAGGCACCATGCGCTTCATGGCTCCGGAGCAGAGCGGCCGCATGAATCGAGGAGTAGACGCGCGCAGCGACCTCTACTCACTCGGAGCTACCTTCTTCTTCGCAATCACCGGCGAGCCTGTTTTCGACCTTTCGGATCGCATGGCCCTGATTCACGCGCACATGGCAAGGATGCCGCGTTCTCCGCGAGAGCTTCGTACGAATACGCCCGAAGCCATCTCACGCAGCATCCTGAAGCTCCTGGCGAAGGACCCGGACGACCGCTACCAAAGTGCGACCTCGCTGATCTCCGATCTACGCTTCTGCCTGGATCAGCTCGAATCGAAGGGTGAGATTGCGAACGACTTCCTCCCGGGAGCGGGCGACGAGCAGAGTCGAGTGACGTTCTCGAGCACGTTGTTCGAGCGAGAACGAGAGACGTCGCTGCTGCATGAAGCGTACGCCGCGGCCAGCAACGGAGAGCTACAGCTCTGGATGGTCGCGGGAGAGCTCGGCACGGGCAAGACCGTACTCGTCGAGAGCCTGCAGGCGGAGGTGGCTCGGACCAACGGCTACTTCGTACGCGGCAAATTCGACGCCTACACCGGCCGGCCCTACCTGGGATTGACCTCGGCGCTCAGCTCCTTCTGCGAGCAGGTCCTGCTCGAGAGCGATCAGCGGCTGGCACAGCTACGGGAAGCGCTGCTCGCAACGGTCGGGAATCTCATACCAGCCCTCGCAGAGCTGGTTCCGGACGTGCGCTTCATCGTCGGCGAGACGGTGCCGCTGATTCCGCTCGGACCCGCCGAGACTCGGTCACGCTTCTCGCTCGCCTTCCAGCGCTTCCTCAGAGCTTGCGCTACGCCGGAACGCCCCCTGCTCTTGTTTCTGGATGACATGCAGCACTGCGACCACGAGAGCCACTTCGTCCTCGTCGATACGGTTTCGCAGTGCAAATCCCCATCGGCCCTCATCGTCTGTGCCTCGCGTGTCGAAGGGGGTGGCGGCCCCGATCCCACTCGGGACATCCCGATGGAGCTCCAATCGCGCGGGCGGCATGTAGACACGATCGAGCTCGGGCCGCTCAGCATACCGGGCAGCCGGGCGATGATCTCCGCGGCACTGGGCGGCAGCATCGAGGATGCCTCGCACGAGCTCGCCGAGATCGTTCACCGCAAGACAGGCGGCAATCCACTGCTCGTCCAGCAGTATGTCGAGCAGCTTCATCTGAGTGGACTTCTCGTCATCAAGCCCGACAAGACCTGGGAGTTCGATCGGCGGGAAGTCGCGGCCTGCGAGGCACCCGACGGTGCGGTCGCATTCCTGACGCGTAGAATCAGCCAGCTCGGCCCCGAGGCAGCCAGGCTACTCGCGCTCGCGTCCTGTACGGGCCGGGAGTTCAGCACGGAGCTCATGTCCGAGCTCGGCGGTGGGTCCGAGGAATCGGAGCTGGTCCCGGCCCTGCAAGAGCTGTCGCAAGCCGGGCTGATCGCGCCCTGTCGCGCGGGTTTCAGCTTCACTCACGAACGGATCCGCGAGGCAGCCCAGGCGAGCGTCGGCGAAGAGAAACGCGCAACACTCCACTATCAGACAGCGCAGCTGCTGCTCGCGAGCACGCCGCCGGATCGCCTCCCGGAGCGGGCGATCGAAATCGCGGAACACTTCAACCGCGGACTCGCGCATCTCTCCGCCGAAGTCCGTCTGGACGTGGTTCGCATCAACCACACCGCGGGCAAGCAACACCTCGCTGCGGGCGCCGCGCAGAGCGCCTCCATCCATTTCGGCAAAGCGATCGAGCTGCTGCGCGAGGCAGACTGGACGAACGAGCGCGCACTGTGCCTGGCGCTCCACCTCGATTGTGCCGAGAGCGTCTTGCAACTCGGAGATCTGGACGGCTCGCTGGAGCTGCTGTCCGCAGTCGAGCCTCTGGCGGCTTCGCCACTCGAGATCGCACAGATCGCCGTGAAGCGGCTACAGGTCTACGGGATCAGCCGCAGGCCCGAGGACACGATCCGCTACATGCTGAGCGTACTGCGCCGGCTGGGAGTTCGCTGGCCACTCTTCCCATCCCGCCTACGGGCGATGCTGAGCCTACGCTGGATCCTGTGGCTGCTGCGCGAGCGGGAGGAGCACGAAGCCTTGAAGCCAGCCTCCCGTGTGGACCCGGGATGGCTCGCCCCACTCCTGATCATCGCCCAAGGCGGCGGAGTCTTGATTCGTCACAGCACCTATCTGACCACACTGGCCACCTGCTTCGTCCTGCGCACGTACCATCGCCATGGCTACATCGGAAGACTCCCCTTCACCCTCGCATCGATGGCCAGCTGGCTGAACGTGATCCTCGGAGACTCGCGCGCAGCTCGCCGCTTCGCCGACAGAGCACTCGAGCTGAATCAGCGTTCGGCAGACCCGATCTTCGGGCCGCGTACGGAGATGCAGCTCTTCGGGATCATCTATCCCTGGCTGATGCCTCGCAAGCAGCCGCTCGCGCGACTCGACGACGTCGTCGAGAACCTGAGCGAAGTCGGCGATGTCGAGTATGCGTACTACACGCGGTTTCTCCAGATCTCCTACCTGGCCCTGGCGGGGGACTCGGTTGCACAGACCAGCGCGCGCCTCTCGGGATTGATGGAGTCCGTGCGCGCCCACGCGATGAACCTTCCAGAGCCGGAGTTCTGCCAGCGCGCCCATCGCCATCTGCTCGACCCGACGACCTCGACAGAAATCGAGAGCGAGCTCCGTGCGCTGAATCGATGGCGCGAAGCGAATCCGGGCTGGGCAGACATGTTCGCGACGACCTTCTGGCTACTGGTGCTCTGCGTTCACGGCCGGCACGACCTCGCCTTCTCGCTGTCGCGGCCACTGGAGGAGCTCGTTCGCTCGACACCCTTCGTGCACGTCGCCGACCACACCTTCTATCGAGGCTTGGCGGCGGCCGAGCTCGCGACGCATGCCCGTGGGTTCGAACGCAAGGGATATCGGAGGACCTTGAATCGAGCGGCACGCTGGATCCGGCGCATCTGCGAGACGGGGCCCGACTTCCTCCACATGCGCCTCATCCTGGAAGCCGAGCTCGCGCGCCTCGAAGGGGCGCACGAGGCTGCGGTGCGCTTGTTGATGCGTGCCGCCATGCGAGCCAAGGATCAGGACTTTGTCCACCATGCGGCTCTCGCCTATGAGCGAGCCGCATGCATGCTGCTCGCGAAGCGGCGCGACACCCAGGCTGCGACCATGCTCCAGCATGCAGCTCGCTGTTACAACGAGTGGGGCGCCATTCACAAGGCGAAGCTACTCCGCAGACAGCTCCTACAATAGCCTCATCCTCGATCCCTTGGAGCGCTTGGCGCGCGCTCAGGCGCGCGCGGGGATCTGCGGCAAGAGTAGATGAGAGTCGTAGCTCCCCCCAGTGTAGACTCGGACCTCGCCCGTCCGGATTCGGTCACCGGGATCTGTATGCGTAAAGGGGTCGAGCCGCGGATCGTCCTCGGCAGAGATCTCGAGCTCGAGCCACTGGCCGGCTCGCAGTACGATGCATGCTGGCCAGACTTCGACCTCGACCGACACCACGTCGTCTGGAGCAAGCCGTTGGATCTCATCGTGCGCAAGGTAGGGGCGGTACGGCAACGACCGCTCCGGATCCAGCTTGCGATGCGAAACACGCAGCCAGCCGTAGGCCGCGGCCACATCGGGCGGTAGCGCCCCCGGATAGGTCACTTCGGATCCGTCCGCGTCGAAGTGGCGCACGCTCACCATCAGGTCGGCATCTCCAGCTCGGCAGGACAGCCAGAGCCGCAGCTTGATGGGACCGGTGAACTCGACCTCCTCCTGCACCCGGGGAAGTCGGAAGCGCAGGCGGTTCTCCGGTGCATCGGCTGCTGCGTCGTAGCTCACCGACGCCTGCTCCCCCGGACGTTCTCGCGCGAGCACCAGGTCGCGGGCATCCAGGAAGTAGGGCGTCCACTGGGTCCGCGCCAAGGGCCACTCGTACTCGTAGCGCCACTCGTAAGCCGATCCCCCCCGGCGGACCGCGAGCTTGATCGGGGGCTCCCGTGTGATGCCCGTGTCGATGCCCTTGAGCCAGTAGTCGAGAAATCGCTTCTGTTCGAGGCGCCCCTCGAGTGAGTAGAACGGAGCGCAGTGGTTGCCCACGTGGATGCGCAGCTGCTTGTACTCGGATCCTGCAGCAACGAAGCCTTCGAGATTCCCGCGTAGATGAAGCCCCGCACCACCCCAATTGGCCGCCGAGAACAACGGCGCGCGGATCTGCGAGACATCCGGATGATTGCGCTGCTGGCGCTCGTCGAGGAGCTGCGTCCGGTCCGCTGCTGCCCCCGCAGAGAGCTTCGAGGTGTGAGCGCGCTCCTCTACGTTGCGCGTCCAGCGCCCTGTGAAGGTGTTGGACGCGATACCTCCGTGGCGACTCGCATCCCGATAGAGGTCGAGGGCTCCCTCCCAGGGCACGATCGCCGCGAGGCTCGGCGGCGCGAGCGCAGCGACGCGCCACGCGTTCATCGCAAAGTAGGAGACTCCCATCACGGCAACCCGGCCGCTGCTATAGGGAAGCGCTGCCGCCCACTCGATCGCCTGCGCGAAGTCGTCGGCCTCGCGCATCGACAGGGGGGACGGACGACCAGGAGAACGCCCCGTACCCCGCGTGTCTGCGCGGATCACGACATAGCCCTGCGGCACCCACCATTCCGGATTCACCGTCTCCCAGTGCATGAGCGGACCGTGCTCCTCGATCCCTGGATAGAAGCCATGCGCGTCCCAATCGGCAAAGTGGATGTCCTTCGGGTACGGGCCCAGGGTGAGGATGACGGGATAGCGGCCTACTTCGTCAGAGGAGGCTTCGCCGCGTGCGCGATCCTCGCGAGCTTCCGAGTCCTCTCCCGGACGAAAGACGTTCGCGCGTAGCGAGATCCCGTCGCGCAGGGGGATCTCTACATCGTTCTCGATCTGAACCCTGTAGAACATGCCTTCCTCACTGATGGCCGACCGCATCGGACCGGAAGGCTACAGTGTACCCATCGGTCTCGCGCTCGAGTTCGGGAAAAGCGAGCGCGGGCGCGCGCGTCGAGCTGTGGGTCTGCGAGCAACTGTGTCGGGGAGGAATCGAGATGGGAATCTGGCTCGGGTTCATGCGCGGCTTCGTGTTCACGGCGGGCTGCGTGCTCGCATCCACCCTGAGCGCGGTGCCGACCTTCGCGGAGAGCCCCTCCGGCCCGCTGGAGAGCGAGGTCGAGGACCCCACAGCGGCCGGGAGCAGGTATCACGGATTCTATCTGTTGCCCTTCGACCGCTACGGCGACCTGACCAGCATCTACGAGCGCGACTTGGCGATCGAGGAGCTGCGGCGGAACCGCCGAGTAGAGACGATCTTCGTGGTCAGCTACGGCTGGGCAAACGACGGTGAGAGCTCGCACGCCGCCTATCTCGAGCTGCTGCGCAGCTTGGGACGCTATCGGGAGCGAACCTCCGACCCAGACCAGGTCGCCATCTTCGGCGTCGGCTGGGATTCCAGTCAATCAGGAGCGCGCAAGCTCCTGAATGATCTGCTCCCGGTACCGTTCATCGCGGACGTGCTCGCAGTCGCACCGGATACGGCGCTGTTTCCGCTCTCGTTCTGGTCGAAGGCCGCAATGGGAGACCGGATCGGATACGGCGGCTTGCGCCAGACGCTCAACCAGGTGATGACGGCCGCATACGGCGACGTCGATCCCGACTCGGTGCCCGAGATCTACCTGATCGGACACAGCTTCGGGACGCGCGTCATCTCGGGGCTGATGCAGGATCGGGTAGGCTGGCTCCCGGTTCGTTCGGAACCGTTCGAGTGGGCGCACCAGGTACGGGGGGCCATCCTGTTCCAACCCGCCCTGGTCCCCGAGAACCTGCACGAGACCGCGGACTATCCCGTCCTGGTCACCTTCAGTCGTCACGATCATGCGAACGGGTTCCTGTTTCCGCTCGCCAACCTGGCGATCAATGCCTACGCATTCTCGGGCGTGGAGGCACTGATCGAACGACGTGTCTTCGACCCAGCCGAGAGCGTGGGACGTGAGATCTCTCGCACCGGCCGCAGGCTCTTCGGAAGGGGCCCTTTGCCGCGGTCGCCAGGTCCGCAGGAAAACCCAGTGGCGAGTGCGGGTCCCTCGAGTGCCAGCGCTTCGAGAGAACGAAGCCCCGGAGTCCCCGACGAGCTTCGGAAGCCGAGTGAGCTGCGCAGGTCGGGGGAGCTGGACAGTCCGCGTGTTCGGCGAGATGCGGGTCAGTTCTCGAACCTGAGTGAGTTGCCGAGCCGATCGTTCCGCGCCACGCGTAGGCTTTCTCTCGAGCTTCTCAGCATCCCGACCAGCGTCTTGGTCAGTACGGTTGCCACACCGACTGCCTATGCCTACACACAGGTGTACGGTCTGGCCACGAGGCCGGTCGGACACCTGCTCGACTCGCTGGCCCAGCTACCGGTAGCCGAGGTCGCGGTCGCTGGAATCAGTCGCATTCTGAAGCCCGACCTTCCCTACGGCCAGCGTAGCAAGGGCGTCTTCGAGCTCGGCGGACTGAACGAAGCCGTCGGACGTCTACCCGCCAGCCGCCTCTTCGGAACCGAGCTCGAAGTCTTCAGCATCGAGGACTTGGAGCGCAGCGAGCAGAACAGTGACTGCGGGCTGCCGCGCTGTGCCGGCGTTCTCCTGGTCGATGCCTCGAACGAGATTCGGCGAGGCGCATTCGGGGACCTGGGACGTCCATGGCTGGACTTCACGCTGGGCTGGCTCGATCCGATTGGGTCGCACGGGGACTACGCGAGTGCAATCCTGGTCCGCCTGGCCGGTCGCGTGGTGGATCGGGTCGCCGCGGGCGAGCCAGCGAGCACGGCGGACACGTCCCCCGACGTCGGCGCCAACGCACGCTGAATCTGCACAGATCCAGCCGGCACACCACCTTCCGCCATGGCTACTCCTCGATGTGCACCCGCGTTCCGACTCGCACCAGGTCGAAGAGTTCGATCACGTCCGAATTGCGCATGCGGAGGCAACCGTGCGATCGCGGCTCCCCGATCGGCTCCGTTTCGGGTGTTCCATGGATGTAGATGCAGCGATCTCGGCTATCCACACCCTCGCCACGATTGCGTCCCCACTCCAGACCGCGCAGCCAGAGAACTCGAGACAGGATCCAGTCTCGATGCGGCTCGAGCGCCTGAAGACGGGGAGTCCACACCTCCCCCGTCGGCTGGCGCGCGACGAACACCGAGCAGGGGCGAGCCCCCTGTCCGATCCGCTCGCAGATCTCGTGGGTCCCGCGCGGCGTGCACTCGCTTCCCAGCGCCTCCCCCGCTCCGTTGCGAGCGCTCGATATGCCATAGCGCCTTGCGACTCTGGACTGGTGCATCAGCTCCAGGGTCTGTGCGGACAGTTGCACGCGAAGCCAGTAGTCGGGCATGGGACGACGATACCGCGTTCGTTCGCGCGCTGCCGTCTCCCAAAACCTCGGCGACCGATGCGCCCGTAGGATTCGCCTGGTGAACGTTCCCAGTCACCCTCATGTCTTGGGGATCGATGATGGCCCGTTCGACAAGTGGAGGGATCTCGCAGCAGAGCGCCCCGTCCCGCTGGTCGCCGTGATGATGCAGGGTTGCGATCTCGTGGAGGCGGTCGCGACGCATCGGTTTCCGGTGGATGGCGAGCATGCGACCGCGTTTCTGGCCGACTGGATCCGAGGTCTACGCTGCTGGCCCCAGCTCCATGCCGTCCTGCTCGGGGGCGTGACCCTCGCAGGATTGGCCGTCGTGAATGCGCCAGAGCTGGCTAGCAGACTCGAGCGCCCGCTCATCGTCGTCAATCGTCGCGAGCCTGCGGACGATCGGCTGCGCCGTGCCCTGCAAGCAGCGGGTCTCGCTGACCGGGCTCGCCTACTGGAGCAGCAAGCCCCTGTTCACCGGAGCGCATCGGGGTTGTTCACGCGCGCCTACGGAATCGATGCGGCGGCAGCACGGCTCATCGTCGATCGCACCCGCCGTAAGGGACGGCTGCCTGAGCCGCTTCGACTCGCCCATCTGATCGCCGCCGCCGTGGCGACCGGTGAGTCACACGGACGCGCGTAGGCACGCTACGAGCGGGTCAGCCTTCGGTCGCGAGCCGTTCGGCCTTCGCCAGTGCGCCCCATTGCTCATAGAGCTTTCGCGCCAGCACGAGCTGTTTGCGGGACTCCGACTCGCGCCGCAGATCCAGCAGGAGTCGCGCTTCTCGCTCGGCCGCGAGCGCTGCGTGATGCGTGTATCCGCGTTGCTGTGCGCGCACGATCACCTTCGCGTACGCGGCGCGAGCCGCAGACGATCTTCCCCGCACAGCCGCGCGCTCCGCGCGCAGGAAGTCGGCCAGGTGAACGAAGTCGGGGCCATGACGCGCCCAGCGGGAGAGCTTCTTGATGCTGGCGGACAATCCGTCGCGTAGTGCAGCTGCGTTCGCGCGGTCTCGCTGCGCGCAGTCCGCATACACGATTCCCCGCAGGAACGTCAGATCGGCGTTCCAGGTTCCCTGAGTCGGCGGCATTCCCAGACGTTCGATCTGGTCGCGTGCCGCATCCATGTTTCCCAGGACGGTCAAGGTCAGAATCCACGGAATGCGTACGAAGAGACTGAGCTCGGGACGACCTTCGAAGAGCCGATTGATGCCCTTCAGCTCCTCGCCGATCTCGTCGTCGGAGAGCGGCTCGATCAGACTCCGAACAGCGACCTCGGACTGAGGAGCGCCGTCCATTCCATAGGCGAACTCACGGTTGTGGAGCTCCAGACGCTCCAGTGCCGTCGGTAGAGGAATGCCGGCGAAGAGCCGCGTGTAGCTGTAGAAGGCCGAGGCATAGAGCGCGAACTCTCGATCGCCGAGCTCCCGCGCGGACTCGGCGATCGAGAGCAACGGCTCTACGGCCGCACATCTCGGGCGCACCCAGGGATACAACTGACCGTGCAGGATTACCTGGCTCCGCTGCTGGTTGATCGGGTCCGAGAGCAACTCGCCGATCTCCTCTGCGAGCCTCGCGTATCTCAGTCCGCGCGACCCATCTGCGGCCAGCCCGCACATGTTTGCACCGAGAGCGGCGAGGGCCAGCTGGGGTCCACGGACATAGCCGCGGCTCAGGATACGGCGGGTGGCCCAGGCAGCAATCAAGGTGACGAGCCGCGGGTCGATGCGAGCCGCCGGTCCGCCGATGGCGGCGGACAGCACCAGGCTGGCGGTCACCTCCTCGGGTTGACCGAGCGAGGGCGCGAAGCCCCTACCTGCTCCAGCGAGAATCGCGAGGTCGAGCCGTGCAATCGCTACGTACGCCCGCAGCCGAGAAGGGTGCAACGGAAACCGAACCCCGAGCCTTCGGAGCTCGGCGAGCCCGATCGCTACCGCGCGCTCGATCTGATAACTGAGCGCGAAGGCGTTCAGCTGTTGAGCAGCCGCGAGTGCGCGTTGCAACGGAGACAGCGGTCGGCCGTCGAGCACTTCGAGGAAGCGAAGGCACTCCTGGGAGTCGCCCAGGTGGTGCGCGCACGCGGCGCTCTTTAGATAGAGGCTGATTCCGAGCGGCGTCTCACGTTCCCAGTCCGCGTCCCGGAAGAGGCTACGCGCGTGCTCGAGGTACGTCTGCGCCGTGGCCGCAGCTCCGGAAGCGAGTGCGCGATCCGCCGAGGCGATGTTCAGCTGGAGGATCGGCTTTCTCTCGTCCTCGGCGACCAGCGGCAGGGCCCGGTTGAAGTGATCCACGCGCGTCAGGGACGACCGGGTCGGCGAGTCCGCACTCGACCCATCGGACATCGCCCGTGCGATCTGGTAGTGCAGCTGCATGCGGTCGTCCCGCGTGAGGAGCCCATAGGCAGCTTCACGGATACGATCGTGTGCGAACCCGAACGGCGTCCGCGAGAGACGGCTCGGCTCGCAGGAGGACTTGGCGCGAAGAGGACGGATCAGGCCTTGATCACTCAGCTGTTCGAGCGCGCGATCGACTTCCGATGGCGACTGCTCGCTCAGCTCCGACAACAGGTCCAGCAGGTCCAGGTGTCCGATACAACTCGCAACCTCGATCACCCTGCGCGCGGGGCCACTCAGTCGCTCGATGCGCGAGGCCAACAGCGAGACCGCGCTCTCCGGAGGCTCGACCGAGGAGATCGCCTCGGCATCCCAATACCAGCCTTTATCCGCGCTCAATGTGACCCAACCAAGGTCGTAGAGGTGTTCCACGAAGTCACGTATGAGCAACGGAAGCTTGCCCGTCTTGCGGGCAATGAGCTGCGCGAGCGGCTGCGTGCTCTCTCGATCCTGCTGAAATGCGTCGGCCAGCATCTGGGCCGACGCCGTATCGCAAAGCGGCCCGAGCTCCAATTGCCGATAGCGCCCGCGACGCCGTTCGATGTTCCCCAAACAGGCTTCGAGCTGGTCCACGGAGTCGGCGTCACCCCACTGGCGATTCGCGATCACGAGGACCGAGCTCGTCTGTGTCGTCGCAAAGAACTCCTCGAGGAACTGAAGGCTGGCGACATCGGCCCACTGGACGTCGTCGAGGACCAGGACGAGTGGCTCCGCGGGCGTAGCGCACGCGGATAGAAAGCGCTGCACGGTAAGGGCGAGGCGCGCATGTACGTGTTTGGATTCGAGACTCGACGGCTCCCGTTGCACCTCGCCGAGCACGTAGCAGAGCTCCGGAAGCACGGCCGCGAGCGCGCCGGACAGGCTTCCGAGCGCTGTCCGCAGGCGCTCCGCGAAGGCGGTCAGCTTCTCCGGGCTCCCCGCCAGCTTCTGATCCAGGATCTCACGGAACGCACAGATCCATCCCAGGTGTGGCACGTCACGCTGATACGGGTCGAACTTACCCATCGCGAGAGCTCCACCTCGCATCACGGCAGCCTGCTTGAGCGATGTCGCGAGCCTCGACTTGCCGACTCCCGCAGGCCCGCTCACGATCCACAGCTCGGGCACACCAGCCGCACAGCGCTCCAGCGCCCGTTCGAGCAGCGACTGCTCACCTTCTCGCCCGTAGAAGCGATCGCTGAAGTCGGGCCGAATCGGAGCATCGCTCGACCCCAGCACGAAGCTCTCGCGGATGGATCCGGTGCGCTCGAGCTCATTCTCGCAGCGTTCCAGATCCGCGAGCAGCGAGGCTGCGCTCTGATAACGATCCGAAGGCTCTTTGTTCAGAAGCCGCATCACGATCCTGGAGACCACGCGGGGTAGGTCGGGACGCAGCGACTCGAGACTCTCCGGAATCTGTGCCATGTGCGCGTGCGTCAGCTCGAGGGGATCCTTCGAGACGAACGGAGGCGCGCCATTCAAGAGGAAGTAGAAGGTCGCTCCCAACGAGTAGAGATCGCTTCTATGATCGCTGCGTCGATTCATGCGGCCGCTGGCTTCCGGCGCTTGGAAGGTCGGCAAGCCGCCCCCCACGAATTCCTCGCTCGGCGCTTCCGGATCGCCCCCAGCCACCCGAGCCGCTGCAAAGCCGATCAACGCGAGCTTTCCAGTCTGCTGCTCGACGAGGACGTGCTCCGGGCGAATGTCCCCATGCACGACTCGTGCGCCATGCACCTGGGTCAGACACCCGGCCAGCTGGAGCGCCAACTTCACGAATGCATCGAGCGGCAGGGGTCCGTGCTCGACCAGTCGATCCGCAGTGACACCCGAAACGCGCTCCAGCACGAGGACCGCCTGCTTGTCCACGGACGTCACTTCGAGCACGCGTGGCACCTGCGGTCCCGCTGCCGCCACGAGCGCGGTCTGCTCCAACTCCGCGCGGGTCCCGGGACCTTCCCCCCGATAGACCTTGATCACGACGCGACGGTCATCCAGCTGCCGCCGGGCTCCGTAAACGTCCACGCACAGCCCGCAGGAGATGCGGTCCTCTACCTGGTATCCATGCAGGGTCAGCATTGCGCTCGCCGCTCTGCGGCTGTATCGGAAGGGTGCAGAGAGCTCTTGATCTGCTCCATCAACGTCTCCGCAGCGGGCAAGCGTGCACGGGCCCCCACGCCGACATGCTGGGATATGCTCCGCTGGGTGCTAGGAGACGCATCGCAACCAGAGACGAGCATCGTAGGCAGGGGAGATCCGCGCGAGATGTCGAAGGGCCTGAGGGTCTCCGAGCTGGATTGCGGCCCGCTCCAATCCGTCGCTTTCGAGATTGCCGCTCGCGAATGCGTGGGGCTATGTGGCCCATCGGGGAGCGGCAAGACGCGACTGCTGCGCGCGATCGCCGACCTCGACCCCAATCGAGGTGAGCTGACCGTCGATGGAGTCCCGCGCGAGGCCATGAGCGGACCCGACTGGCGCTGCCGAGTCGGCTTCGTGCCCGCCGAGAGCCGATGGTGGGCAGAGTCGGTTTCGGCCCACTTTGCCGCACAGTCCGAGGCTAGGAAGCACCTCGATGCGCTCGGCCTCGAGCAAGACGTGTGGGAGCGCGACCCAGCCGTGCTCTCCTCGGGCGAACGCCAGAGACTCTCCCTCCTGCGCGCCAGCGACAACTCGCCCGCGGTGCTCCTGCTCGACGAGCCCACGTCGAACCTGGACGAAGGCAGCACCGACCGCGTCGAACGTTGGCTGGCGGAGCTCCAGCGAGCGGGGACGGCCTTGCTGTGGGTGTCCCATCTGCCGGAGCAGCTGGCACGCGTCTGCAATCGCGTGCTGCGGATCGAATCAGGCACACTCGTCGAGCTTCACGCATGCGATTGATCCAGCTCGACTCCTGGGATCTCGCCATCGCCGCACTCTTCGTCGGCTTGTTGGCTGGACTCTCGTGGCGGGGACGACTCCAGATCGCACGTCCCCTTCTGGTGAGCACGACGCGCATGGTGGTCCAGCTGGCCCTGGTCGGTTTCGTGCTCGAAGCCCTCTTCTCGTTCGTGTCGTTTCCCGCGGTCGCTTTGATGGCTTGCGTCATGCTGCTCGCCGCCGGACGCGAGGTCCAGGCACGACAACGTCGCAGACTGCGGGGGTGGTGGGGATACGGCGTAGGCACATTCGCGATGTTCAGCTCTGCGTTCACTGCCATGACGTTCACGCTCCTGGCTCTCATCCAGGCGGATCCGTGGTATCAACCGCAGTACGCGATTCCCTTGCTCGGAATGCTACTCGGCAACACCATGACGGGTGTGGCGTTGACGCTCGAACGGCTGACGGAGGGTGCCTGGGCTCAACGCGACGTGATCGAGGCGCGCCTCATGCTCGGTCATTCATGGCAGGAGGCGCTCTCTACGGTTCGGCGCGAGAGCCTGCGCAGCGGGCTGATCCCGACCGTCAACGCCATGGCGGCCGCCGGAATCGTGAGCCTGCCCGGGATGATGACCGGACAGATACTTGCGGGGAGCCCGCCGAGCGAAGCCGTCAAATATCAGATCTTGATCTTCTTGCTGATCGCTTCCGGAACCGGCTTCGGATCGTTCCTGGCCAACTGGATGGCAGCGCGCCGGCTGTTCGACGAACGCGGCCGCCTGCGGCTCGACCGCTTGCGCCCCATCGACCGCTCCGCCACCTGAGCCCCCGAAGAGCGATCTCGCGGCATTGAGACCGCTCACGCGGGCGCTTCAGGCACGGCCGCGCGACTGCTGGTAGCGCTTGAACCAGTACTTGTTCGCATCCTGCGCCTGAGAGGCTTCGATCTGAGGAACGTCCCAGAGCTTCGCGAAAAGGAACGCGCGGGGGCAATGCGCGTAGGCTTCGTGCACTTCGATCAGGAGCCCCTGAAGCACGCGCGTATTCGCGTCCGACCAGAGAACCTCTGGGGAGGCCCCTTCCAGGTACTCGCTCCGCTCGTCTACCGCTCGCGCCGCTCCGTTCACCCGCACCGTCCAGTCGCAGCCGGGAATCAGGAACACCAGGCCGACCTGGCCGTTGGTCTCGATGTTCTCGTAGGACTGGAAGAGCTTGTTGCCGGCCACGTCGGGCAGCCAGAGTCGCTTTGCATCCAGAACCTTCACGAATCCCGGCGCCCCGCCCTTCGGAGACGCATCACAGGTGCCGGCACTGCTTGCGGTGGCCATGACACAGAAGGGCGAAGCAGCGATGAAGTCCCGTACCATGTCATTGAGCTGCGGCTCGATCTTCCCGAGTGTACTCGCGGCCGGAGGACCGAATCGCTGCTGTGCGGCATTCATTGGCACCCTCTCCTTTCTGGGGATGAGCTTTCTGGGAATCCGCTTTCTGGGAGTCGCTTTCTGCGACTCCGTGGATCGCTCGCGGTGGGCGCGCTCCGACCCCTTTGTCCGAGCTGACGTCCGCAGTCGAGGATAGCCCATACTGTTCACCAGATGACCGAAGTGTGACCCAGGCCTGCCCGTCAACCGCGAGACGGTCCCATCCGATGGCGCACTGGTGGAGTCGGACGTCGCGATCCCAGGCTACTCCTTCGGCAAGCGCGAGAGCACGAGCCCGGACGCGGTCGTCTATCGCGCAACTCGATCGGAAGACGAACAGCAGGTTCTGGTCAAGCTCTTCTCGAGCGCCAGCTCCGAAGCCGGGATCGCTCGACGTGAGTTCGACGCTCTGCGCGCGTGCGCACATCCGAGCATCCCCAGGGCGCTCGCCCTCGACACCCTGGGCCAACGTCACGCACTGATTCTTGAGTGGATCGACGGCGAGACTCTCCGCTCGTGGTCGTACGATCCGAGTGCGCTCCCAACCGCGGACATCCTCTCCATCGCGCTGCAGCTCTCGGAAGCCCTCGAGGCCATCCACACGGCGGGGTACGTGCACCAGGCGATCACTCCAACCAACGTGATCGTGTCGGCGGACGAGGCCAAGGCCTGGCTGATCGACTTTGGGAGCGCAGTCGAGTTTGGGCGGCTGAGGCCCTCTACCCAGCAGAGCTCCGCCGAGAGGGCCGGCAACCTCGCCTATGTTCCGCCCGAGCAGACGGGCTGGATCGAACGCTCCTCGGATCGGCGCTCCGACCTCTATGCCCTCGGGGCGACCTTCTACCGTGCAGTCACCGGAAGCCGCCCGTTCCGCAGGTCGGATCGGGCTGCACTGATTCGGGCGATCCTGACCGAGCCACCGACTCCGCCACACGAGCTCGAAGCGTCCATTCCGGTGGCTCTGTCGCGAATGATTCTGCGCTTGATGCACAAGGAGCCATCCGAGCGCTATCAAACAGCCGAGGCCCTGGCCACGGACTGCCGTGAGCTGCTCGAGCAGTACGAGTCACGTGGAGAAATCGACGCGGCTTTCCGGCTCGACGTTCGCGAGGTCCCGTCAGGCCCGAGCTTTCCGAGTGAGCTCTACGGCCGCGAACCCGAGATCGACCGCCTTACGGATGCCTGTATTCGCGCACGCGGCGAGCTCCCTCACTTGGTCCTCCTTTACGGGGCACCCGGAGTGGGCAAGAGCTCCGTGCTGCGCGAGTTGCGTCTGCGCCTGATTCGGAACGGAATTCACGTGTCGCTCGGGCGCTTTCGACGACGGGGGAGGCGTCCCCACGCGGGCCTGGCAGACGCACTGGAGTCACTCGTAACGTCCATCCTGCTCGCACCCGACGCGCGACTCGAACGATTCAGAGTGCAGCTCCGCACCGCGCTCGGCCCCCTGGCGCAGCTCCTGATCGAGCTCGTACCGGATCTCGAAGCGATCCTCGGGTATTCGCCGCGTCTTCCGGGCACGACCGGGCACGACGTTCAGGAGCGACTAGCCCTCGCGGTCGAGCGCTTCCTCGAGACCTTCGTACACCTGGAGAAGCACCTGATCCTGCTCCTCGACGACTTCGAGGAGAGTGATGCGGGCACCCGCAGGATCCTCGATCGCCTCGCCTCGAGCCCGCAGCTCACGGGACTCGTGCTCGTGCTCTCGATCAACCGCGAGAAGCTCACGACTCACCGAGAAATCGCCGAGTTCACGCAACAGTGCGAGTCACGGGGTGCCTCCCTGGCGTCGATCGAGCTCGACGCACTCTCGCCGGAGGTCGCAAGACGTTGGCTCGAGGACACGCTCGGCGCCAGCGCGCAAGAGATCGACGAACTGCTTCCCCGCATCGAGGCGGCAACCGACCGGCTGCCCCTGCTGATGCGAGAGTTCGTCCTGAATCTGCACGCCCGCGGCTGTCTGCGCTACCACGACGGAGCTTGGCACTGCGATGGCCAAGTGCTGCGTTCGGTTCCTGCCTCCGATGGATCTGCTTCGTTGCTCGCGGCAAAGCTCGAGAACCTCGATGCCCCGACCCGCAGCACGCTCGAGACCGCGAGCTGCATCGATGTCGAGTTCGACGCAGAGCTGCTCGAAGCAATTTCGGGCGAGTCCACCCAGAGACTGCGCAGCATTCTGGTACACCTTCAGAGTGCAGGTTACCTGATCCACGGAGAGTCCGGCTATCGGTTTGCGCATCGAGACATCCGAAACGCAGCTCATCTGGGGTCGCATCCCGAGGCCCGCGCCTGTGCGTATCGAAGAGTAGCCGAGTATCTGCTCGAGCAAACCCCGCAGGAAGAACGAGCCGAGCGGGTCTTCGATATCGTCTTTCATCTGAATCGCGCGGTCACGGCTCTCACGCCGGAACTGCGACAACGCAAGGTCGAGCTCAATCTCGAAGCGGCGAGCCAGCTCATCGCTTCGGGGGCGGGAGCGGATGCGGTGGAGTACCTGCGCGCGGCCGATGCGGCACTCGCTTCCGACGCCTGGCGCACCCAACACGAGCTGGCTTTCGAAATCCAACTGAAGTGGGCCGACGCCTCGACTCAGCAGCTCGAGCTCGAGGATGCCAGGCAGCGGCTGCAGGCACTCGACCTACAGAACCCCACGGAAGACGAGCGCTTGCAGATCTCTCTTCGCAGGCTCGGAATCCATGCGGTCGCCCGCCAGCACAGCGAGGGCGGACGCTACGCCCTCGAGATCCTGCGTTCGGTAGGGATTCATTGGCCCATACGCCCTTCTCTGATCCGCACGCGCTTCGCCCTGTGGCGTGTGGGACGCCTGCTCGATGCCCACCCGGCCGAAAAGCTCTTCGAAGCCTCCCTCGCAGGCAATCGAGAGCGAGTCGTCCAGCTGTTGGTTCTGCGGCACGCGGCAGGACTCCTCACACAGACGCACCCCGGTCTCGGCTGCCTCACCGCCTGCAAGGTCATGAGCGACTTCATTCGCTTCGGCTATGTCGAGAATCCCGCCGCCGCGCTCACGGGGGTCGCATTCTGGAGCTGGCGTTTCGAACGCAACCGCACGCGGGTGCAGCGCTATATCGAGTCCATCCGGTACTGGATCGCTCAGGCTCCCGACTCGTTCATCGCAGCCCATGCCGAGATGCAGCTCGATGGTGTGCTCATGGCTTGGCTCGGAAGCCGACGTACGGCGATCCCCCGACTCAAGGAGCTGCACGAGCGCATGCTCAAGTTCGGACACCTCGAGTACGCGCATGCATCGCTGATCTTTGCCGGAATGTATGCGGCTCTAGGCGGAGAACCGATCGAGCCCACGTCGAGGGAGTTGTGTCGCCTGAACCAGCGCTTCGAGCGCGGCGCCGTCCACGCGACCGGATTGGGGCGTATCGCTCGTGCGTATGGAACCCTCGGCGCAGAGAGCGTAGATCCACGCGAACTCCGAGAGACAGTACACGAGGACGATCGGTTCATCCGAGACAGCCGCTCTCTCAGCGAGACCGGCCTACGTGCGATCTGGATGATGGTGCTCTGCGTGCACAATCAGTTCCATGAGGTGCTCGCCCAATGGGGGCCGCTCCGGGGACGCCTCATGCGCCTGAGTCACGCACCCCACCTGGTAGACATCTGGTTCTATCGAGGAATCGCAGCGGCGCAGCTCGCGCTCGAGACTCACGGCCCGAAGCGGATACGCTTCGTCCGTGAGCTGCGTAGCGCGGTTCGCGAGGTGCGCAAGGCAGCCGTTCACGGACCGGATTTCGTGCCCATGCGCCTGCTGCTCGAAGCCGAATACGCGCGCACGCGGCGACGCGGAGGCGTCATGCGAACGCTCTACAAGGATGCGGTCAGCCGGGCATCCGAGCTGCGTTTCAGCCATCTTGCTGCGCTCGGATCCGAACGCTGGGCACAGGCTGCGCGATCCGAAGGCCGCGAGTCCGAGGCACAAAGCCTGCTCGAGCAGGCGATTGGCTATTACTTGCAGTGGGGAGCGCTGGCGAAGGTGAAGCTCCTGGAAGCGGAGCGCGACGAGCCGAATTGACGCGCGTGTAGCAGCGCGCCGTCCTGCGCCGACAGGACCCTCCTTCGCCTGGCGGCGCCAATCCCACGGGGAGTTGGCGCGGATGGGCACCAGGGTGCCACACCGGATCGCGACACTCGGGACAAGTGCCTAGCTGAAGCACGTCGCAGTCAACTCACACCGAGCGCGCGCCGATCCCTTTTCCC
The DNA here is from genome assembly GCA_003247575.1 of Pseudomonadota bacterium. Taxonomy (GTDB): domain Bacteria; phylum Myxococcota_A; class UBA9160; order SZUA-336; family SZUA-336; genus SZUA-336. Next base: position 54,662 of record QJZC01000001.1, read on the forward strand.
GTGGAGAATCAGATCTGGCCGGACGCCTACGGCGCGGTCAAGTGCCTGCACCGTGGCGCATGGGGCGAAGTCTTCGCGGCCAAGCGCCTGAGCGATGGGCTCCCAGTAGTTCTCAAGGTGTTCGGTACCACCCGCGACGGCAACGAGCACGCGCGTCGAGAGTTCGACGCGATGCGGCAGTGCGAGCATCCCGGGATTCCGAAGGCGCTGACCTTGGACCTCTCGTGTGAGCGTCCATGTCTGGTGGTCGAGCAGCTCTCGGGCGTGCCGCTGAAGGCCTGGGTGGAAACCAATGGCCCACCCCCGATCTCCGTGCTGCTCGATCTCGCGATCACGTGGGCCGAGATCCTGTCCGCCGTGCACTCGACCCGCCTCGTCCATCGCGACGTCACACCAAACAATCTACTCGTCGCTCCGAAGACGCATGAGACGCACCTGATCGACTTCGGTATCACGGCTCAGCTCGGCACGGCCGCGCTCGGTGCTGCGCCCGAACACGCAGGCTCGGGCTGGGCAGGAACCTTGCAGTACATCGCACCCGAGCAGACGGGGCGCATGAACCGTAGCTTCAGCTTCAGCAGCGACCTCTACGGTCTTGGCGGCACGATCTACTACGCGCTGACCGGTCAACCACCGTTTCTCTTCGACGACCCGCTCGAGCTGATCCACGCGCACATCGCGAGGCATCCGCTTCCGCCGAGCGCGCTGCGGCCCGAGATTCCGGACGCGCTCTCGCGCCTGGTGCTCAAGCTACTCGCCAAGGAGCCGGAGGAGCGCTATGTGAGCGCCCTGTCGCTGCGCTCTGATCTCGTCGTCCTGCGCGACCGGTTCCAGGCTACGGGCGACATGGATCCCGACTTCGAGCTCGAAGCCATCGAGGTCCCAGATCGCCCTCGCTACCCGGCGATGCTCTACGGGCGCGAGCGAGAACGCGAGGCTCTCTGGTACAGCCTGCAGCAAGCGATCACGTCGCGCCCGCGCGTCGTCCTCGTGGACGGACCCGCCGGGTCGGGAAAGTCTGCGCTGATCGGGTCGCTTCGATCGCGCCTCGGAGACGTCGGCGCCTACATGGCCCAAGGCAGCTTCGACCCCGGCCAAGAGTGGCCGTACTCGGGCTGGGTTAACCTCTTCCAATCCTTCGCCGAGCAGATCCTGGTCGAGAGTGATGCGCGACTGTCCCAGTGGCGCGAGGAGCTCTGCCGCGGATTGGGCCCCATCGCTGGCGTGCTGGGCGAGCTGGCTTCCGATATGGGGACCGTGCTCGGAGACGTCGCACCGGTACCACCCCTGGCTCCGCGAGAAACCCGCTCGCGCCTGTTGCTCGCCGTTCAACGCTTCATCTCGGCGGCGGCCACGCAAGAACATCCCTTGGTGCTGGTCCTCGACGACTTCCAGCACAGCGACTCAGGAAGTCAGTACCTCTTGCGCGAACTATTCACGAGTGAGGTAGCGGGCAGCTTTCTGGTGATCGTGTCCTGTCAGACCGCGAGCGATGCTCCCTTTGAATTGCTCGACAGTGTGCGCAGCAGGCTCGAGGGGCTCGATGTCCCGGTCGATCCGATCCACCTGGAAGCGCTGCCCTCACAGGCCCTGGTCGAGTTCCTGGAGAATACGTTCTCGAAGCCGCGCAACGTCGTGGCGCCCCTCGCCGACCATATCGAGCGCAAGACCGGAGGCAACCCGCTCTGGGTCCGCCAGATTCTCGATCACATGTACGCCCAGGGGTTGGTCCGCTTCGAACCGGGGCGCGGATGGCACTGGGAGCTGGAACGAATCGCGGAGGCGACCGTGCCCGAGGGCGCCATCGGGCTCTTGATCGCCAAGCTCGAAGGCCTTGCCCCAGAGGCCCAGGACACGTTGAGCTGGGCGAGCTGCGCGAGTCAACCCTTTGGCGCCGAGCTGCTCGAACGCCTCGGCAACCGAGAGGCAAGGTCCATCCAGAGCAGCTTGCTGGAGCTCGAGAGCATCGGATTGGTGCTGCCGTGCCCCGAGGGATTTCGCTTCACCCATGACCGCGTGCGCGAGGCCGCACGCGCTCGTCTGTCCGAAGAGGAACGCTCGGTCCTGCACGCCGAAGTCGCATGCTGGTGGCTCGAGCGCCTCGGGGACGAGCGTCGTGCCGAGTATGCCTTCGAGATCGCGGACCACTTGGTGCTCGCGGGTGGCTATCTACCGCGCGAGCTCACTCTCAAGCGAATCGAGCTCTGCGCGCTCGCGGGCCGCGAAGCTCTGCGAGCGGGAGCCTCCGTCGAGGCACTCCGCTACCTGGACACCGCGCGGCGCGAGTTCGCAGCAGCGCTCTGGGAGACCCAGCATGCACTCGGGTTGAGCATCTGGCTCGGCAATGCCGAGAGTGCCATCCAGCTGGGCAATCCGCAGACCGCTCTGGAGCTGCTCGAGGATCTCGAACCCCGCGTCGTCACGAAGCTCGAACGCGCACAGCTCGAGATGCACCGGATCGCCGCGCTGATCATGCTCGAGCCTGCTCAGGTCGTGGTCGAGCATGCGCTTCGGGTTCTGCGGCGCCTCGGGGTTCGCTGGCCGCTGCATCCCTCGCATCTACGTACCGCCCTCACGATGCGTCTGCATCATCGCAGAATCCTCCAGCGAGCTCAGCTCGGCACGCAGGCGCCCTCGGCTGGTGCGCTCAGCCCCGATCGCATGGCGGTGCTGCTCATCATCAACGCTGTCGGTGGCGCCATGTCGCGCACCGACGTGAACCTGACCGCACTCGCGACCTGCTTCGTTCTGTCAGAGCCGATGCCCGCGAACATGGGGATGCGCGAAGCCTACTCGGCGGGAAACTTCGCACTCTGGCTGCAGTGCGTGCTCGGCGATGCGAAGGGATCGGCCGAGCTGGCCGCCTGCGCATCCAGCTGGCTCCGGAACACGGGCGACACCATCTATGCGCCACGCCTCGATGTCACCCTGAGCGGAAGCCTCTTCCCGATGCACATGCGACGCCGGCGTGCCCTCGCACCGCTCGACGCAGCGACCCGACAGCTATCTGAGAATGGGGATCTCGAGTTCGCCTACTATGGACGCTTCCTGCGAAGCCTCTATGGAATTCTGGCGGGCGACGCGGTCGCGCTCTCTCACAGCGGGCTCTCCGAGCTGATCGACGACGTCTACAAACGCGGCGCCCGATACCCAGATCCCGAGCTCTGTCTAGGGGCCTATCGATGGGTGTCCGACACCTCTCTGTCGCTGGACTCACTCGACTCGGCCATAGACGAGTGTCTGGAGCGGTTCTCCGGCAAGGGCACTCTCTCCGATAGCTCCGACGTGTGGGAATCGACGGTGTGGACCATGGTGCTCTGCATCCATGGCCGCTACGAGCGGCTCATGCAAATCTCGAACGCCGCCATGGACTCGCTCTTGCGGAGAACTCCATACGCGCACGTGCCTCACCACATCCTGTACCGTGGCATCGCGGAGGCGGCGCTCGGAGCTCGCAGTCGCGCTCACCGGCGCGGGTTCCGACGATCTCTCCGCGCCCTGTCTCGCTGGGCGTCGATCGGGCCCGACTTCATGCACATGCTGCTGCTCCTGCGCGCCGAGAAGGCCCGACTCGCCGGTCAGCTCACGGATGCACACCGCTTCTACGAGCAAGCCAGCCGCGAGGCGCTCAGCCAGGAATTCGTGCACCACGCCGCTCTCGCGAAGGAAAGGCGCGCCGGCCTGCTCTTCGAGGGAAGACGCGCAACCGAGGGGCGCGAGGCTCTACGTCAGGCGCTGCAGCTCTACCAACGCTGGGGATCGGAGCCCAAAGTCCAGTGCCTAGAGCAGGAGCACGCGGAGCTGCTCTGAGTTCAGCTCTGAGCCAAGACCATCGACGCCTACGCGAGTCCGAGCTCACGAACCGCCGCTTCGCGGATGCGGCGCTTGTCGATCTTGCCAGTCGCGATGCGGGGGAGCGGCTCCTTCGCGAAGGACACGTAGCGAGGAAGCTTGAAACGCGCGATGTGCTCCACCAGGAAGTCGCGCAGCTCGTTCTCATCCACCGCACCGCTCACATACAGGGTCGCGCCGACCTCTTCGCCCAGACGCGCATCGGGCACCGCGTAGACCGAGGCCTCGACGATCTTGTCGTGGGCCAGGAGCGCGGCCTCGACCTCGGCACACCCGATGTTCTCGCCACCCCGAATGACCAGATCCTTGATGCGATCGACGATGTAGAGGTACCCCTCCTCGTCGAGATAGCCCACGTCGCCGGTGTGCATCCAACCATCGGTGAACGTGTCGGCGTTCACCTCCGGGCGGTTCCAGTAACCCCGTATGACCGAAGCTCCGGTGATCAGGATCTCGCCTCGCTCGAGCGGTGACTGCGTGTTCCCGTTCTCGTCGACGATCTTCAGATCGAGCACCGCGGAGACGCGTCCTGCACTGTTGGGATGCTTCAGGTAGTCTCTTCCGCCAATTCCCGTGCCGATCGCATTGGTCTCGGTCATCCCCCAGCCCGTGTTCGGTACCGCGCGCCGGAATGAGGAAGCGATCTGCTTGACCTGTTCGGGCGCGCGTGGCGCACCACCCCCCCCGACGGTCCCCAACGAGGACAGGTCGCGCGTGGTCGTCTTGCTGGCATTCACTAGATCGCCGGTCATTGCCGCAGGGGCGATGAACGACGCGACGCGTTCGCGCTCGATCAGCTCCATCGCGCGCTCGACGTCCCACTTGTACATGAGCACGACCTTGCGCTGCGCGCGATACGAGCTCAGGAGTCCGGCATGCAGACCCGTGGCATGGAACAGCGGAACCGCGAGCAGAGTCGCGGGCTGGTACTCGGGCGCAGGAGGAGCCTGCCCGCTGATCGCCGCCGCGATCTTCAGGTCGAGCTCCCACGAACGGATGGCGCTCATGATGTTGCGATGGCAGGAGAGCGCCCCCTTCGGGTGTCCGGTCGAACCCGAGGTGTAGAGGATCGTGGCATCGTCCTCAGCCCGCACCTCCACCTTGGGCATGTCGCAGGGCTCGCGCGCTGCGAGCAGCTCGGCCAGATCTGGAACCCCCGCCGAGAAAGCTTCCCGCGGCCGCACGCCGATGACCTGCAGCTGGAGTCTGGCCAGCGCGGGCTCGACGCGATCGACCCGCTCCCGATCTGCGATGAGCACCTTCGCTCCGCTATCCGCCAGACCGAACTCCAGCTCCTCCGTCGTCCAGAGCGAGTTCATCGCGACGGCGATGGCCCCGATCGAAGTCACCGCCTGGAACGACAGCACCCACTCGGGATAGTTCCGCATCGAGATGGCGACGCGATCTCCCTTGGTGACCCCGTAGTCCTCCTTCAGGATCGCACCGATCTTGCACGAAGCCTGGTAAGCCTCGCCGAAGGTGTAGCGGTCGGAGTCGTACGCGAGAAAGTCCGCGTCGCTCTGATAGGACGCGAAATGATCGCGCAACGTCTGCTCCAGGTTCTTGAAACCCCGGCACTTTCGGCCGTACAGCTCGATCTCCTCGAGCTCGTATTCCTCTCCAGGAGCCGTCAGGAGATCGATCGCCTCCTGGCGCGTCATTCTGCGCGAGCCAGATTCTGCCAAGTTGCACCTCTACCAGCTGGGGGACGCCGCCAGCATACCGATCCCCGCAGCGGATGGGAACGGGCAGCTAGCGACGCATCACGTGCTCCCCGTGGATCGCTGCGCAGAATCTCTCCGCCGCGTTCACCGCGAGCTGCGTGCGTACACCGTCGAAGATGTCGAAGGCATGCTGGCCCCGCACGACTTCGAGATACGCGACCGGCGAATCCGTCGCCTTCTCCAACCGGTCGCTGAACACGCGCGCATCTTCCACGGCGACCAGACTGTCGCAATCGCCTTGGACGACCAGGAACGGTGGCGCGCTGGATCCGATTCGCCACATGGGCGACGCCCTGCGGTAACCCTCCAGATCTTCGTCGAGTCGCTTCTTCATGACGCTCTGCGCGAGCAGGCGCGCCATGGGGGCATGCTGCGGCTGCTGCGAGCCACCCGTCCAATCGTAGACGCCGTAGAACGGCACACATCCCTGTACCCGCGTGTCGACGTCCTCGAACCCAGGCTGATACTCCGGCTCGTTCGGGGTCAGGGCGAGCAACGCACTCAGGTGACCGCCCGCGGATCCCCCGGTGGTGACCACGAAGTCGGGATCGCCCCCGTAGTCGGCAATGTTCGATCGGATCCAGGCGAGCGCCCGCTTGCAGTCGATCAGATGCTCTGGGAAGGTGGCCTTGGGGGACAGCCTGTAGGAGCTCGCAACACAGATCCAGCCGCGTTCCGCCAGGTGATACATGAGCGGTAGCGCCTGATTGTCCTTGGTTCCGACGGTCCAGGCGCCTCCGTGGATCTGGAGCAGCACGGGCCGCGCCGTACCTTCCTCGGTCGGACGGTAGACATCGAGCCGCAGCTGGCGACCTCCCACCTGGGCGAAGGGCACGTTGGCCTCGCGGACGACCTGCCTGCCTCGGCGCGGCGAGAAGGGCCAGGCGATGCGCGGCCAGTCGAAGCTCGCGCGCAGCTGCGCCCGAGCATGCGGAGCGATGCGCTCCCGGTAGCCGGGCCCGAGGCTACGCACCAGTGCCTCTTCGACGCGCGGCAAGCTTCGAAAACTGGTTCCCCAGTGCAGGACCAGCGCGCTCCAGCTCGCGACGGAGAGCAGCAGCGCGAGGCGCGCAGGAGCGGAGTCGAGGCCGATGACCGCCAGGAATCCGAAGCTCAGCAGCACTTGTAGCGCAACGTGATGCAGCGCGAGCTCGCCGTAGAGCCAGCCGACGAGGAAGCCCCAAAACCCGGCGAGACCCTTGGGAGGCCACCAGACGACACCGGTCAGTGCGAGCCCGCCGAGCGAGAGTACGAGATAGAGCCATTCCATCGCGACAGTGTAATCGCTCGGACCGTGCGTCCGATAGCGGCGCCAGGGGGATCGGATCGAGCGCTGCCCTTCTCTGCCAAACGACGCCAGCAGCGATCATGCGCCCCGCGCGACTCAATGCGCCCTGCGTAACCGCCGATGTCAGCGGGAGACCGCGACATGCTGGCACTTCCCGGATACACCGTTCACAAGCTCCTGCGCACGTCACGTCACACGCAGATCTACGAGGCAGAACGGAACCAGGACCATCGCGCGGTCACCCTTCAGGTCTTCCCGAACCGGTCACAAGATCGGGCACGCGATGTCTTCGAACTCCTACGCCGCGTTGCGGGCCAGGGCGTAATCGAGGCACTGGACCTCGATCTCTCCAGCGAACGACCGGTGTTGGTGCTCGAAGCGATTCGGGGAGTCCCTCTCACGCGCCGCTTCGATGCGACAGAGAAGCTCAGCAGCTTTCTTCGCATCGCGACCTCCAGCTGCCAGGCGCTGGTGCGAATCCACGCGGCGCACGTGGTGCACCGCGGGATCACGCCGGAGTCCATTGTGATCGACCCGACGAGTCTCGATACCCAGTTCGTGGACTTCGAGCTGGCTGCAGAGCTCGGATCGGTGAACCGCCCCCGGGGCAGCGAGCGCTCGACCCCACATGCGTATCAGTCTCCGGAACAGCAGGGCCGCATTCGACATGGCATCGACTTTCGCAGCGATCTCTACTCACTGGGTGCGACCCTGTTCCACCTACTCACGCAGCATCCACCGCCTCCGGCCCGCATCCACACAGGGGACGTCACCCAAACGGCGGAAGGCGGTCGCGGGACGTCTCCACGCGCACAGCTCTCGAGTGCGACACCAAGGTCATTGCTGCACGCCAGAGAGCTCCCGCAGGCGCTCTGCGACATCGTGGTGCGGCTACTGCAAGAGCAGCCCGACGACCGCTATCAGTTGGCCACGGCGCTGCTGGCCGACCTGGCCGAATGCCGGCACCAGCTCGACGAGACGGGCCGCATCGATGCGTTCGCGTTGGACCGCAACGATGTTCCGGCTCGGCCCCGCTTCGCACGTACGCCGGTCGCGCGCGAGCGCGAGGTTCGCCGACTCACGGAGGCACTCGAACGCACGCTGCGCACCGGAAGCGGCGAGGTCTCCTGCATCCGTGGCCCAGCAGGGATCGGAAAGTCCACCCTGGTCGACTCCTTGCGCCCGCTCGTCGCGCATCACGGCGGGCGCCTCGCATGGGGCAAGTTCGACCCCGTTCGGACGGATCTTCCCTTTTCGGGTATCCGAGGCGCGCTGGACTCGATCGCTCAACAGTGGCTCGCGGAAAGCGACTCCGAATTCGCCCGC
>QJZC01000058.1 GCA_003247575.1 Pseudomonadota bacterium
GCCCGAGACGGCGGCGGAAGCAAGCGAGAGATCAGATCAACAGCTCTCGCGCTTGCGCATGACGGCGTCCAACCACTTACCCCCCGGTACGTCCACCATCATCTGGGTTTACGTATACCAGAAGATGCTCCGAGGAACACAAGTTTTATTCCTCGACGGCGATAAAATGCATCGGCGACGTGCTCAGGACGACGATTTCTCGACGGGCAAGAGACCCAAGTCGCCGATCATGCACTTCACGGAACCGCCGCCCTTCTTCAAGAATTCCGATACGTCGACCGTGATCACGCGCACCCCGCAGGCTTCGATCTTGCCCTGCAGCACGCTCGAGATACCGTTTGGCATCACGAGGGTAGCTTCGCCGTCTCGATCGAGACAGAACGAGTTCGCCGCATACAGCTCTGCGTCGCGCGGCTCCAGAGGAATCAAGCGGTCTCCGAAGCGCCGCCGTAGATCGCGCAGCGCCTCCGGCTCTGTGACCTCTTCATAGACGAGCAAGAACTCTCGCGCTGGCCCGAAGGAACAGAGGCAGGTGTCACCGTGGTAGTAGCGCTCGTCCTGTAGGCGGACCTGCACGATCTCGCGCTCTACGGAGACGATGCTTCGGATCTCGTCCAGAGCCATTGGCGAGCTGCGGAAGCCGTAGATTCGCTTCCAGGGCGGAATACCCAAGCGGGGAACGAAGCGTTGACTTCGAATCTCGCCGTAGGTGAACAGCAGGAAGTCGCCCGCGGGGAACAAATCCGCTTCCCCCTCGAAGCGAGCCTGAAGCGTATGGCACTGCAGGCCCAGTGGTTCGATCACCTTGCGATAGAACGCCGTCTCACCTACCCGCGTGGGCGTCAAGTGCGAGAGGACGTAGTCATGACCGAAGCGAACGCCCGCGTTCGCAGGATAGACGAGCCCCGGCCAATCGGGGTGCGCGGGCACCACGATCACGCGCACACCGAGCTCTTCGAGACGCACACGCATCGCACACCACTGCTCCTGCGCGAGCGCTCGGTCGACGCCCTTGCGCCGCCCCCAGCGATCCCGCGTGTGCGGATTCGCACCTCCGACCACGGAGAAGTGAGCGGGGTCACCCATGAGTACCGTTCGCCTCACGTCTTCCTCGGAAAGCCCGGCTGCTCGATCTCGGCACTCGCCAGCTCGAACTCCGTGCTCGCAACCGGGTAGGTGCAGTACACCGACGAGAGCACACCGGCGGGCTGTGCATTCCCACTGCGCTTGACGCCGCCGAAGGGCAAGCGCGAGGACGCACCGACGGTGCTCGTGTTCCAGTTCAGGAGCCCCACGCGAACCTCGCGATACACGCGTTCGAAGATCGATCGATCTCGCGAGAAGACGCTCGCAACGAGCCCGTACGGGGTCGCGTCGAGCGCCGTGATGCCCTCATCGAGCGACCGCACACTCAACATCGCCAGATCCGGGACGAAGTGCTCGTCGGTCTGATAGGCACTGTCGGAACGCCGGTGAAGTCGGTGCAAGCTCGGACGTACGTAGTACCCAGCCCGAGGACCTTCCACTGGCCCACCGCGGACGATGCACTCGGCCTCGCCCGCCGCCTGACCCAGCAGCTCGCGGTGACGCGCGACGGACTCGCGCGATATCAGCGGTCCCATGAACACCTCGGGATCGGTTGCGTACCCGATGCGAATCCGCGCCAGACGGCTCGCAAGCCGCTCGGCCAGCGCATCCGCCACCTTCTCCGACACGATCACCCGGCTGGTCGCGCTGCAGCGCTGCCCTGTCGTGATCGTCGCTCCGTACACGATCTGCGCGGCTGCGGCATCGAGATCGGCATCTTCACAGACGAGCGCACCATTCTTCCCACCCATCTCGAGTACGACCAGCTTGCTTGGCTGGTCGATGGTCGCTTCGAGCAGGCTTCGACCGACACGATAGGAACCCGTGAACAGGACCGCGTCCAGATCGGGATGCCGGGCGAGCATCGCTCCCTGCTCTCCGTCCCCCTGAATGAGATTGAATACGCCCGCGGGAAAACCCGCACGCAGCGCCAGCTCTGCATAGAGTTGGCCAACGGCTGGCGTCCGCTCGGAAGGCTTGATCACGACGGTGTTCCCGGTGGCCAGCGCGGGGGCGACGTGTCCGTGAGTCAAGTGGCCCGGAAAGTTGAAGGGCCCCAGCACGCCGATCACACCCCGGGGATGTGCTCGACATCGAGCATGCTGTCCAGCGCCTATCTCGAATGCGTATTCGCGGATGGGTGACATGCCCTCGTTCAGGGTGATGTCGATCTTGGCCTGCATCGCACGCACTTCCGTCCTGGCTTCCCAGAGCGGCTTGCCTACCTCGGTCGAGATCACCGTCGCCAGGGTCTCAGCTTGTTCCTCGATCTGGCGCTTGAAGCGTAGCAGGACCTCTGCGCGCCGCTCGGCGGACGTGTCGCGCCAACCCGGATATGCGCGCCGCGCGGCGGCAACAGCCACATCCACGGAGTCGTGAGAGAAGGGGAACTGACCCAGATCGCGGCTCAGGTCCCCTGGATCCTCGAGCGCGATGCAGCCACTCTCACGCGTGACGGGCGCGAACTCGCCCGCGATGAAGTCACCTCGCGCATCGAAAGGCGACGACTCTGCCATTTCGTTCCCCCGCTGGCTCGCACGCGCGAGCGCGTTCATTCTGCGAACTCGGTGGCATCCCCCCAGGCACGCGACCGCGGCTCGGGGAATCCATCACTGGGTTTCGCGCGGGCGCGATAGCGACAGCGGCAGCGGTGCGCACCCGATTTCGTCCCCAACCGATAGCCCGAGTCGCTCGCGCGCTTGCTTCGAGACTCTGAGCTTCGTGCTGTCCCATTCGACTGGATCCGCCACGGCGCGAAAGCTCTCAGGCTCGTCTGCCACGATGATCGCGGGCGTAGCGGAATCCCCAGGACAGGTGTCGGCAACGACCGCCCGCACGAAGTCTCGGATGGGCACGATCTCACTCTGAGTCGCTCCGTAGAACGGCCCCGCATCGAAGGGATCGATCTCTCCGATCCAGTGAAATCCCGCCCGTTCGAGCAAGCTCAGTGCAGGCCTCGCCTCCGGGTGTACCACTCCGAGCTCGGCGACGACATCGGGATCGAGCAACGACGCATAGAAGGGTGTGGAGGGGAACAGATCCAGAATGAAGGACTTGTCGGACGCACTGCGCCGATCGGCCTCGTCGTACGACAGGCCAGTGAAGCGGCGTCCGAACGCCTCCCAAAACCGATTCTTGCCATCGGGGGTGAGAGAGGCTCGCATCTCGGCGAGCAGGGTGTACTCGAAGCTCGCGGGATGACATGCGATGTAGGCGAAGCGTCCCCAGGAAAGCAGCTTGCCTGGCCAGCCAGGTCGGCCGCGAATCGACGGATGCGCCACCAGCGCCCCGATCTCGGTGGGGCCATCCTCTGTAGCACCCAGCTGCAGGGTCTGATGGGCCATGCGGATCTGCATGCTCGTGGCCTCGCGCTGCTCTTCACACACACGCAGGAACAGGTGCGGCAGTCCCGGTGTGCCATGCTTGGACAGGATGGCGCAGGTACCGACGACACGCTCGGTCTCGTCTATGAGCACGAACTGGTACTCGGCATCGAGTGAGGGCGCCGGATGCTGCACGAACGCGCGCGAAGAGCGTTCGAGACGTTGCGCGAGGAAGGACCGGTCTCGAGGTAGATTCGGACTGTCCAGGTACGAGGCCAGCTCCCAGATCGACTCCAGGTCCATTCGCGTGGCGGAGCGTAGCAGGAACATCAGTCGGCGCTTTCCTGGGAGTCGTCCATACACAAGAGCGATATCAACTCGCGATACAGCACGCGAGCCTGCTCGAGCTGGCTGACACGCGTATGCTCGTTCGGGCGGTGGACGTTCCCGATCGATTCACCCGCCCCCAGGACGATCGCTTCGAGCTCGCCAGACTCCGCGAGCAACCCGGCTTCGGTGCACGTCGCCTTGGTGTAGATCCTCGGCTCGACCCCCGCAGCCTGCTGTGCTCGGAGCACCGAGCGTGCGAGGAATCCGTCCACCGGCGTCGCCAGGGGCGGGTTGTAGCGCACCAGCTCGATCTGCGCGAACTCCTCGAGCGGTTCCACAGCAGCTCGCAAATCGACGCCGGGGACGGGCCGTAGATCGAAGCGGATCCTACAAACGCCATCCGCCAGCTCGATCTTCCCCAGATTCCCGACCGTGTGCGCAGGATCGAAGTCCGCATCGCGGATCTCGACAAGCTCGCTCAAGCGCCGCTTCCACGCGCGATAGAAACCCGCCAGCGGCTCCGAATCGTACAACTCGACCGGCTCCCCACCCGGGTCGAGCTCCATCTCCTCGAACACCACCGAAGCTGGGGTGTCGAGCTGCATCGGGTCCGACTGCTCCGAGCGTGAATCCAGCCAAAGCGAGAGCTCGGCTCTACTCGCCACGACGTTGACCGCCCCGCCGCCCGTAAGCGCGTAGACTCCACCAACGTTCGGCGCGCATAATCTCGCCAAAGCGGCATCGATCGCGCTCGCGCCCAGATGCGGCGTACTCGAGTGTGCGGGAGTGCCGCGAACACGCCAGGCCACGCGCCCGCTCGGCGAGCGAGAGGCGTGTCCGCGTCCATCGGCACCGGGCGCGGTACGCTTTCGTGCGCGCCTCGCAGATCTCTTGCCCGCACCCTTGGCCGCAGGCTTGGCGGCGGGCTTGACGACAAGCGGCAGGCTGGCTTCGAAGACCGCATACCCCTTGTGCGCACGAATGCCGACCAGCTCCGAAGGCTCTCCGATCAACGCATAGCCAAAGCCACGCGTGCCTCCGGAGCCACAGAAGGTGCGCGCCCCCACCAGCCCGACCTCTTCGGCGAAGGTTCCGACCACGCGCACCGGACGCTTCAGTCGCGCGAAGTCCAGATCCGCGAGCGCGGCCGCCTTACAGACCATGTCTACCTTGGCGTCGGCGGAGCCGAGACCATAAAGACGATCACCGACCACGGTCGGCCGAAACGGGTCCCCTCCGGTCTCGGTCCAGTCGGAAGGGTCACCTGGAGGCACGGTATCGAGGTGAGTGAGCAGGATCAAGCCACGCTCGGTGGACGCATCGGCGGCAACCGGGAGGTCCGCGATCAGATTGTAGTGCGTGACCCCGGCATGTTCCGCAGGCTCGAGACGCGGCTCGAGACCGATCTCGCGCAGCATCGTCGCCGCGAGTTCTGCGATCGCCTGATTGCCATCACGGGATACGGATGGCGTAGCGATGAACTTCTGAGCCCATGAAAGCAGGTCGAACACGTCCTAAACACGCAGATCGGCCGCAACTCGACGAAGCTTGAGCCGAACCCCAAATCAGGGTGAATCTACACCCGATGTTCGGAAACAGGGCTCCACGCGTGTCTCGCGTCGAGCCGCACGGCATTCGACGCTTCGAGCCAGCGCCGTCTTCAGTGGTGCCGTGCCGCGGGCTCCAGACGACAGCAGGGACAAAGCGCGCGCAGATGATCGAAGGGGTAGATCCCCGTATCGTGACCGTCGCTCCACTCGAACTGCAGTGCGTAGCGGCCCACACCAGTCACCCGAACGGGTCGCACGCCCTCCGGAATCGATGCCGGATCGAGCAGCGGCCTTCCAGTTGTCTCCTCGATACAGCGCGCACACCGGCACGCCAGGCGGAGCTCTCGCACCGGATACACGCTGTCGTGCCCATCGTTCCAACGAATGAGCAGCGAATCCTCTCCGGCCTGCTCGATCGACTTCGGAGTCGTAGCATCACTCATACCGCACAGTATATCCTCGCTCGCCAGACCCCCAAGGGCCGCGTTCCAGCGGTGGGGCACGAGGAGCAGGTTCATGTCGAAGGAAGCGGTGGCGATCATAGGGGGAACGGGTGACCAGGGCCTGGGGCTCGCCCTACGCTTCGCTCGCGCCGGGCGCGTCATTCGGATCGGAAGTCGCAAGCCCGAACGCGCGCGCGCATGCGCAGCAGAGATCGCCAACCAGTTCCCCGGCTGTCACGTATCCGGACACGCGAACCCCGACGCGGTGCGAGCCGCGCAGGAAGCCATCGTGATCCTCTCGGTTCCATTCGAACACACGGTCTCGACCCTCGAGAGCCTGCGAGACGCCCTCGCAGCCCCGCAGATCGTGGTGTCGATGGGGGTTCCCCTGGCCAGCGCAATCGGTGATGTCGCAGCGCGCATGCTGATGGTCTCGCAAGGCTCCTGCGCAGAGCTCTGCCAACAGCGAGCCCCGGAGGGGATCTCGGTCGTGTCCGCCTTCCAGAACATCTCGGCCCATCGCTTGGCCGAGCTGGATGCGGAGGTCGACTGCGACGTCGTCGTCTCCGCGGACTCGAAGCACGCACGCACCCGCGTCATGGCCCTGTGCGAGGATCTGCCCGGCACCCGCGCGATCGATGGGGGCCCGCTCTACAATGCCCGCTACGTAGAGTCGCTCACGGCGCTCCTGATCGGAATGAACATCCGCTACAAGAATCGCGCGGGCGCAGGAGTTCGCTTCACGCAGCTTCCGCTCTGACCCGCTTCCCAATGCCCCGCCCTGCGTGGCATGCTACCGCCGCATGCCCACGAAGCTCTGCGTAAACGGCACGACTCACTACAGCGAGAGCAGCCCGAGCACACCGCTCCTCTACGTCTTGCGCAACGAGCTCGGGCTACGCGCCGCCAAGTTCGGGTGCGGCTTGGAACAGTGCGGCGCCTGCGCGGTGCTCGTCGGCGGGGAATCGATCCTCTCGTGCGGACTCCCGCTCTCCGCGGTGGGCGAACGCGAAGTGGTCACCGTCGAGGGTCTACCCGCTCTCGCGGGCGCTGCGGACGGCTTGCACCCGCTCCAACGCGCGTTCCTGGAGGAGAATGCCGCGCAATGCGCATACTGCGTACCCGGAATCTTGATCGCCGCCACCGCGCTGCTGGCGTGGAACGACGCACCCGACCGGGCAACGATTCAGCGCGCCCTGGCGCCGCATCTGTGTCGTTGCGGTGCACATCCGCGCATCCTGCGCGCGGTCGAACGCGCCGCAGATCAGCTACGGGACTCCGATGACAAGCGCCAAACCACGCCCTAGCGCACGTCCCCCGCTGAGCAGCAGCCTCGAGCGCAATCCGGACCTGGATACGTGGCTCGAAATCGACCGCGACGGCACGGTGACCATTCGCACCGGCAAAGCGGAGCTCGGCCAGGGACTGTGTACGGCCATCGCGCGCATCTGCGCCGAAGAGCTCGACCTTCCGCTCGAGCGAGTGCGCGTGGAGACCGCGGACACCGCTCGCGGCCCAATGGAGTTCATGACGGTCGGAAGCATGTCCATGGAGGACTCGGGCTCCGCCGTTCGACAAGTTTGTGCCGAAGCGCGTCACCACCTCCTCGAGCAGGCCGCAAAGCTGCTCGGCATTCCGATGGGCGCACTTCGCGTCGTGGACGGGGAGATCTTCGCGGCCGGCGTTCGTCGTACCAGTTATGCGGAGCTCATGGGAGGGCGACGCTTCGAACGCCGAGTGACGGGCGAAGTCTGGCCAAAGTCGCCGGCGGCGTACCGCTACGTCGGACGGAAAGGCCCGCGCATCGATCTCGAAGCGAAGCTGACCCGCGGTGCACTGCTGCACGACCTCTGCTTCGAGGGGATGCTCCACGCGCGCGTCCTCCGGCCCCCCAGCTACCTTGCGCGGCTCGTGGCGACCGACGTGGAGCGGGTACGCAGCTCGCCGGGTGTGGTCGAGGTGGTTCGCGACGGTGCCTTCCTCGCCGTGGTCTGCGACGACGAGGCGTGCGCAGTGCGGGCGCTCGAGGAGCTGGCCACGCTCACGAGCTGGGACGAGCACGAGCGGCTTCCGCCCGAAGACCAGCTGGCCACGTTCCTGCTCGAGCACACGAGCCAATCGTTCCGCGTCGTCGAAGGTACCGCGGTCGCAGGCGAGGTGCTGGATGCCACGCCGAGCGCAGGAGGAACTCCACATCAGAGCACGGAGTCCCCCGGGCAACGCGAGCTACGCGCGACGTACCTGAAGCCGTACATCATGCACGCCTCGATCAGCCCTTCGGTCGGCATCGCCCTCTGGGATGGAGAGCGCCTGACCGTTTGGTCCCACAGTCAGGGCGTCGCCATTCTACGGCTCGCGATCGCCGATAGCCTGGCACTGGATCGGAGCCTCATCCGTGTCGTCCACGTGCCCGGAGCCGGGAGCTATGGACACAATGGAGCCGACGACGCGGCCTTCGATGCGTGCTTGATCGCACTCGCCTGCCCGAATCAGCCGATCCGCGTGCAGTGGATGCGCGAGGACGAGAACCTCTGGGAGCCGTACTCTCCGGCGGCGCGGGTCGACCTGACGGCACGCGTCGACGCGCACGGGCGCATCGAGAACTGGCGCCATGACGTGCACTCGAACAGCCACATGGGACGGCCCTTGCCCGCGGGCGGCAAGCACTCGAACTTCATCGCAGACTGGCACCGAGTACCAGCCAAACCGCCGATCCCGGCCCAACCGCGCCTCGAGGCACACGCGGGCATCCATCGCAATGCGGACCCGTACTACTCCCTACCCGACCGCCAGATCTTCAAACATTTCGTCGGGGAGACGCCTCTGCGCGTATCCTCCACGCGTGGGCTGGGTGCGTTCGCAAACGTCTTTGCGATCGAGTCCTTCATGGATGAGCTCGCGCACGCCAGCGGCCAGGACCCACTGGAGCTGAGATTGCGCTACCTCGATGATCCGCGTGCACGTGCCGTGCTGCTCGATGCGGCGCAGCGAGCGGGATGGAGCGAGCACCGCTCGAGCAAGCGCGCGACACCCGCCCCTCCAGCGCTCGCCGAGGTCTCCCGCACCGCTCCGGGAAGCACCGCCCACGACGCCACTGTCGCGAGCGGCCTCGGCCTCTCCTTCGCGCGGTACAAGAACGTCAAGTGCTACGCCGCCGTGGCGGTGTGGGTCGACGTACAGAAGGCGACCGGTCGGATCCAACTGCGACGTGTGGTGATCTCGGCGGATGCAGGCCAGATCATCGACCCCGACGGGCTCACCAATCAGCTCGAGGGCGGATTCATTCAAGCCGCCAGCTGGACACTCAAGGAAAAGGTACGCTTCGACCGCGTCGCGGTTCGCAGCCGTGACTGGGAGTCCTACCCGATTCTACGCTTCGACGAGATCCCCGAGTTCGAGACCTCGCTGCTCGACCAGCCGGGGATGCCGATCCTCGGCGCGGGTGAGGCGACCCAGGGACCGACGCCGGCTGCGATTGCAAACGCAGTGTTCGATGCAACGGGAGCGCGGCTGCGCGAGCTCCCCCTCTCTCCGGAACGTGTCCTCGCCGTCATGGGCGGGGAACGCGATCTCGCCTAGCAGCCCAGCGGCTGCGGCCCTCACTCTCCGACGTCGAGACCTACGGAGCGCATCAGGGCGAGGGCGTTGCTCTTCTCTACGACCCCCGCGCGCAAGCGGTAATCGAAGCGCATCTTGCCGTCGACCACGGTGTCCTCGAAGTGGACGTTGCCGGCACGGTCACCCCACTCGTCGCAGATCTTCGACAGCGCGAGATCGTGCGTCGTGAGCAGGCCGATCGCACCGCGTCCGAGCAGCTGCCGTACCACCGCCGCCGCGCCGATTCCTCGGTCGTGGGAGTTCGTGCCGGAGAGGATCTCGTCCAACAGGAAGAGCACGGGCAGCTCGTCCTGCGTCAGGCGAACGACACGACGGAGAGCCTGGATCTCGGCGTAGAAACGCGAGCTGCCGTCGCGCAACGAGTCGAGGATGCGAATCGACGCACCCAGCGCGAGCGGAGAGACCGTGAAACGACGCGCGCAAACCGGGGCCCCGGCAAATGCGAGTACCAGATTGGTACCGATGGCGCGGAGAAAGGTGCTCTTTCCCGACATGTTCGAACCGCTGACGACGTAGAGAGCGCGCTTGGAGTCGAGCACGATGTCGTTGCGCACGCACTGGCTCGGCTGGATCAGGGGGTGACCGATGCCTTCGGCTTCGAAGACGGGGCCCTGCTCCGCCCATTCGGGAAAAACGTCATCGGGGCGCTCGTAGGCGTAGGTTGCAAGATCGCAGAGCGCCTCGATCTCGGCGATTCCATCGAGCCACCCCTCGAGTGCGGGACCGCAAGCCTGGCGCCAAGCCGCAATCGCAAAGCTGATCTGAGTGGTCCACATGAGCAATGGAGCGAGCAAGGCGAACATCTGATTGCGGCGGGCGTCGAGGAGCTCGACGAGCTTGCGCAGCCGCTCGATCTGCTCGGACGGCGGCACGCCGTCGGTCTCGAGTCGTGCGCGCAGGTCGACCAGCCGCCGCGAGCTGAAGTCCTCATTCTCGATGCGGCGCATCAACGCACCGAGCAGCGAGAGCTCCTGGGCCATGCGATCCGTGTCGCGCAGGACACCACGCACCCACAGTCTCCAGCGCAGCGAGAACACGATCTCGGTGAGCAGCGCGAACAGGAACGGAAGCCAGCTCACCCAGTCGAACAGTGCCAGCACGCCTGCCAGCAAGGTCGTGGCCACCAGGCTCGCTGCCAAGATCCGCGTCTGCCGCGGGACGGCATACGCCTCGCTCGCACCCCAAGCGAGCAGGCGATCCGCCTCCACCGCGCGGTCGATCTCTGGACCGAGAATGCCCAGATCCTCGCGCAGATCGAGTAGCTCGCGCAGCTCTCGAACCGCCGCATGCCTTTCGCGCAGCTCTGGGACCCCCGCGGGCGCCGACAGCCAGCTCGCCAGCTTGTCCTCACCTGCGCGGGTCTGCGCCTGGGACATCAGTTCGAACAGCGAGCCGGTACCGAAGAGATCGAGATGCGCGAGGTAGGGGTGCTCCGGGTCCGTGAGGTAGCGCTCTCCTGACTGGCCCGACCCAGCGAAGATCAGATCCAAGCGGTCCCGGGCGAGCTCGTAGTAGCGCACGGCACGTCGTGCGCGGGCGGCGATGCGAGACACGCGCTCGTGCTGGATCACGAGCAACCCAAAGGGGGGGATCGGCAACAGCCCCAGGGTCCAGTCCCATGAGGGTGTCCGAAAGACCCACCAGACCCACAAGGCTGCCAGCCCGAAGGTCGCCAGACGCAGATGGGCAAGCGTCCGCATCTGCGATTCTGCGGCCCGCAAGCGGCTGCGGCGTTCGTCCAGCCTGAGCTCGTACTCGAAAAGAGGTTCCCGCACCAAGGTCGAGGCGAAGGTAGAGGATTGCCGGGTCGCCGACACGCGAATTCGAGTACCCGGCGCGCCTGAGCGCACCGTTCCACGGCTGTACAAGCCGTCAATGAGGTTCGGAATTTTCCATCTGGAATGACCCGCCGGGCCGCTCCCGCCGCCTCCCCAGCACCCTACCGCTAAGTGCCTGATATATCGATATCTTGGATATCCTATACGCGAAGACCCCAATATCTTGGGCAAGGAGGATTGACCTGCTTCTCGATTGCCGGTACAAAAAACAAATCGGGCCGCGCGGGCCCGGCAGCCGTCAGGGGGGGCTTTCGGGCGGCTGTTCCGAGTGGATCAAGGCTTCGGAATTCGCGGATTGGACCGCGCCTGGACAGGTTCCGGGTGGCGTTGGACACCGCGAGCCGTCCGAAGCCCGAGTCCAGGGATCTCGATGGGCGGGATCCTCACCCGCGCGGCCCGGTGGTCTCAGGTGGCCTGCGCTGTTCTCGGGTCAGAGAACAATGGGGGGGGAACAGCGCCGGCCACCGGGTCCAGCAGCTGCGCAGGGCGAGGTCTCGGAGGCTCCGAGGCTCTGTGGGAGAACTACGCCCGAGCGCAGGGAATTGAGTCGGAACGCGAGAAATCGAGGGCCTTTTTCTACAGTCAACATGCCTGAAATGCGGCGGATCGGACGACCGTCGGTGTGAAGGCGCGGGGAGATTCGATGGCACGCACGGGAAACAGGAGCGAGTCGGGAGCCGCTGGAACCGGAAGCAATGCGACGCCGCGGGAAGAGATCCCGATCGAGCGTCACTTCACTCGAGCAGGCACGGACGTATACGGATCCCTCGAGTGGGAGCACCGTAGTGCGCGCATCCAGGGGGAGTCCGGAGACGTGGTCTTCGAGCAGGAAGACGTCGAGGTTCCCGCCAGCTGGTCGCCGCTCGCGACGAACATCGTCGCCTCGAAGTACTTTCGCGGGCACCTCGGAACCCCGGGGCGCGAGCACAGCGTACGGCAGCTGATCGGGCGGGTGGTTCGAACCCTGCGAAGCTGGGGACACGAGGGCGGCTACTTCGCGAGCCCCGATCAAGAGGCGACCTTTGCGGACGAGCTGTCGCACATCCTGCTCACCCAGAAGGCCTGCTTCAACTCACCGGTCTGGTTCAATCTCGGCGTGGTCGAACCCGACGGCGAGCCCGTGCCCCAGCAGGCGAGCGCCTGTTTCATCAACTCGGTCGAAGACTCGATGACCTCGATCATGGATCTGGCCAAGACCGAGGCGATGCTCTTCAAGGGAGGCTCCGGGACCGGCACCAACCTCTCGTCGATTCGCAGCTCGCGCGAGAAGCTCGCCGGCGGCGGAGTCGCCAGCGGCCCGGTGTCCTTCATGAAGGGCTTCGACTCGTTTGCCGGCGTGATCCGCTCCGGCGGCAAGACCCGACGCGCCGCGAAGATGGTGATCCTGAACGCGGATCATCCCGACATCATGGACTTCATCCGCTGCAAGTCGGAAGAGGAGCAGAAGGCGTGGGCACTGATCGAGTCAGGCTACGACGGGCGTTTCAACGTGCCCGGAGGCGCTTACGACTCGATCCAGTATCAGAACGCGAATCACTCGGTACGGGTCAGCGACGCATTCATGCGCTCGGTCGAAACGGGGGGCTCATGGCAGACGCGCGCCGTGACGACGGGCGAGGTTCTCGAGAGCCATGTAGCGCGCGACGTGATGAACGAGATCTCGTCCGCCGCGCACCTGTGCGGTGACCCGGGCCTCCAGTACGACACGACGATCAACCGATGGAACCCGGTCAAGGAGAGCGGACGCATCAACGCGACGAATCCCTGCAGCGAGTTCATCTTCCTCGACGACACCGCATGCAATCTCGCCTCGATCAACCTGGTCCGCTTCGCGGACGAGCGCGGGAGCTTCCAGGCCGCCGACTTCGCGCACTGCGTGGATGTCATGTCGCTCGCCATGGAGATCATCGTCGACTTCGCCGACTACCCCACGCCCAAGATCACCGAGAACAGCCGCAAGCTGCGTCCTCTCGGACTCGGCTACGCGAACCTGGGCTCATTGCTCATGCTGAATGGCTACGCCTACGACAGCGACGAGGGCCGCAACTTGGCGGCGGCCATCACCTCTCTCATGTGCGGCCGCGCGTACCGCCGCTCAGCGGAGATCGCGGCACGCAAGGGCCCATTCGCAGAATTCGCGAAGAACCGTGCCCCCTTTCTCGAGGTGATCGGGCTGCACAAGGAGTACGCAGACAAGGTCTCCGGCGACAGTATCCCGGATCCGCTCTACACGATGGCCCGCCAGTCTTGGGATGACGCCATCCGGCTCGGGCGCCACCACGGCTTCCGCAACGCGCAGATGACGGTGATCGCACCGACCGGCACGATCGCGTTCATGATGGACTGCGATACCACCGGAATCGAGCCGGATATCGCACTGGTCAAGTACAAGCAGCTCGTCGGTGGTGGAGTGCTCAAGATCGTAAATCGGGGTGTAGAGTCCGCATTGCGTAATCGCGGCTACGACGCAGCAGCGATCGCCCGGCTCGTCGCCTACATCGACGAGCACGACTCGATCGAGGGTGCTCCAGACTTGGCCGACGACGATCTCGCCATCTTCGACTGCGCCTTTCCATCGTCGCCCGGTGGTCGCTCGATCCACTACATGGGCCATATCCGGATGATGGCCGCGGTTCAACCCTTCTTATCGGGCGGGATCTCGAAGACAGTCAACATGCCGAAGGAGTCGACTCCCGAGGAGATCTCGGAGGCCTACCTGGCAGCCTGGA
Source organism: Pseudomonadota bacterium (assembly GCA_003247575.1). Classification (GTDB taxonomy): domain Bacteria; phylum Myxococcota_A; class UBA9160; order SZUA-336; family SZUA-336; genus SZUA-336. The sequence continues at coordinate 13,919 of QJZC01000058.1, forward strand.
GGCTGGGCCTCAAGTCCGTTGCAATCTATCGCGACGGGTCCAAACGCTCGCAACCACTCAACTCGCAGAAGAAGCAGGAGACATCCGCGAAGCTGGCGACCTCCGGCACACAGCCGCAGTCTGCCTCCGAGCCGATTCCGCTGCGACAGAAGCTCCCCGATGTACGCAGCTCCATCACACACAAGTTCTCGATCGCGGGTCACGACGGCTATCTCACCGTCGGACTCTACGAGGACGGACGTCCGGGGGAGGTATTCCTGAAGATGGCCAAGGAGGGCTCCACCATCTCGGGGCTGATGGACACGATCGGCTTGATGACCTCGTTCTCGCTGCAGTACGGCGTGCCGCTGCGGTTCATGGTCGACAAATTCAGCCATACGCGCTTCGAGCCGTCTGGATTCACACAGAATGCGGAGATCCCGTTCGCGAAGTCGATCGTCGACTACGTGTTCCGCTGGCTCGGACAGACCTTCCCTGCCGACGCCGAGGCGATCTCGGAGGATCAGCAGGAAGCCGACGCCGAAGTGATGGGCCTCGAGCAGCCACGTAGCGATCGGGTCATCGCGATCCGCGGCGGAAGTGTCGATGAACCGGGAGAGTCGTACGCTCGCACGGGCCAGGAGGACGCGCCGCCGTGTACCCAGTGCGGAAGCATCATGGTTCGGGCAGGAGCCTGCTACGCTTGTGCGACATGCGGAGAAACTGGAGGATGCGGCTGAAGCAGGGGGGCGCGATCGTACTCGCCCTGACCTCGTGCAGTTGCGCGACCGCAGGACTCAAGGAAGGTGCGGTGTTGGGCACCCTCGCCGGGTCCCTGGCTGCGGTTGCCGCGGGATCTTCGGATCGTATTGCCAATAGCGCCGCGCTGGGCCTCGTGCTCGGCGCGGCGCTCGGCACCTGCCTGACGGATCGCGCAGCTGCCGGTCCGGATGATGACGGCGACGGTGTCGCCAACACACAGGACAACTGCCCAAACGCCCCCAACAAAGACCAGCAGGACGTCGATGGGAATGGCGTCGGTGATGCCTGCGACCCAGCAGCCCGTTAATCTCGAGCAGCGCTCTACCCGATCAGAGCAGGTGTGAACGAAGCCTTCGACGGAGCGAGCTCGGCGAACTGGATCGAGCCCTTTGGCAGCTTCCTGCTGGAGAGGGGCGTACTGGACAAGACGAGCCTGGAACGCGCCCTGCGCCTTTGGCCCGCGCTGGACACCCGACTGGGCTGGCTCGCGGTCGCGCGCAATCAGATGACGGCGAACGAAGTCTACGCCGTGCTCGCGCTCTCACAGGACCGGGAGGCGCTCTTCGGAGAACTCGCCATCGAGCTCGGCACCCTGAACGCGCGCGACGTCGCCGATCTCCTCACCTTGCAACAAAGCCCATTTCGCCTGTTCGTCCACTGCCTCCAGGTCGCGGGCATGCTCGACGAGCCCACGATTTCGGACCAGCTGTCCGAGTTCGCAGAGTACGAAGGGTTGGTTCCTCCGTGCGAGCTCACCTGCGCGCGTCGGGCTGCCAGTCCCCTGACCGGCGTTCCCGAATGGCAGCGCTACAAGGAATGGGTATGGCAGAGGATCGAGCGCATGGGCACCCTGGCCATGATCCCCGAAGCCAGAGAGCTTCTACTCGCGCGACTGGCCCGTGGCCCGATTTCATGCAACGAGACGACCCAGCTGATCTCTTCCGATCCATGCCTGCTCGCACAGCTCCTCCGAATGACGTGCTCTGCAGTTCCGGGAGTCCAGATCCGCTCGATCGCAGAAGCGGTAGGATCGCTCGGTAGCGCGGCCGCTCGCCAGCTCGTGCTCACACCCGCCACACTGGGTCAATACGTGGCAACCAGCGTGGAGCCAGCCCGGAAGCTATGGACTCACAATCAGCGCTGCGCGATCTGGTGCGAGCTGCTGAGCGAGGAGCTCGAGCTCGAAGGAGACGTGCTCCTCCACAGCCTACTCCACGACATCGGGCTCTGGACCCTGCTGCAATCCTGCCCCTCGGAGTGCGAACGCGTGCGCTCGCTGACGGGGGCTCAAGCCACCTCCGAGCAGGCCGAACGACTCGTCTTCGGCACGACGCGGGCCGATATCGGCGCCTACGTCTGCCGGCACTGGTCACTACCGGAATCCGTGGTCGAAGCGGCGCTGCACCATGCAACGCCCGCTGTCCTGCTCGCCGAGATTCCCAGCGTCCGGCCGACGACCCGCCTCGTACACGCAGCCTGTCGCATCTCTCAGGCCACGGAGACAGGAAGTCTCGCGGACCTCGATCCCGCGTTCCTCGAGTACCACAGCCTGGATCTCGATGCTGTCGAGACCTTGGCCCAGGCCGTGGAATCGCGGCTCTCCGGCGACGACTGACGCGTCTGCACTACATCTGAGTGTAGTCTGGCCCACCCCCCGCTTCGGGCGTCACCCATGTGATCACCGCGTACGGATCGGCCACGTCGCACGTCTTGCAATGGACGCAGTTCTCGTGATGGATCACGAGGCGCTTGCGGCCGGGATTCGTATCGTCCTCGATCATCTCGTAGACCGCTGCGGGGCAGAAGTTCTCGCAAGGGTTTCCGTACTCTTCTGCACACTTCGTCGAGCAGATATCCGTGTCGGCAACGTGAAGATGATGCGGCTGATCGACCTCGTGAGAAGACCCCGCAAGCGCGACCGCAGTCACCTTGTCGAACGTGTACTTGTTGTCATAGGCGACCTTTTCACGCTTCGCCAGCTCACTCGAATCGAGTTCCGAGAGCTTCTTCATGTGCTTGTGGTCCGGCTCCGTCTTGATCACGCTGACCAGGCCGCGGCCTCCCGTGATCATCGCGAGCGCAACCGCATTCAGCATGAACGGCAGCAGGCGCGCCATGCCGAGCCACTTCGGCATCTTGTGCACGAAGTCGAAGGACGAGTGGAAGTTGCGGTACTGACGATGCTCCTTGTAGGCCCAGCTTGCCTCGAACTTCTCGTGATACACCTTCAGTGTCTTGGCTGAGAAGTCGTTGGCCACGATCCCCTCGAGCAGGGCCTCAGCCGCCATCATTCCGCTCTTGATGGCCATGTGCACGCCCTTCAAGCGTCCCCCGTTGCAGAAGCCAGCGGAATCTCCGACCAGCAACCCACCGTTCATGTAGAGCTGAGGCATCGAGTGCAGACCGCCCGCGGGCAAGGTCTTGGCGCCATAGCGAATGCACTCCCCGCCCTCGAGGATGCCCTTGATCAGCGGATGCAGCTTGAAGCGCTGCATGTTGTCGTGGGGGTCGGTGTACGGATTCGGGTAGTTCAGACCCGTCACGAATCCCACGGAAACCAGGTTGTCCTTCATGTCGTAGAGCCAGGATCCCCCGAAGGTCGCTGGATCGTGCGGAAATCCCATGGTGTGGATCACGCGTCCAGGCACGTGATTCTCGGGCTTCACCCGCCAGATCTCCTTGATCCCGGTCTCGTACGCCTGCGGATTGATTCCGTGCAGCTTGAACTCGTCGCAGACCTGCTTGGTGCAGGAACCGCGGGTTCCTTCTCCGAAGACGACACACTGCGCGTAGATCTCCGGACCTGGCTCGAACACGGCCTTCGGCTCGCCATCCTTGTCGATGCCCGCGTCCTGGACCTGCACTCCGACCACGCGATCGCCTTCGAACAGCGGGCGACGCGCGGCGAAGTTCGGATAGATGTCGATGCCACGCTCCTCGGCCTTCTCGGCCAACCACTTCACGAGATCTGACAAGGAGACGACCAGGTTGCCGTGGTTCGCCATCATGGGCGGGACCGGGAGACGAATCGAGCTCTTCTCGGTCAGCATGTAGACGCGCTCGGTCTCCACCTCGTACTGGAGCGGGAATCCCTGCGCCATGAAATCGGGCATGAGCTCTCGCAGCGCGATCGGGTCCATGACGGCTCCGGAGAGCTGGTGGCCTCCGATCTCGGGAGCCTTCTCGATGATCATGATGGCGGGCATCTCGACGCCGCGCTCCTGGCACAGATCTGCCAGGCGAATCGCAGCCGACAGCGTCGCGGCTCCCGCCCCTACGAAAAGAATGTCTACGTCGAGACGCTCGCGCTCTACTGCATCGCTCATGCCCTATCCCCTCCATGCACTTCGGACCACGCCGAAGGTCGAGCCGCCGAAGCCTTCGCCCCCTCTCGACGCCCTGGCCACGCGGTCCACGGGCTCTGAGAGTGCCGAGCGTACGGCTCGGCATGGGGCCCACCGCACCTCGCGCGGCGGGATCTCGGATTGGGCGAGGCCGCAAGCCTACCCTCAATGTTCAAGAAGGATCACAGCCGGCCCCGCCTGATGCGGCAGGATACACCAGATCGCCCCCTGGATCAGGGGGAACGCCAGGAAGAAGGGTTTAGAGCGGGGGGCTTCTCCTGCGACGCCGGCTCTAGGGGCGACAGCGATCTTCCGCCGCCCATACCCTCTGAATGGGTCCCGCCATCGGAACCAGCCAGCTTCGCCTTTCTTTTGGGCTCGAGGACACCCGCCAGCAGAACGTACAGACCGAAGGCAAGCGACAAGCCGACCCCTCCGAACCACAGCGGAGCCGATGCGCTCATCCACTCTGCCATCATCCCGCCGGCGTACGCGCCGATGCCGCGGCCGAAATTCAGCATCGCCTGGCTGTGGGCGTGGTACGCACCGGATTCGTCCCCGTCTGCACACGCCTTGGAAAACAAGCTGGTGAACGTCGGCACGGTCGCCCCGAAGCCGAAGGCGAGCGCCAAGCCTCCCAAACCCAGCAGTACGTGCCCAGCGGGGTGCCGCTCGGCGTAGCCCAGGCCGAACATGCCCAAGCTGGCGGTGGCAAGGCCGGCCACCACGAGCGCCTGCTCCCCGGAAACGCGCACTAAACGCCCGATCAGGAGCCCCTGCGTGACCCCTGCTACCAGGGCGACATAGCTCAGGAACAGGCCGACCTCGGCCGAGCTCCAGCCGAACGCGACGCTCGCATAATTTGGAAACATGGCCTCGACGGCCCCAAAGGCGACGAAAATGTGAAAGAAGAGATACAGGTAGAGCAAGGTGCGCGAATCGTGCCCGCCGAACAGCGCCCAGATCGGTGCAGGCACCGCGCTGCGCATCAGGTCTCGCAGATCCGCTCTCCCGTAGTCTGAGCTGCGCGACTCCGGCAAGAACAGAGCTGCTGCCCCAGCCGCCAGGAGCGCCAACGCCGCGGGCGCCAAGAAGAGCAGGCTCGGATCAATCCCGTAGAGAACGCCACCCAAGGCCGGCCCGATCAAGAGTCCCAGGCTACCCGCGGCCCCGATCAAGCCGAAGCCCCGGGCACGATCCTCGTCGCGAGTCAGGTCCGAGATGTACGCCTGCGCCGTGCCCACACTCGCCCCGAACACTCCCTGGAGCAGGCGAGCGACATAGAAGAGGGGCAGCGCCGTGGCCTGCGCCATCAGCCAGAAGGCGAATGCCGTCCCCGCCAGGCACACCAGCAGGACGGGCCGGCGACCTACCCGATCGGCGATCCAGCCCCAGATCGGCAATGCGACCACCATGGCGAACATGTGGAGCGCGACGATCAATCCCTGGTGGCTCTTCGCGCTCGCGCCCAGGCTGGCCAGATGCTCCGGCAGGATGGGCACGAGCAGCAGATAGCCCATGAAGTCGATCAGGATCGTCGTAAAGATGACCCCGACCGCGATTGGACCGCCTCGACGTAGTCGGATCAACCAGACCTCCGCATATGACGGACAGGTGCGCCAGCACTATCAGGATCGGTTGGACGGGGGCTCATGGGGGGTGGCATTCTACGGCCTGCATGAGTTTTCAGGAACGTCAGCTGGCCCAGATCGTACGCGACTTCATGGAGGCGTACGACTTGGCCGAGGATATCGCGTCCAGCCTCTACTCGGGAGACCTCGAGTTCGAAGCCGTTCGGAGCCTGGTCAGCGAGTCGGAACATAGCGCGCTCTACCGCCTGAAGGAGGAGACCCATGCTCTGTTCCGTTTCGACCAGACGGCCTCGAAGGAGGAGCTGCAGGCCGAGGAACTCTTCGATCTCGCCGTCGGTGCGCTGTTCCACGAGGCGATGCGCTTTCGTGAAGGCTACTACCTGACGACCCAGTACGGCCCGCGGCTCGATAGCATGATGCAGGCTGGCGTCGCCCGCGGCCCGTTGGCCATCTCGTTTCGTCGTGCGTTCGAAGCTGGCCGCCAGCGGATGCGAGAGTCCGCCGCAGAGTCGCGCGAACTCTTCGACGAGACGCGTGATCAGCTACTGATCGTGCTGCAGCACCTGCCGAACAGCCGTGCGGTCGCCCGCAGCCTTGTCGAGAACCCAGCCCTTACGGAGCGGGTATTCGGGGAGAGCCTGCGCGATCTGCTGGCCTCGATCTTCGGCTCCGCCTCGAAGGGATACAGATTGGCGCTGGACGGTCTCATCGAGAGCGGACACTTCGGCACCGCGCTCCACTGGCTCGAGCGAGACCGCAACGAGGAAATCGGTGCCTTCCGACCGGGAGAGCTCTCATTCATCCGGGGCATGAAGGCGCATTACGAGGGCTCACCCAGCCAAGCACTCGACCACCTCGAGCAGTGGATTCTCAAGAGCGACGCTCAGCCCTGCGCATGGCGCAGGGTCGCAGCGCGTGCGATCGAGTACGCCGTCAACAACGGCGAGGCGGAGTTGACCCAGCGCGGCGCAGAGCTCGCACGCGCCCTCAGGAACTCTCCGGAGCAGGCTGCTGGGAATGCAGAGACGGAGACTGTGACCTGAAGTAGGCCATCAGGCCTCCCCCGATCAGGATGCAGACGACCGCCGTGATCTGAGCGTTCGTCAAGCCGGCGATCCACGCGGGATTGGCCCGGAGAAACTCGTCCAGAAAACGCCCTACCCCCGCCAGGACCAGATACTCGGCAAACAGGTAGCTGGAGGTCGCGCGGCGCTTCCAGAGAATCCAGGCGATCAGCGCGAGCCAGGCGGCCTCGTAGAGCATCGTCGGGTGCACGGGTACGTCCGTCGGAGGCAGCCCCTTCGGGAAGGCGACACCCCACGGGAGATCCGTTGGCACGCCGTAGTCGTCTCCCACGAAAAAGCACCCGATGCGCCCCAGACACTGGCCTGCAGCCACCGCGGGTGCCGCAAAATGAGTCGCCAGTTTGAGCGGAACCTGGTTTGCCCGTGCGGCGAGCAGCACAGCCAGCCCGCCCCCGACCAAGCCGCCATACCAAGTGAGGCCACCGCGCGAAGTCAGGAACTCGAAGAACTGGTCGCTCGAGGTGCGCGCGACCATCTCGGCTACGTACCAGAGCTTGGCACCGCCGATCCCGCCGAGCAGAGCCCAGAAGAGGATCGACCAGGCGCACTCGCGGTGGTACCCGACCTCGCCCAGTGCAATCGCGAACAGGCGCCCACCGAAGAGCGCACCGAGGGCCACGAGGATCCCGAAGGTCGAGATCTCGAACCCCGGCACCACATAGGAGAACAGCTGAAAGCTGGGGATCTCGAACAGTATGGGATACACGACTGGGCTCCTCGAGAGACGAGCGGCGGCACTGCGGCGAAGGCAGAGAATACGCATCCTGAGCCAGGGCGTCGATGCGGAACACCACCGCCCCGACTCTAGGCGCTCACCGCCTCGCGCAGGCGCCGCTCGAGCAGGTCGAGCTGAGCCGGAAAGCTCTCGTTCGCGCGACGAATGTACTCGGGAATGTGAGCGATCTCGAAGAACTCGGTGCTCGAATCAGGCAGGCAGAGCGGCAACAGCTCGACATCCTCTCGCTGCGAGAGCAGCTCGAGGTCGCGCGCGTGAATCGTCTCCATCCCGACGGAGGCGACCGATTGCAGTAGTCTCAGCTTTCCGCCTCTGGCGCCGCCGCCCGCATGATACGGCACCCCGCCCTGACTCAGCTTCACGTACAGAATCGTCAATCTCGAGCGCTTCTCTACCCCGGCGGCTCGATCGAGGTCCCACTTCTGCACGACCGAGCGAAGCGGCACGTCCTCGGTCGTGGAACCATCGATGTACACGGCTTCCTGCTCGTCGCGCACGACGCGATGCGGCACGAACAGCAAGGGTACCGCACACGAAGCAAGCGTGGCCTCGCGCGGATCCGCTTGGAATACGAAGCCTCGCAGGTGCTCGGGCACGGCGTGCGCAGAGAGAACCTCACTCACTCCTCTCTCCAAATTGAACGCCAAGACGAACAAGGGGCGGACTGGAACGATGTCCCGACAATACTCGTCGAGCATACGGGACAGACTCTGCGCACAGTTCACGAAGCCCGCGTCGGATGCACCGCGCGACGGAAGCAGCGCTTCACGTAGAATCGCGCGCAGCACATGCAACGTGGTCGGACGCAGGGCCAGCTGATAACGGCCGCCGTACAGATCGTAGCCCGTCTGCTCGATTGCCTCCGGGGACAATCCATGGCAATAGAGCAAGGCGACCAGCGCACCCGCACTCGTCCCCCAAATCTCGTCGATCTGATCCGCACACCCGATCCGCTCCAGTAGTCGCAATACCGGTGCATGCCCGAACAGCTTGAGTCCACCCGACCCCAGTGCGAGTACGACTCGAGTATCCTCAGCCGCGAAACGCCCTCGCAGCGCCGCATAGCGATCACAGATCGCGGAGCCGCCAAGCGAATCCTCCGCAGGCACGATCTGCCACACATAACGGCGTCCCCCTCCCGCTTGATCGAGCAAGAAGCCATCAGCGGGAAGTGTGCGATGACGCCCGAGGTAACGAACATTCACGCTTCCATCTGCACGCTGCTCGGCGAGCAGGCGCGCCAACACCGAAAGGCGTGCACCCACCGGAGGCAGACTACAGACAGATCCGTCATCCGGGAGTAGGAAGGCAACCGGTAGATCGTTCGCACGAAACTGCGCGATCGGAATCGGCTCTACACCCAGATTTCTCACGCGTGCGAGATCCGACTCCGGCACGAAGAAGGAGCCATCGGGCGAGCGAAAGCGAAGCACCTCGAAGTCCGCCCTCCCCTTTAGCTCGGCGAGGTTCGCCTCGAGGCGAATCTGATGAATCACGCTCAATGCAGCGACCACCTTTCGCCCAGAACATCGGCGCAGCGCTCGCGCAGATTGAACGTTTTACGTGCAAACTCAGGAACTTGCGCGCCAAGCCTGGAGTTTTCGCGGGGGCGGCGAAGTGTGTCCCCGGTCTACCGAAATGGGTCCTTTTGAGCCCATCGAACCAGCTCACCCCCTCCAAACCGTTGACACCGGGCACCGTCCAGATAGGCTTGGATCTAGCCATGTGAGAGGCTCTAGCAAACGATTGCGGAGCTGATTCTCACACCCGGAGTTCGGGTTGCAGCAAAGTCGCACGACAAATTCTCGAAAAGTGTGACTCAATTAAACTGGGCGCGGGGATTGCAGATGATGAGCGGACGCGACGTACACCGGCCGGTGCGCACCGTACGCATCGATACCGTACGCAGCAAGGAACGTGGCGCGATCTCGACAGACCCACTGCTGCGGCCATGCAAGTGGCTTCGTCGAGCGGGCTCTCCTCGTGAGCTCCCGCCGCGGCGGAACACGGCAGCCGCGAAGAAGGCAGCGCCGTTCGCGTGCAGACGAGACTCGATTGCACGAACGGTGCGTACACTCCCATGCAAATCCAATCATCTCTAGACTCGAACACCGGCGCCAACCGTGACGAGCGCGCACGCGTGCGGCGCCGTCAATGGCGCGCGATCGTAGGTGCTCTGCTGTTGATCAGCTGGAGCGGGGTGCCCACTACGTCGCCCGAGGAAGCGGATGCGCCTCTCTACTCCGCCGATGCCGCCGAGGTCCGAGCTTTCCAGCGCGAGGGGATCATCGCGCGCTTGCAGGAGCGAAATTCTCGCCTGGGAGCGATTCGCGCCTCGCGCATCGCTGACGCCGTACTGCGTTGCACCGATTCACAGCGACTGAAAGACCTGACGCCACGCTTGGTCCTCTCCGTCATGTTCCAGGAGAGCGATGCCAAGCCACACGCGGTCAGCCCGAAGGGCGCGATCGGCCTGATGCAGGTGATGCCCTATACATACAAGCTGCTCGATCTTCCTGGCGGAATCGCGAATCTGGAGTCCAACATCGAGGCGGGTTGCCTCGTACTCGCAGACAACATGCGCAGACTCGGACGTGAAAGGGGAATCTCGTCGTACTTCTGGGGTAGCCACATCCGCGGCGATGACTACCTGAACGGCGTCGAGAACATCCTCAGAACTCTCAGTGTCGAATCCCCCCTCCCAAAGCCCGGACGCGGCTGAGCCAGCGACCCCGCAGCGCTCCTCGCACTTCGACGAACACGGGCGAGCGCGAATGGTCGATGTCGGCGCCAAGGCGGTGACGGCGCGCGAGGCCATAGCTCGCGGACGCATTTGGATGTCGAGCGCAGCCTTCGAAGCGATCGAGACGAGTTCGGTGAGCAAGGGAGACGTGCTCGGAATCGCGCGCATCGCCGGCATACAAGCAGCCAAGCGCACGTCGGACTGGATTCCACTCGCGCATCCGCTCCCGCTCGAGTCGGTAGAGCTGGACTTCACACCCTCCACGCAGTTACCGGGCAAAGACGGACGTCGATCGATCGAGATCCGGGCGACGGCGCGCATCACCGCGAAAACGGGAGTAGAAATGGAGGCTCTCGTAGCAGTCAGCGCAGCGGCGCTATGCATCTACGACATGTGCAAGTCTATCGATCGGGAGATGTCGATCGATGCGATCGAGCTCGTGCGCAAGTCCGGCGGCAAGAGCGGAACATACGAGCGCGCTGAGCGATCTTGAGCCCGACTCGTTCGTGCAGCCTCAGTCGTTCTTGCGCAGCTGCCGCACGATCCGATTGATGCGGTCGCGCGTCTCACCCTCGATGTTCTGGAACTCGATCCCAACGCCGCGGCTCTGTTCGCCCTTGCCATCGCTAACCCAGGCGACGCGTCCCTGCACCTTGACTGGCCGGTCTTCGCCCGGCAGCCGAAACTGCAGCTGGACGGGAGTATCCAGTTCCACGGGACGCTCCATCTCGATGAACATGCCCCCCTCGTTGATGTTCTGGGAGAACTCAGCGAAGAAGGCATCTACGGAGCTGTAGTCGACCGGAATCTTCAGGTCGGCCCGCTCATGGCGGCGTTTTTCTCTGCCCACCGCTTCCCTGTCGTCCCTCGTGGTGATTCTGGGTCCCTATCGGCCCCCCGATTTCACCACTTGAGGCGCTAGCCATCCCCGCTGCCCGAAGCTGGTGTAGCCGCGGCGAGCCACCACGACGTGATCGACCACTGGAATCCCGAGCAGCTGTCCCGCCTCGACCAGACGGTGGGTGACGATCCGGTCTTCCTGACTGGGCTCCGGATCCCCGCTCGGATGGTTGTGGACCAGCACCATCGACGCAGCAGACTCGCGGAGCGCAGGCGAGAACACCTCGCGGGGATGCACGAGGCTCTGATCGAGGCTTCCACGACTCACCTCGACCTGCCTCAGCAGCCGCTGTCGCGCGTCCAACAGCAGCGTCACGAAGCACTCCTGTCGCAAGGGCCCGAGCCTGGGCCCCACCAAGCGATACACCTCCTCCGGGCCGAGAATTCGTTCTGCCGGCCCGATCGGGGGCACAGCCACACGAACCCCGATCTCGAGCGCAGCCCGGAGCGAGGCGAGCTTCGCGGGTCCTATGCCCGAAATTCCCACCAGCTCGGCATCACCCGCGCGCGCAATCGACTCCCAGGAGCCGAATCGCCGCCAGAGCAGATCGGCGATCCAGATCGATGGCCGTTCGCGTGTGCCCGTGCGGAACAGCAGCGCCAGCAGTTCCGGGTTCGAGAGCGCCTCCGGCCCCGAACACGCGAGCCTCTCCCGGGGTCCCTCGGCGCGCGCACTGCCCCCCGTCGCCTGAAGCTTCATGCAGAGCGACCTCCCAAGGGACCAGCAGCAGAATCGGGTGAGATCCTTACAGGATCGAGGGATCAGAAGGGGATGTCGTCGTCGCCGCCTGCACCGTGACCCGACATGCTGCCACCAGAGCCTTCCATGTCGCCCTGCCCACTGGAGCCACCGCTCGACCCGCCCGAGAATCCCCCTCCGCCGTCGCCCTCGCGGCGACTCAGCCCCTGAATGGTCTGCGCGATGATCTCGGTGGTGCGGCGCTTCCCGCCTTCGCGATCTTCCCAGTCGCGAGATTGGATGCGCCCCTCGACATAGACCAAGCGCCCCTTGTGAAGGAAGTTCCCGCAAAACTCTGCTTGCCGCCCCCAGGCGACGATGCGGTGCCATTCGGTCCGCTCCTGGCGCTGGCCGTCCTTGTCTCGCCAGTTTTCGGAGGTCGCCAAGGTGAAGGACGCGACGGCCTGACCGTTCTGGGTGTAGCGGAGCTCAGGATCGACACCGAGACGTCCCACGAGAATGACTTTGTTCACCATACCGTTGGTCTCCTTGTGGGACCCGAGCGGGATGAGGGTCCGCAGACAGGCGTAGAATACCGGCCAAGCCTAGCACAGCAGCTGCTGTACTCCCGAGTGCGCGAATGCGGCGTGAACTCGAATACTCGGTGCGCATGCGCTTGCCTTCATGGGCTGCTTGCACGATCGTGGTTCGCTCCCGGATCGAGCTCGCCTGTCTTCGAACGAAACAAGCGCACTACCAGCGCATGACGGAAGGACGTGACCAACGTGACGTGGCTCGAAGCCCTCTTGCTCGGCATCCTTCAGGGAGCCACCGAGTTTCTCCCGATCTCTTCCTCTGGACACCTCGCGCTCGGCCAGCAGCTCCTCGACCTGCGCGAAGGCACGCTCTTCTTCGACGTGGTCGTCCATGTCGCCACCCTGGTCGCCATCTCGATCGTCCTACGCCACCGCCTACTCACCCTGCTGCTCGCAGGCTGGAACTTCCTGCGGCGTGCGCCTGCGGATGCGGAGCTGCGCGAGCATCAGCGCTGGCTCGGGTTGATCGCCATTGCGAGCGTGCCGACCGCGCTGATCGGGCTCGGACTGAAAGACTGGACCGAGACCCAGCTCCGAGAGGGAACGTTTCTGGGTCCGGCCTTTCTCACAACCGCGGCCCTGTTGCTCGTCGGAGAACGCCTCGGTCGGCGCAACCGTAGCGGAGGCTCGATGAGCGCGCTGGACGCGCTCCTGATCGGCACCGCTCAGGGGCTGGCCGTCATTCCGGGGATCTCACGCTCTGGCGCGACAGTGTCGACCGCACTCGTACGGAACATCGACGCGGAGAATGCGGTGGACTTCTCGCTGCTGATCTCACTGCCTGCGGTCGCGGGAGCAGCGCTGCTTACCTTACAGGACGCGTTCTCCGAGCTCTCTAGCGGCAGCCTGGCACCGCTGGCGATCGGCTTCGTCATGGCGCTCGCAACGGGCGTCATCGCTGTGCGCGCCCTCCAGTGGGCAACCGGTCGGCGTAGGCTCTTCCCCTTCGCGCTGTACTGCGCCACTCTGGGAGGGGTGATCTCCCTCGGAGGCTTCTTCTAAGGATGGCGACGGCCACCAAGCGCAAGCCGGCGAAGAGCTCGACCCGCCGCGAAAAGGGTTCGCGGCGCGCGAGCAAGCGCCCGGCGGCTCCACCCGAGCAGCCCGAGACAGCTGCTCCGGCAGCACGCTTCGAAGGCGAGATCTCGGCGCTGGTGCTGCTGCTCGCGGCGGGCTTCATCGAGGTCTCGCTGATCAGCTACGCGCCGGGCGACGCCCCATGGGGCCTGCGCTGGCCCGGGGGCCCACTCGCCACCGGGGCTCCGATTGCGAACTATTGCGGCCCGGTCGGCGCCGTGATCGCACTCGGACTCATGGGGGGGATCGGATACGCCGCACACATGCTTCCACTCGTGTGCCTACGCGGAAGCTGGCAGGCACTGATGGCAGATCGTGTGCGCCCGACCGTCCTGAATGCGATCGCGTGGCTCAGCCTGTTCGCGATGCTCGCCGGCAGCCTCGAGACATTCGGACGCGCCTGGCCAGAGCTAGTGACCACAGCTCCCGGTGGACGCGTCGGCGCCTGGCTCTCGGATGGGCTGGTGGGCGCCTTTCACATCGCCGGTACACAGATGGTTCTCGCCCTCGGGTTGGCGCTGAGCTTCCTGCTGGCGACCGGGCTCTCGATCCGGGACGGCGTGGTGGGCACCTCGCGCGGCGCAGGGCGGCTGGCGCTCGCGTGGCGAGCGCGCCGCGCAGCCGCGCGCGATCGACGCGTCGAACGCCGGGAGGAGCGCGCGCGCGAGCAGGCGGAAGAGCTCCAGGCGGCGGAAGCCGCGAAACAGGCTCGCCGGAGCGCGAGCGACGGGACTCCCGAGGCGCCGCCCAAGCTTGCGAAAGTGCGGGAGCCCGTCGTCATCGAGCACCGACAGGCCTCCACAGCGCGTGCCAAACAAGTTCCGCTGCCGCTCGAGCCCAAGCGACCCGCGAGCACCGGCCCCTATACCCTCCCCTCGAGCGACCTGCTCGCCGAAGGCCCCACCCATGGCCCCAGCTTCGATCGCGAGGCGCTGATCGAGAACTCCAAGATCCTGGAGCAGAAGCTGGCCGACTTCGGTGTGCTCGGAACCGTGGTCAAAGTGCATCCAGGCCCGGTGATCACGATGTACGAGTTCGAGCCCGCGCCGGGGATCAAGGTCTCCCGGATCGTGAACCTGGCGGACGACCTCGCGCTGGCGCTGCGAGCCATGTCCGTCCGCATCGTCGCCCCACTCCCGGGCAAGAACGTCGTCGGCGTCGAGGTACCGAACGCAGAGCGCGACGTCGTCGTCCTGCGCGACCTGCTGACGCACGAGAGCTATGCTGAGCAGGGATCCAAGCTCACGATTGCCCTCGGCAAGGACATCTTCGGGTCGCCGGTCACCGCAGATCTCCGGCGCATGCCACACTTGCTGGTGGCAGGTGCGACGGGCTCAGGAAAGTCGGTCTTCCTGAACGCGCTCCTGCTGTCCATCTTCTACAAGGCTCGCCCAGACGAGGTGAAGCTGCTGCTGATCGATCCGAAGATGCTCGAGTTCGCGATGTTCCAAGGGATGCCGCACTTGATCGCCGAGGTGGTCACCAACTCGAAGCGTGCCGCGGCAGCGCTACTCGGAATCGTTCGCAAGATGGAAGAGCGCTACCAGATGATGTCGGAGCGCGGGGTCCGCAACATCGATCAGTACAACCGCCTGGTCGAGCGAGAAGGCGGGGGGGACGGCGACGTCAAGCTGGAGCCCCTACCCTACATCGTGGTCGTCATCGACGAGCTCGCCGATCTGATGATCGTGGCGGCGCGCGATGTCGAGGAATCCCTGATGCGCCTCGCGCAGATGGCCCGAGCTGCGGGGATTCATCTGGTACTGGCCACCCAGCGCCCGTCCGTAGACGTCCTCACCGGAGTGATCAAAGCCAACTTTCCGTCTCGAATCGCATTCCAGGTCAGCTCGCGCACGGACTCCCGCACAGTACTGGACTCGAACGGGGCCGAGCGTCTGCTCGGCCAGGGGGACTCGCTCTTCCTGCCGCCCGGTACCTCGCGCATGGAACGCATTCACGGCCCGTACGTCTCGGAGAAGGAAGTTGCAGCCGTAACGGACTTCCTGCGCTCCCAGGGACAGCCCGAATTCGACGAGGAGCTGATCCGTCTGAAGGAGGAGAGCGAGCGCAAGGAGGAACGGGGGGAGGAGACGGACGAGCTGTTCGATACGGCCATCCAGCTCGTAGCCACGCAGCGCATCGCATCCATCTCGTTCATTCAGCGCAAGCTCAAGATCGGCTACAACCGCGCAGCTCGGCTGGTAGAGCAGATGGAGGCCGAGGGAATGATCGGCCCCCAGGAAGGGACCAAGCCACGTGAAATCTTCATACGCCCACCCGATGAGGATGATCTCTAGCAGGCTCGCATCCGGGCCGCGCGCGGCGCGTGGCAGCTCAGTTTGGTCTCGCTTGGCGCTCTGCCTCTGCGCCGGACTCGTGCTGGGCAACGGCGCGCCCGATCCCGTTCTGATCGATTCCGTGCAGGACCGCTACGCCGAGGTGAAGGATCTGACCGCCGCCTTCGAACAGACGGCCCAGATCGCATCCATCGGCAAGACGGAGAGCTCGAAGGGACAGGTCAAGATTCTGAGGCCCGGGCGCATGCGTTGGGAGTACACAGCGCCCGAGGAGCGTGTGATCGCCCTCGATGGAACGACCATTCGCATGTATCTGCCCGAGGACGAACAGCTGCAGATCGCACCGCTCGATGCGGGAAGCTTCCCTCCGACGGCGCTGGACTTCCTACTGGGATCCGGGGATCTGCGCAGCAGCTTCGAAGGCGAGGAGCTCGAACCGAACGCACGCGGAGAGCGCGGCCTCAGGCTGCGCCCGCGACGCGACGCGAGCTTCGAGTTTCTCGAGATCTGGGTCGACCCGACGAGCCTCCAGCTACGCGAGTCGATCGTCCTCGACCTGTTCGGGAATCGAACCGCCGTCCGCTTCGACGCGATGCGCGAAAACGAAGGGATCGAAGCTTCCGCGTTCGAGGTTCAGGTCCCCGAGGGCACCGATGTCATCGACCTGCGTGAGGATCGCTGATCTCGCTCTGTCGGGCGCGAGCTTGACTCCGGTACGAGGTGCCCTGCGCGCCCGCCCCGTCCTGGAGAAGTCCAGCCGAAAACGTCGGGAAGCTGACGGAACGTGTCACTGGGCCGACGATTTCCGGGTGCCGATGGCGCCCGACTCCACCCCTGTCACACCTTGGATTCCTGAATTGGGCAATTCCAGAAAAATTTCTGGGGGGATGCCGCGATGCCGATCCGCCTGCAGGCCGGCTGCAGTTGACACCATCCCGTGCTGGGGTATCTTCGAAACTTGTAACCGTTTGATTTATCTAGCAATTTTGATCGCCCAGGAACTTCCAGCAAACGCCGGAGGCCCGCCTACCAGATGCTCCGACGAGTGCATACGGCTACGCGAGCAGTGTTGCCCAGCGCCCGCAAGAGGACTTCCGATGCGGACCTTCCCTGCAGCGGTTAAACTCTTTCCTTTGGATTCGTGGCGTCGGGTGCGAGGACGCGGGTGGTTCGCACATCGGAATCCCATGTCATGCGAGCGCCCCAGATCTCAGCTACCGGCTAGAGTGTCCAGAAAGGCACGTTCTCGCGCATTGGTATGTCGATTGCACCGAAAATCTATCTTGCCTGAGTTTTTTACGGCGGGGAGTAGTTAATGAGCGAATCGGGTTCTGGGAGACGAGGGTTTGTGCGGGACGTAATGAAGCGCATCTCGAGTCCAGGAACTCGAGGCGGCCGCATCGAGGACGAACGCGTGACGCAAGACTACGACGATATCGAAAGCCTTCGAGATGCACTCCGATACCTAGGCGCAGATGCGGGGGACCTACCGCGCAACATCGAACGGTTCCTAATCGAGTACCAGCGCTTGAAGGAGCGCTGCGACAGACTCCAGCAGCAGCAGTTCGATGCCGAGCGCCAGAACGAGAAGCTGGTCAACACACTGCAGGATGCCAAGCAGCAGATCGACCAGCTGAAGGAGGAAGTAGACAAGCTCTGCTCCCCTCCCAACACCTACGGCACGTTCGAACGGATCAACAAGGACGGTACCGTCGAGATCAACGTCGACGGCAAGATGATGCGAGTCAACTCGCATCCCAATGTCGCGATCGCAGATCTCGTCGAGGGACAGCTCGTCGTTCTCAACGAGGCGTTCAACATCGTCGATGCGACGGACTTCGATCCCCGTGGAGAAGTCGTACAGGTCTCCGAGGTGCTGGGAGACGGACGCGCGATCGTGCTCGGACATGCCGACGAGGAGCGGGTGGTCACTCTCTCGCAGCCCATGCGGCGTGAGCGCCTACGCGCGGGCGACAACCTCCTGATCAATCCGCGAACCGGTTTCGGTGTCGAAAAGCTGCCGAAGTCTACCGTGGATCAGGTGGTGCTCGAAGAGGTGCCGGACGTTCGCTACGACGACATCGGCGGTCTCGGCGATCAGATCGAGGTGCTACGAGACGCGCTCGAGCTCCCATATCTGCACGCAGACGCCTTCAAGGAGTACAACCTCGCTCCTCCGAAGGGGATCCTGCTCTACGGACCCCCGGGCTGCGGGAAGACCATGATCGGAAAGGCGGTTGCAAACAGCCTGGCGCTGCGAATCGCCGAGCTGCGCGGCACCGAGGTCAAGAGCTACTTCCTGAACGTGAAGGGCCCGGAACTGCTGAACAAGTACGTCGGCGAAACCGAGCACAAGATTCGAGAGGTCTTCAAGAACGCCCGCGAGAAGGCGGAGGAAGACGTCCCGGTCGTGATCTTCTTCGACGAGATGGACTCGTTGTTCCGCATGCGCGGCTCGGGAATCTCCTCGGATATGGAAGCGACGGTCGTCGCGCAGTTCCTCTCGGAGATCGACGGAGTCGAGTCGCTTCGGAACGTGATCGTGATCGGAGCCTCGAATCGCCAGGATCTGATCGATCCCGCCGTGCTGCGGCCGGGCCGACTCGATCTGAAGGTGAAGGTCCACCGACCCGACCCGAGAGGCGCCCGCGAGATCTTCCTCAAGTACCTGTCCTCCGACCTTCCGCTGCACTCCGATGCGCACATCAAGTTCGGACAAGATCCCAAGGACTGTGTGGCCGGCATGATCGATGCGGTGATCGAGACCATGTACGCCGAGAACGAGGAGAACAAATTCCTCGAGGTCACCTACGCCAAGGGCGAGCGCGAGATCTTCTACTTCAAGGACTTCTCGAGCGGAGCGATGATCAAGAACATCGTGGACCGCGCCAAGAAGAAGGCCGTCAAGAAGCAGATCATCGACGGCGAGCCGGGCATCCGACTCGAGCACATCCTCGAGGCCGTACGCGAAGAGTTCAAGGAGAACGAGGATCTTCCGAACACGACCAACCCAGACGACTGGGCGCGAATCTCGGGTCGCAAGGGGGAGAAGATCATCAACGTGCGCACCTTGATCAGCGGCATCAACCGCCAGGAGCGCACCATCGAGAATGTCGGCGGATCAGGGCAGTACCTGTAAGTAGGATGCCCAAGTCGCCAGAAGGGGGTCCATGCCTCTTCCGAGCGTTATCGGAAGTGAGATCGAATACGGAATCACGGTCGTCAACGACCGTGATTTCGATCCAATCTCCAGCTGCGTACTGCTTGTAAACGCGTATCGGGATCCCGACGACGCGGAGATTCTCTGGGACTACGACCAGGAAAATCCACTGGCGGACGCACGCGGCTTCAACGTCGAGGGTGAGAAGTACACTCCGAATCAGCAGGAGAACATTGCGCGCAACAAGACCCTGAAGAACGGCGCGCGATTCTACGTAGACCACGCACATCCAGAGTACTCGACACCCGAGGTCACCAACGTCATCGACCTGATCGCGTACGAGCGAGCGGGCGAACGGACCATGGAGTCCGCACGCATCTCTGCCTCGAGCCTACTGCCCGATGGCCAGCAGATCGTCATCTACAAGAACAACAGTGACCGCAAGGGAAACAGCTACGGAAATCACGAGAATTTCCTGATTTCCCGCCGAACCCCGTTTCGCGAGATCGTGAGTCGCTTCACACCGTTCCTGGTCACACGTCAGATCTTCTGTGGTGCAGGAAAGGTCGGCAGCGAGAACCGAGCGAGTCCCTGCACTTTCCAGATCAGCCAGCGGGCGGACTTCTTCGAGACCGAGGTAGCCCTCGATACGATGGTGAAGCGCCCCATCATCAACACCCGAGACGAGCCCCACGCAGATCGGGAGAAGTACCGACGACTGCACGTGATCATCGGGGATTCCAACATGTCGGAGGTCTCGACCTACCTGCGCGTCGGAACTTCCGCGATCGTGCTGGCGTTGATCGAAGACGGTGCGCTGAGCCAGGATCTCACGCTGACCGACCCGGTCCGGGTGATCAAGGAGATCTCACACGACCCGGACTGCAAGCGGGACTATGCGCGCGAGTCGGGCAGCCGCATCTCCGCGATCCAGGTTCAGCGTGAGTACCTCGAAGCCGCCCTGCGCTACTTCGAGACGCGCGACCCGGATCCGATCATCAAGGACGTGCTCACCCGCTGGGAGTCCGTGCTGATCCGACTGGAAGATGACCCCATGCAGCTTCATCGCGAGATCGACTGGGTCGCGAAACGAAAGCTGATCCTGGAGTACATGTCGCGCCGAAACTGCACCTGGGATGATCCTCAGGTGCAGATGCTCGACCTTCAATACCATGATCTGCGCCCGCAGAAGGGCCTCTACAACATCCTGGAGAGGCGTGGCGAGATGGAGCGCATCATCTCGGACAGAGATATCGATCGAGCGGTGGTCACACCGCCGGACGATACTCGGGCGTACTTCCGAGGGGAGTGCATACGCCGCTACGGAAAGGCCGTATTCGGCGTAAACTGGGATTCGATCTCCTTCAATCTGGGAGAGGACCCGATCAAACGTATCTTGATGAACGAGCCGCTGAAGGGCACACGAGCACACGTCGAGTCACTGCTCGACGAATGTCCGACCGCCGAGGACCTCGTTCGCAGTCTGACGATCTGAGGAGAGCCATATGAGAATCCCCAAGCATGCAGATGACAACCTCACCGCGTGGTGGGGTGCCGCCACGGATCAGAAGCAGAAGCAACGCAGCGACGGAGGATCGGGCGACTCCTCATCGTCGGACAGCGAAGCGGGCACGAAGAAGCTGGCGAAGCGCGGCGAGGAACTGAAGGACGAGATGGACTCCCTCATCGATGAGATCGATGAGGCCCTCGAAGAGAACGCGGAGGAGTTCGTGAAGAACTACGTCCAGCGCGGAGGCGAGTAAGACGTGGTCTCATTTCCGGGCCAGACGTACGGCGGATCCAGCTTCATAGAGTTTCTGCGAGCCGATTATCCGGACTTGCTCCCGAGTCTCGCAGGATATGACTGGAGCCAGGTCCAGATCCCACACGGTACGACCGTGTTGTCCCTCGTCTACGCAGACGGCGCACTGATGGCCGGTGACCGGTTGGCCACCGAGGGCTACCAGGTCGCCACTCGCGACATCGAAAAGGTCTACAAGATCGACGAAACCTGCACCATGGCCATCGCCGGCGCTGCGGGACCAGCGATCGAAATGATGCGCATCTTCCGTGTCGAGCTCGAGATGTGGCAGAAGCTCGAGGGTCACGATCTCACCTTCGAGGGAAAGGCCAACCGCCTGTCATTCCTGATCCGCCAGAACCTTCCGGCAGCCATGCAGGGAATGGTCGTAATGCCGCTCTTCGCCGGCTTCGATCACGAGAAGGATCGGGGCCGCATCTACAAGTTCGACGTCACCGGAGGACGCTACGGCGAGACCGACTACTACGCAACCGGATCTGGCGGCAAGGACGCGCGCTCGAGCCTCAAGAAATCGTTCCGGGACCAGCTCGCGCGCGACGAGGCGGTCGACGCCGCCGTCGAGGCCTTGATCGACGCCGCGGACGAGGACCGAGGCACCGGTGGCATCGACATGCGGCGCCATATCTACCCGACAGTGAAGCTGATCACGAGTGCAGGCGTCGAAGATATCTCTGACGACGAGATCATCGCGGCCTACGACCGCGTCTCCAAGCAGCGAAAGGCCGCCTGACCATGTCCGCTCCTTTCTACGTCTCTCCAGAGCAGCAAACCCAGGACAAGGCGGAATTCGCGCGCAAGGGCATCGCCCGAGGCAAGCCGATCGTTGCGTTCGACTTCCAGGACGGCGTGATCATGATGGCCGAGAACCGCAGTGGCAGCCTGCGCAAACTCGGCGAGATCTACGATCGAATCGCCTTCGCTGGGGTTGGAAAATTCGATGAATATGAGAATTTGCGCAAGCAAGGAGTTCGCTACGCGGATCTGCGTGGCTACCAGTTCTCACGGGACGACGTGTCGGCTTCCAGCCTCGCAACGGAGTACTCTGCGGCGCTGGGCCATCAGTTCTCACAGCCGTACGCCAAACCCATCGAAGTCGAGCTCCTGGTCTGCGAGGTCGGACACGAGCGCAACGCCTACTTCCAAGTGCAGTTCGACGGCTCCGTTCGGGATCGAACCAGCTACGTCGCCATCGGCGGAGATTTCGAGAAGCTCGAAGCGGGCTTGAAGGAGGACTGGAAGGACGGTCTCAGCCTGCAGGAGGCGGTCTCGATGGGACGAAAAGCCCTGACGCGCGCCCTGAATGGATCCGGTACACTTGAAGCAGAGGCCCTAGAAGTCGTCCTACTCGACCGTCGCCGAGAGGGACGCAAGTTCCGCCGGCTCAATACGAGCGAGATCCAGGAGATCGTTCAGGCTTAGTAGCTTAGAGGTCAAGTCGTGCAGAAGAGGATTTACGGAGTCGAGACGGAGTATGGGATCATCTTCACGCCCGACGGGCGGAAGACACTTCCCGTAGAGAAGGCAATCCGCTTCCTCTTCGAGAAGCTCATCACGACCGAACACTTTCTCAACGTCTTCCTCGAGAACGGCGCGCGCTTCTACCAAGACACCGGCTGCCATCCGGAATACGCGACACCGGAATGTGCAAGCCCGCGGGATCTGGTCATCTACGACCGAGCCGGCGAGAGGATCCTGGAGGAGCTACAGCTCTACGCTGAGGAGAAGATTCGCGAAGAGCGCGTCTCCGGCAAGCTGTCGATCTTCAAGAACAACACCGACTTCGTCGGGAACAGCTACGGCTGTCACGAGAACTACCTCGTGGACCGAGACGTCGACTTCTACTACCTCGCCGAGCAGCTGATCCCCTTCTTGGTCACACGCCAGATCTTCACTGGCGCGGGCAAGGTCTTTCAGACCCAAGACGGCATTCACTACTGCATCAGCCAGCGCGCTCAGCACATCTACCAGAAGATCTCGGGAACGACGACCAACGACCGCTCGATCATCAACACGCGAGACGAGCCGCACGCAGATCGCGAGAAGTATCGGCGCCTGCACGTGATCGTGGGTGACTCGAACATGTCCGAGTACACCAACTTCGTAAAGATCGCGACGTGTGCGCTCGTGCTGCAGATGATCGAGGACAACTTCATCAATCGCGACTTCACCTTGCGCCACCCGGTCAAGGCGATCAAGGACATCTCGTACGATACGACATGCAAGCGAAAGCTGCGTCTCGAGAACGGGCGCGAGTATTCACCGCTGGAAATTCAGCGAGAGTACTGCGAGATGGCCAAGAAGTACGTCGAGCAGGCGGCTGTCAGTGACCAGCTTCGGCAGGGCCTCACCGAGTGGGACCATATCCTGAACTGCCTGGAGGAGGATCCCGACAAGCTCGATCGCAAGATCGACTGGATCATCAAGCGGAAGCTCCTCGAGAAGTACATCGCGCAGCGCAACCTATCGTGGCATGACCCGCGCGTCTTCATGATCGATCTGCAGTATCACGACATCCGCCGGGACCGCGGCTTCTTCCATCTACTGGAGCGCAAGGGGGCGGTCGATCGCATGTTCACCGATGCGGAGATCGAGAAGGCGAAGACCGAGCCTCCGCAGGACACACGCGCCCGCATGCGCGGCGACTTCATCAAGCTCGCGCGCCAGAACAACATTCAGTACGACCTCGACTGGTCCAACATCCGCTTGGGCAACCTGCTCAACGTACGGGTGATCTGCAACAATCCGTTCGAAACCGACACAGAGAAGGTGACCGAGCTCGTACGCACGATCCAGCGCACGAACCTGCGGCGTACGTCTCTGTCGAAGCTGGTCATCCAGAGCTAGTCGATACGGATGTCCGCACGCATCGAGCTGCATCCGGTCTCGGACCCTCCGCTTTCCGAGTCTCCGCCTTCGGAGTCCCCTGTTCCGAAGACTCCTCTCTCGAAGGCTCCTGTCTCGGAGCCGGCTCATCGGATCGACGAGGAAGACCTCGCTGAGCCGTACCTGTCTCGGCGCTCCTATGGCCGCACCGCCGTCGTGCTGGGAGTCGCACTGTCTCTCGTGGTCGCAGGGTGGGTGCTGAGCGAGGTCCAGCGCGGTCGCGAGCTGCGCAACCTGGAGTTGCAGATTCAGAACCTCGAGAGCCAGCTCGAACAGAAGAATCGCGCCCTCTCTGCACACGAACAGCGCCTCGACGAAGTCCGCGATCGGGTTCAGATCCTTCAGGAATTGCTCGACACCCCCGTCCTGACACCGCGCTGAGGGGAATCGCCCCTCAATTTTTCCGATCGGCTGCCGATCTGGGATAGAAAGCCTCCGGCTACGTGCACCTCCGCCCCCCCTCGAGGCAGTGCTCGCTCATGTTCAGCTGGCTTGCTGGAATGCTGTCGAATGATCTGGCGATCGACCTTGGAACGGCAAACACCCTCGCCTACGCCAAGGGCCGCGGCATCATCTGTAGCGAGCCATCGGTCGTGGCAGTCGCGGAGAATGCAAAGGAACGAAAGATCCTCGCAGTCGGGACCGAGGCCAAGGAAATGGTGGGCCGCACACCGGGGAGCATTCGCGCCATCCGTCCCATCAAGGACGGCGTGATTGCAGACTTCGAGGTGACGGAGGCCATGCTGCGATACTTCATCCAGCGGGCACACAACCGCACCCGGCTGGTGCGGCCGCGGATCGTCATCTGCGTACCGCCCTGTATCACCTCAGTCGAGAAGCGCGCAGTCAAGGAATCGGCAATGTCCGCCGGAGCGCGCGAGGTCTACCTCCTCGAAGAGCCGATGGCGGCCGCGATCGGCGCCGGGTTGAACGTGACCGAACCCACCGGCAACATGGTCATCGACGTCGGCGGCGGCACGACCGACGTCGCGGTCATCTCATTGGCAGGAATCGTCACCTCGAGCTCCGTGCGCGTCGGCGGCGACAAGTTGGACGAAGCGATCATCAACTTCGTAAAGCGCAAGCACAACCTGTTGATCGGCGAACGTACTGCGGAAATCGTCAAGATCACCATCGGCACGTGCATGAGCAAGGGCTCTACGCGAACCATGGAGATCAAGGGCCGAGACCTGGTGGCGGGCATCCCGAAGATGATCGTGATGACCAGCGACGAGGTCCGAGAGGCGCTCGCCGAACCGATCCACCAGATCGTAGAGACGGTACTCCAAACCCTGGAGCGAACCCCGCCCGAGCTCGCGGCAGACATCGTCGACCGTGGGATCGTGCTCGTCGGCGGAGGGTCCTTGTTGCGCGACTTCGACCAGCTACTGCGCGATGAGACCAAGCTGCCCATCGTGCGTGGCGATGACCCCTTCACAGCGGTCGCGATGGGTGCCGGGAAGGCGCTGGATTCGCTCGACCTGCTGCACGAAGTCGCGATGTCCTGACCAGGAGCGCTGCGCGCTCCACACATGGGGCCGCCCGCGGCTCTCGAGCTCAGAGTGCCTCTGAATCCGTGTCGCAGCGAGACTGCCAGGTCTCCAGGCCGCTCGATTCGACGTACTGCGTCGAGTGCGGTATCTAGAGCACCGGCAAAGGGGGATCTGGAATGCGGTACGGGCGAGTCCTGGTGAAGTTGAGTGGGGCCGCCATTGCCGGCTCCAAGGCATTTGGCTTCGATCCGGTCGCCCTGAACCACATCGCAGACGAGGTCCTGAGCCTCCATCAGATGGGTGTGCAGGTCGGCGTCGTCGTCGGCGGTGGGAACATCTTCCGCGGCGATCTCGGCGAGGAATGGGGCATCGAGCGGGCCGAAGCGGACGCCATCGGCATGATGGCGACCGTCACCAACAGCCTGATGCTACGCGGCGTGCTCGAAGCTCGCGGGGATGCCGAGGTTCGAGTCATGACCGCCATTCCGATCAACAGCGTGGCGGAACCCTTCATCCGCTTGCGCGCTCTCCGGCACCTGGAACGCAAGCTCATCGTCGTCCTGGCTGCAGGCACCGGCAATCCCTATGTCACCACGGATTACCCGGCAGTCCAGCGCGCGCTCGAGCTGCGCTGTGCCGCGATCCTATCCGCGAAGCATGGGACGGATGGGGTCTATTCCAGCGACCCGCGGCGGGATCCGAGTGCGCGCCGCTACCGCACGGTCGCCTACGATACGGTCATCCGAGAGAATCTGAAGGCGATGGACCAATCTGCCGTGCTCCTCGCGCGGGATCACGACATTCCCATTCACGTATTCGATTTCGACCGCCCAGGAGCGCTCGCAGCACTCTGCGAGGGAAAGGACGTCGGAACGTTGGTCGCCAACAAGGTGGACGACGAGTTCGAATAGGTCGACGTCCGTTCAGCGCCGCCCACCCTTCTGATAGCGATTCACCGCATTGTTGTGCTGGCGCAGGGTGCTCGAGAAGTAGTGCGTGCCATCGTTGCGCGACACGAAGTACAGGTAGTCCACGTCGGCCGGCTCGAGCACCGCGCGAATCGAGTCCATACCTACACTGGCGATCGGACCGGGCGGCAGTCCGCCGCGCGTGTACGTGTTGTACGGAGTGTCCGTGCGCAGATCGACGCGGCGTAGATTTCCGTCAAAGCTTCCGCGGGTGCGCAAGATCCCATAGATGACCGTAGGGTCGGTCTGCAGCCGCATCCGCTTCTGGAGGCGGTTCAGGAAGACGGCTGCGATCATGGGGCGCTCGTCGGGATCGCCCGTCTCCTTCTCCACGATCGAGGCCAGGGTCACGATCTGGTGGAGAGACATTGCAGCCGCTTCGATGCGCGCGCGGTCATCGGGTGTGAAGCTGGCCTTGAACTCCTCGACCATGCGCCGCACGACCTGTTCGCCGGGCGTATCCTTGCGGAATCTATACGTCTCGGGGAACAGGTACCCCTCCAGGTCGTCCGCTTCGATGCCGAGCTCGCGCGCAAGCTCGGGTGAGCGCGCCGCTTCCAGAAACTCTTCCTGCTCCACGATTCCGGCCGCTGCGACGCGCTCTGCGACTTCCTTCAGGTGAAGCCCCTCCGGAATCGTCACCGGGTACGTCTTCACCTCACCCGTCCGGAGCTTCTCCAGTATCTCGACCGGAGTCATCGTCGGGGCTAGATCGTACTCCCCCGCCTTGATCTCGCGGTCGACCCCCTGGAACTGGGCGAAGAGAACCACGACACGAGGCCCGAAGAACACGCGTTCCGGGAGCAGCCCGGCCCCGTCGAGTCGCTGAACGACCCGAATCAGAGGCTCGCCATCGGCCACCGAGAAGGGGCGAGACTCTCCCGCGACGCGTGCGGGAACGACCAGCCCCTGGGTGATCCAGAGAGCCAGACCGATCCCGGCGGCCAAGAAAGCTGCGGCCCCACCGACGAGCTTCCAGATCATGTCGAGCATCCGCCTCCACACCGTTCGAGATACGTCCTCAGGATCAATGACGCAGCGACCGCATCCACCTTTTGCTTGACCCGTTTCCCGCGCACACCGATCTGCGAGAGCGAGCGCAGCGCCTCCTGCGTCGTCCAGCGCTCATCGATGAACTCAACCGGCACCCGGGTCTGCTCCGCAACCCGAGCTCCGAATCGCTCCGCCTTCTCGGCCTCGGGACCCCGGCGCCCATCCATGTGCAGTGGCAGCCCGATCACGATGCGCCCGATCTCGAGCTCGCGCACACGATTGGCGATCTGCTCCAACAGACGGCGATCCCCGAGACCCCGGTGATTCAGCGTCTCGAGTGGCTGTGCAAAGACTCCGGTCGGGTCGCTCACGGCAACACCGACTCGTCGCGATCCCGGGTCCAGGGCTAGAACACGCAATCCTTTTCTCCAGCTATCCGCGTGGCGACGACGCATCCGTAGCTCGTGCAGCACCAGCTGCACGGAGCCAGAGCGCCTGGAGGAGGCGCCGAGCGCCTCGACGTGGCCATACTCGCGCGAGCGGAGAGGGTACCAGCTCGCCAGCGGAGAGGGGACGCCGCTTACCTGGGCACAAACACCGCCGCTGGGACTTGTTCGACCCGAATTCGGTCGGCCCGAAAAAAAACCATCGACCCGATCGCGGCGACTATGGACGCCCACTCGACCGAATCGCGGCCCGACCTACCGCGCACGGCCGGCGTTACCCACCGTGCTACTGTAACCCGCGCAGGGCCTTCTCGCAGGCATCGCGCAGAAAGCGATCCCCCTCGCGCATTCCGCGTTCGAGCACGGAGCGCGCCCGCTCGCCCTGCATGCGGCCAAGCGCTTCGACGACCGCGAGTCGGAAGCCCCGGACCCGCTTCCGGTTCCATCCGCCGGACTCCTCGAGACTGTCGGCGAGCGCTTCGATCGCATCGGCGCCTCCAAGTCGCGCGAGGCTGGACACCGCCTGCAGACGGACCTGGTCGCCCGAGCGTCCCGGGTCCCGCACGACCTCGCACAACGCCGCACGCCCCCGCTGCTCGCCCGTCCAACCCAGCCCGTAGGCCGCCGCCCAGGCGACACGGCCTCTCCGCGACGTGAGCGCATCGCACAGAGTCGTGATGCTCCGCCGGGTACCGATGCGGGCCAGCGAGCGCGCGGCTTCGCGCAGAATCCCGTCGTCGTTCGAGCTGCCGAGCAACGAGATCAAGGGCGACTCGGCGCGGGGATGTTGCATCTCCCCGAGCAGTCGTGCCGCGCGCCGTACGCGCGCAGGACTCTCTGCACCGAGCTCGGAGATGAGCACGGGAAGCGCGGAGTCCCCCATCACCACGAGGATGCCCGGCGTGAGCGCCTGCGCATCCTCGGAACCGCGCGTATGCTCCTCGAGCAGACGCGGAACGATCTCGGCTCCGAGAGCAACGAGGAGCTGCACGGCTTCGACGGCCGAGCCGGTCGCAGGTGCATAGGCGCGCTGGACGGATATTCGCAGGAGTTCTTCACTACCGAAGACGAGGTTCCGAAGCGTGTCCGATGCGCAGCGGGGCACCTGCACCAGCTTGGGACCCAAACCAGCGCTATGCCGACCCAAGACGAGCGCCGTGCGGTACGCGTCCACGTAGTCTTTGTCGTGCATGCGCTGCTCGAGCTCGCTGGCGATCGACCGGCACACGCGTTCGTAGTTGGCCAGGCTCGGCGATCGTTCCAACTCGGCGATCAGGTCGTCGATCGGGTTCGCGTCGAACGCGAGCTCTCCAGTAATCTCGTGCGAGCTCGGCAAGGCGGACTCGATGGGCGCTTCGGCTTCGGGCGGCTCGGCGTCGGCTTGGACCTGCTGTCCACTGGAGAGGTCGGAATCCGAGTCGGAGCCGGAATCCTGGGGGCCGTCGGGCTCGGGGCGACCCGTCTCCCGCGCGCCCTCGCGAGCGAGCTCCTCGCGAACGAGGGAGATCGGACCGGCATCCCCGGAGCAAATGTGGGGCAGCTCCGCGGTTGCCAACGCCCGCATCAGTCCAGGCTCCGGAGCGGCGGCGTCCGCCGCGCGCGCCAAGAGTCCGACGAAGAGCAGAAACTCCTCCTCGCGAAGCCCCGGCAGGACGACCAAGCTGCTCACCCCTGCATCGCGCAGAGCCCGCGAGAGATCGCCCAGCCCGGGCCCCGACAACTGCACACCCACCCCGAGCTCGAAGCCGTTCTCTTCGGCATGCAAGCTCAGCACCGCGCTGCGCGCGAGCGCGGCCGTCCAGACCCGGGCTGCACGCTGGAGCACGCTCGCCTGAGCTGGGTCCTCAGGTAGATAGAACCGACGCGCGCGCAGAGCGCGGGTCAGCTCCAATAGCAGCGGCATCGCCGTGGCTGCTCGCCAACCGGCTCCACTCATCCAGACGTCCCCCGCCAAGGCAGCCGGCGAATCCGGTGCATCCTCATCGCAATTCGGCGGGAGGAGCAGAGCCCTTGAATCGGTTCGAACTCGACAATCGGCTCATTTTCGCTATTTATTCGCAAATGACACGCGGGGCGCAGGATCCGCCGATTCCGCCAGGGTCTGCCGACTTCGTCACTCGTCGCATGCCTCGCGGCGATTCCGGCAGTCTCAGAAGGAGCTCCCCCGGCTCCACTCGGCGCAATTCCCCCAGGTGGATCCGGTGCCCCGCGTGACGCCAGTTGACCCGGAGAGCTCCGCTGCCTACGATCGCGAGAGCCGCCCCACCCTCTCGAAGTCTTTGGAAACAAATGAGAATTTTCATCCTGCTGCTAGCGACCGGAGGGGGATCCGGCTACAGCCCGGTGGCTCCGGGAACCGCCGGATCGGCGCTCGCGGTCGGGCTCTACCTTCTAGCCCTCCTTCTGCTCGGCGCCGTCGAGGTCGGTCCAGATTCACCGATCGGCGTCGCTCTGCTCGTCCTGGCTACCGCCGCCATCTCTATGGCGGGAGTCTGGGCGGCGGGTCGTGCCGAGCGACTCCTCGGCAAGAAGGACGACGGCCGCATTACGATCGACGAGGTGTCCGGTACCTGGATCAGCCTACTGACCCTGCCTCCCCGCACAGAGGTGCTCATCACGGGCTTCCTCCTCTTCCGGATCTTCGACATCTGGAAGCCGCCCCCGGCACGGCACTGCGAAGCGCTGGGGGGTGGGATCGGAATCATGGCCGACGACTGGGTGGCGGCGATCTACGCAAATTTGGCTGGACAGCTCCTGTGGCGCATTCTGTTTCCAGGAGGACTGTGGTGAGACAGATCGACGCGTGGGTACTGACGATCGGAGACGAGCTGCTGCGCGGCGAGATCGTCGATTCGAACAAGTCCTTCTTCTCCGAGCGCCTGCTGCGACTCGACATCGAGACGACGCGGCACGTGACGGTCGCGGATGACCCCGAGCCGATTTCCGAGCAGCTGCGCGCGGCGACCTCGGACGGGGCGCGCATCGTGCTCATCTCCGGTGGGCTCGGCCCGACGCGCGACGACATCACGACCGAGGTGGTCGCGCGAACGTTCAGCCTCCCACTCGAACGCGATCAGGCGACCGTCGACCGTATGCGGAGCTACTTCGCGTCGGTCGGACGCGAGATGAGCGAGAACAACGCCAAGCAGGCCGACTTTCCCAAGGGAGCGGAGATTCTGGCGAATCCCCTCGGGACTGCGCCCGGCTTCATGCTCCGTATCGAGGACTGCCTGATCTTCTGCACGCCTGGGGTGCCACGAGAGCTCTACCGCATGGTCGATCAGGAGATCCTGCCGCGCATCGCTGAGGAGCGCGCTGCGAACGGCGCCGCGGCGCGCCCCGTGCGGGCTCAGCTGCTGCGCACCTTCGGCCTGGGAGAGTCCACCTTGGACCAGGAGCTGAGCGACATCGCCCAGGGAGACCCGAATCTGACGCTCGGCTTCCGGACACAATTCCCCGACAACCTGGTTCGCGTGGTCGCACGCGGCGACGTTCCAGCCGAGGCGGAGTCGAAGCTCAGACACGCGGTAGATGCCATTCGGGACCGGCTCGGCGCAACCTTGATCGCCGAGAGCGACCAGACGCTGGAAGCCACCGTCGGCGAGCTCCTACTCCAACACGAGCTTCGTATCGCCGTCGCCGAGTCCTGCACCGGCGGCCTGCTGTCGCACCTCCTCACCGAGAATCCGGGAAGCTCGAAGTATCTGCTCGAGAGCATCGTCTGCTACTCGAACGCAAGCAAGATGCGAGAGCTCGGAGTTTCCGCGGAAGTGCTCCGCAAAGACGGAGCCGTCTCCGAGCAGGTCGCCCTGCAGCTCGCCACGGCCATGCGTAGTCGAACGGGTGCGGATCTGGGGATCGCGGTCACCGGCATAGCCGGCCCCGACAGCGATGAGCACGACACTCCGATCGGGACGCTCTGGATCGCGCTGGCAACGTCCACGGGAACCCGCGCGCGACAGTACCAGCTGACGCGCGATCGGGGGCGCAACAAGCGTCTGGCAGCACAGATCGCGCTCGAATGGATTCGTCGCACCGTGATTGGACTGGAACTTCCAGATGAGACCTTTCCGCGGCTGCGTTCGGCGGCGTTCGATCCGGCCAAGCCGAGTAGCTCCCACCCTGCCCGCTCGGAGCAACGCACATGAGCGACGCGACTCTGCGCTGCTTTCTCGCTGTCGAGGTCCCGACCGCGGTGCGCGACCGACTGGGCTCGCTGTGCACCGAGCTCGAGCAGACACATTCCGAGCTCCGGGTCGTGCCATCCGAGAACCTCCACATCACCCTCAAGTTCTTGGGTGATTTCCCGGAAGGCAGTATCCCGCGGCTCGCACGCCAAGCCGCGACAAAGCTGCTGCGCACTCCCCCTTTCGAGGTAACCTTGGCGGGCCTCGGTGCTTTCCCACATCAGCGTTCAGCGCGGGTGATCTGGATCGGAATCCAACGTGGCGCTTCCCAGCTCGCCCGCATCGCACGCAAACTCGACTCCACGGCCGGACGTCTCGGAGCGGCACGCGACCGGCGTCCATACCAACCGCATCTCACCTTGGGCAGACTGCGCGAGCCGTGCACCGTCGCCCTCGAGCAGTTACGCGCTCCCGACCCCATGTCCTTTCCAGTCGCCGACGTGGTGTTGTTCGAGAGCCGCCTCGCCCCTTCCGGAGCTACCCATCTGCCGCTGGCCCGACTTCCGATCGGACCGCCCACAGACGAGAGCTCGGACGATTTCCACCCTTTCGCCCCAGATTTTTAGGAGAAATCAAGCATGGCGCGATCCACGAAGTCCTCAGAACCGACGAAGCAGAAGGCAATCGACCTCGCCGTCTCATCCATCGAGAAGCAGTTCGGCAAGGGCGCCATCATGGTGCTCGGCAGCGGCGAGCCGCGCGAGGCCCTGCCTTCCATTCCCTCGGGGTCTCCCTCGTTGGACATCGCGCTCGGCATCGGAGGCTATCCCCGCGGGCGCGTCGTCGAAATCTATGGACCGGAGTCGTCGGGCAAGACCACACTCGCCCTCCACGCCGTCGCCAACTGCCAGCGACAGGGGGGAGTCGGGGCATTCATCGATGCAGAGCATGCGCTCGACATCCAGTACGCCGGGCGGCTCGGCGTGAACATCGAGGAGCTGCTCGTGTCACAGCCCGACACCGGTGAGCAGGCGCTCGAAATATCGGACATGCT
Organism: Pseudomonadota bacterium; assembly: GCA_003247575.1. Taxonomy (GTDB): domain Bacteria; phylum Myxococcota_A; class UBA9160; order SZUA-336; family SZUA-336; genus SZUA-336. The sequence goes on from QJZC01000058.1 coordinate 46,655, forward strand.
GGTTCGCTCGGGTGCAGTAGACATCGTCGTGATCGATTCCGTGGCGGCACTCGTGCCGCGCGCAGAGATCGAAGGCGAGATGGGCGACACACATGTAGGTCTGCAGGCCCGTCTCATGAGCCAAGCCCTGCGGAAGCTGACGGGTACCTTGTCCAAGTCTCAGACAGCCATGATCTTCATCAACCAGGTACGCATGAAGATCGGGGTCATGTTCGGCAACCCAGAGACCACACCTGGCGGAAATGCGCTCAAGTTCTATTCGTCGGTGCGACTCGACGTGCGCCGCATCGGCCAGATCAAGGACGGGACGGACGCCATCGGGAACCGCACACGGGTCAAGGTGGTCAAGAACAAGTGCGCTCCTCCCTTCCGCCAGGCGGAGTTCGACATCATGTTCAACCACGGAATCTCGCGCGAAGGTGACATTCTCGACCTGGCCGCGGAGCTGGGAGTGATCGAGAAGAGCGGGACCTGGTTCAGCTTCGAAGGCACACGCGTCGGCCAGGGACGCGAGAATGCCAAGCGCTTTCTCAAAGAGAATCCGGACGTCTATGACAGGATTTCGGAGCTCGTGTACAACCACGCGGGTCTCAAGGTCGGAACCCCGGTGACAGGGGAGGACGAGGAGTCAGACCCCACCGAGGCCACCGACTGACCCCTCGGGTCGCTCGTCCGGGCGGAATCCGAGTGCACAAGCCGGATTCCGCCCGAGAGCAGACACACGCGCCACTGCGCTCCCGACCACCTCAAGGATCCCTCTGCTCACGTCGATTCTCAGCTGCAGAACAGCGATTCACCTACGTCCCTGCCAAGGGCCGCCAGGGAGCGGAACGATCGCCTGAACACGCGCTTCTTCCGCTCGCTCGACCTACGAGTCTGGCCCGACACGGATCCCAGGTGGACAGGAACGGCGGCGCATGGAACTGAACGACATCCTTAGGATTGCGATCAAGGGACAAGCCTCGGACATCCATCTCAAAGCGGGCCTTCCGCCGCTCTTCCGCGTAGATGGGGCGCTCGTTCCCCTAAAGGACGGGGAGCGCCTTCAGCCCGAACTACTCCATTCCATGCTCGCAAGCATCACTACCGAAGGTCAGAAGCTCTACTTCGACGAACATCACGAGGTGGATCTGGCCTACTCCATACCCGGACTGGGCCGATTTCGCGTCAACGCGTTCATGCAGCGAGGCACGATCGGGATCGTGTTCCGCGCGATCCCATTCGGCGTGAAGACGATCGACCAGCTCCATCTCCCGAAGGTAGTCGAGCGGATCTCGATGGAAGCCCGCGGCCTGGTGCTCGTGACCGGCACGACCGGATCCGGAAAGTCGACCACCTTGGCTGCGATGATCGACCACATCAACACCAACCGGACCTGTCACATCATCACCATCGAAGACCCGATCGAATTCCTGATTCGCGACAAGCGCTCCATGGTGAATCAGCGAGAGGTTGGCGTAGATACGAACGGGTTCGCCGCCGCGCTGCGCGGCGCTCTTCGCCAGGATCCAGACGTCATTCTGGTGGGTGAGATGCGGGACTTCGAGACCATCTCCACCGCTTTGACCGCGGCCGAAACCGGACATCTGGTCATGTCCACCCTCCACACGATCGACACGACCGAGACCATCTCGCGTATCGTGTCGGTGTTCCCACCGCATCAGCAGCAGCAGATCCGCCTTCAGCTCGCTAGCGTCGTGAAGGGGATCATCAGCCAACGTCTCGTGCCGCGTGCCGATGGGCGTGGTCGCGTCCCGGCGGTAGAGGTTCTGGTCTCTACAGCGCGCATTCGGGAGTGTATCGGCGACAAGGAACGCGCCACCGAGATCCACGATTCGATTTCGAAGGGCTACACCACGTACGGCATGCAGACCTTCGACCAGTCCCTGATGTCGCTGATCAAGCGCGGGTTGGTCACCTACGACGACGCCCTACACCACGTCGCCAACCCAGACGACTTCGCACTGCGCTTCAAGGGGATCTCCGGAACCTCGGACTCCAGCTGGGACGACTTCGAGACCGAAGACTCCAAGCCGGACACCGACTCCGCAGGCGGCGAACAGCTCAAGATCGACCGCTTCTGAGTACATCACGCCCGAGTCGTTAGCCGGAACATCTCGCGAGCCCTCGTCAGGGGACTCGGGAGTCACGGCTGGCCGGGCCTAATCGCGGACTCATACGGCCCGACCAGCCGTGACTCCCGAGCCTGGTCATCTCGGATAGAAGACGGTCTGGGGAAGAGACCTTGGAGGGCGGACGCACGTGCCCAGCTGGGGGTCGGCTCCCCTATCGTCACGACTCCGATCCCCCGCACCGGCCCCCTGCGTCGGGGCGAAGGCAATTACCCGAGCAACCCACCCCATCCACCCTGGCAGCCCGCCGCGGACGATCGGGTTGTGGAATCGCGGATGCCGGGCCGTATGAGTCCGCGATTGGGCCCGGCATCCGCGATTCCACAACCCCTGACGAGACCGGGTGAACTGCTTGGTCAGTCCAAACGCTGGATGGCGTCCGCTAGCTCGTTGATGTCGTCGGAGCGCGGGGGGAACGCTTCTGCCAGGTGCGCACCGATCTCTCGCAGTGCCGCGCAGATTCCGTCTGCAGGGCGGCCGGCGCGGATCGCCGCGATGATCGCGTCCGTCTGCTTCTTCCACGCGTCCGCTCCAACACGCATGTGGATGCCCCGATCGGCGAGGATCTGGACGCCGTGCTCGAGCTCCGAGATGAGCAGCAGCACTCCGCTTCGATCCCGTGTCTCGGTGACCCCGCGAGCGACGAAGAGTTGCTGTGCCATCGCCGAAAGCCTATCCGAGAATTCTTGCCTGGGAACCAAGCAACGCACGCAGGGCTTGATCCCGCTCAGTCGCCAGAGGGCCGCCCCGAGCACGAGCTGACCCACGAAGATCGCCTCGGGTGGAACCAGCGGCACCCAGAGATACACACTGAGCGCGATCACGACGGTCAGCCCCCCGACCCATGGCACGCGCCAAGCGGCGTAGTCGTCGCAGCGACGGGCGACGACGACCACGAGCTCACCGGCGGTAGACTGCTCCAGCTCGCCGATCAGCGCTTCGATACGCGCCTCTTCCTCCGCGGTCAGCAGCTCTGCCATCGCCTCACCAGCTCCCCGAGGAGCCACCGCCCCCGAAGCCGCCCCCGCCTCCGCCAAAGCCGCCCCCACCACCTCCGCCGAATCCACCGCCGAAGGGGCCACCCCCATAGTATCCAAGACCTCCGCGACGCCTCAGCCCAGCGCCCCCGCCAGGTCCATTCATCAGTCGAGCCAGCAGGATGAATGCGCCGACGGCGAGATAGAACAGCCAGCTCGGAATCTGACGCGTCCGACCGGATGCTCCTCGAGCAGGCAGCGCAACCGATTCACCGGCTCCAGCGCGCATGAGCAGATCCATCGCCTCGTCGACCCCCGCATCGAAACGACCGGATCGAAAGGCGGGAACCAGCACCTGACGAATGACTCGAGCAGACAGCGCATCGGTGATGCTCCCCTCGAGCCCATAGCCCACCTCGATCCGCATCTTGCGATCCCCCTGCGAGATCGCGAGGAGCAGTCCGTCGTCTGCATCCGAACGCCCGAGCTGCCAGCTCTCCACCACGCGGATCGAGAAATCCTCGATCGGCTCCCCTTCGAGCGAAGCGACGGTGAGTAGTGCGAACTGATGGCCCGTGCGTCGCTCGTAGTCACCGAGCTTCCGCTCGAGCTCGATGCGCGAACTCGGCGCCAGAAGCCCCGCCAAATCATTCACTCGCCCCTCGAGTTTGGGGACAGCAATCTGCGCGAGCAGCGAGTTGGCAATCGAGAGCGCGAGCACGCACAGGATGGAGACCGCCATGCACCTCTGTCGAGAGCCGCCGACTCGACTCATCGATCTAGTGCGCGCGTATGCCGCATCCAAAGTCAACGGCGGCCTGGACGTAGTACACTAGAACTGAACCTCAGGAGGCTGGTCCGCGTTCGGCCGGGTTGCTTCGAACGTCGGCCGAACGTCCTTTCCGCGTAGAGAGGCTCCAATCGAGGTCGGAAAGCGGAGTACCAGCTTGTTGTAGGCCGCAACCTGCTCGATATAGCGACGCCGTGCCACAGTGATTCGATTCTCGGTTCCTTCGAGCTGAGCCTGCAGATCGCGAAATGCACCGCTGGCCTTCAGATCTGGATAACGCTCGACCGTGACCAACAGACGCGAGAGCGCTCCAGAGAGCTGACCCTGCGCCTGCTCGAATGCCTGCAGCTTCGCTGGATCATCGATCGTGCTCGAGTCGACCTCGAGACGCCCCACCCGGGAGCGCGCTTCGACGACGGCTTGCAAGGTCTCACGCTCGAAGTTCGCGGATCCCTTCACCGTATTGACCAAGTTGGGAACGAGATCCGCGCGGCGCTGATACTGGTTCTGCACCTCGGCCCATGCAGCCTTCACTTCTTCGTCGAGATCGATCACGGCATTGTAGCCACAGCCGGCAACCCCACTCATGAGGAGGAGCAGAACGATCACGCGTAGGGAGATCTGTGGCGAGAGCACGCGGAGGTGATTCACTGAATGACTTTGCATACGCGCCTTCCATGGGACGTCGAGAATGGATGCCCCGCAAACCCGCGCTCGGCGGGGTGTCAGGCCCTCTCCGGAGTGTATCGAGCAGAAGCCGGCTCGGCGACCCTGCGGGTGAGGGATTGGGCCGTCACATACGACGCAACCGGGTGTATTCGATTGGGGGGCCAACAGCGCGCCGGAGCGCTGGGATCTACCCTCCACCCGAACACACCCCGCGAATCTGCCACAGATTCGAGCCGACCCGGGCTGCGACCTGCGTGTAAGATGGCATGCCGTAGATCCATGCAGGAAGGTCATGACCATCAAAGGGCCAGACGCAGATCACGTCTCGCATCTCCCGCACGAGCATCTCCCGCTCGGGGAGGGGGCTGCACCACCTCCGAGATCGCGGATTCACCCCAACCGGGAGCTCGGCTGGTTTCGACGTTCCGCGCCGATCCTGCGTGCGCACAGCGGCCTGATCGCGACGACGGTTACCCTTCTGATCCTGTTGTCCGCGGTCTCTGTCGGGATCATCTGGACCATCGGCCAGGTGCTCGATGTCGCAGTATTCTCACCTCCCAATCCGAAGCCGCTCACTGCGTGGCTGCTCGCCTGGGCCGGGCTCGAGCCAACGGCTCCAGGAGCCCCCTACCCCTTGGCACCTTTCATCATCGTGCTCGCGGGACTCGCAGCAATCCAGTTCGCGCTGGGCTACCTGTCGGGAGTCGCGGGCTCGCGCAGCAATCAGGCCATCGAGTACAACCTGCGCGCGCTGATGCACGAGCACCTGACACGGCTCCCATTCTCGTTCTACGATGCGGCACAAACGGGGCAGTTGATCTCGCGTGCCAACGCAGACATCCGCGCCGTGCAGATGTTCCTCGCGTTCGCACCTCGCTTGCTGTCCGCCGGCCTCTCGTTCAGTCTCGCACTCGGCCTTATGATCCAGGAGAGTCTGTTGCTCGCATCCGCGTCGCTACTGACTCTGCCTGGCGTCTACTTCCTCGGCCTGGCGCTGCGGACCCGGCTGTTTCCAATCTCGTGGGTGGTCCAGGCGCGACAAGCTGACATCGCATCCATCGTCGAGGAGAGCGTAGCGGGCGTTCGCATCGTCAAGACGTTTCGCGCAGAAGGCAATCAGATCGATCGGCTGGCTGCGGCGGCCGAGCGACTGCGCTGGGCGATCGTACGCCAAGCAGATATTCGCGCGCGCTACGCTCCTTGGCTCGCCGCACTTCCACGCGTCTCGCGGGCTCTGCTGCTGGGTATCGGCGGCTGGCTCGTCCTCCAGGGCCAGACGACGATCGGCGCACTCGTCGCGTTCAACTTCTACGTGATCCGCCTGCAGGCACCTTTTCGCCTGATCGGTTTTCTGATGGTGATGACGCAGCGCGCTGCAGCCTCGGCCTATCGAATCTTCGAGGTACTCGATGCCCAGCCAGAGCCGTTCGACGATCCGCGGGCCATCCCCTTGCGAAGTACCCGCGGCGAGATCGAGTTTCGCAGTGTCTGCTTCGGCTATCCAGACCTGCCGCCAGTCCTCCGCGATCTGAACCTGCACATCAAGGCAGGTGAGACGGTCGCCATCGTGGGGCGCACAGGCGCAGGAAAATCGTCGCTCGCGCGTTTACTTCCGCGCTTCTACGACGTGGGCACAGGAGAGGTACGCATCGACGGCCGCGACATCCGCGAGTACCAGCTCGAAAGCCTGCGTGCACAGATGGGGCTGGTACTGGACGATCCGTTCCTGTTCTCCGACACGGTTCACAACAACATCGCGTACGGACTCCCCACCGCATCTCGGGACGACGTTCGTGCGGCCGCCCGCACGGCCGGGGCGCACGACTTCATCTCGAACCTACCCAAGGGATATGACACCCTCATCGGCGAGCGGGGCTATACGCTCTCGGGGGGGCAACGGCAACGACTGGCGATCGCGAGAACCTTGCTGCTCGATCCGACGATCTTGATTCTGGATGATGCGACCAGCTCGATCGACGTTCAGCTCGAAAACCGCATTCATGCCTCTCTGCGCAAGCTCATGCAGGGGCGCACTACTCTGATCATCGCGCACCGCCTCTCGACGGTTCGGCTGGCAGAGCGAGTCGTGCTACTCGAAGACGGAGTGATCGCAGCGGACGGCCCTCACGAGCGACTCTGGATCGAGTGCCCCGCCTACAGGGCCACACTCGAACGCTGGGAGGAGAGCGACGAAGCGCGCGGATCCGCGGTGCACGTCCAGAACACGGATCGCCTCGCGCGACCGCGAGCGACTGCGGAGCCTGCGGCCGTCCGGCTGGGACTGAGAGACCTCGAAGAGGAGACCCTCGGCTGATGATTCCCGGCGTCGGCATCCAGGCTCCCGTCGGCATTCCGGGAGCGCTTCCCTTCGGCGGCATACCCCCAGAGTACCGCGAGCGCGTTGCGGAACTACTCGCAGACGAGCCCGCCCCAGAGCCACGGGAAGTCGAGCTTCCACCGGCTGGCGAAGACGGGCGTCGACAGTTCGATCTCTGGCACATCCTGCGGCCGCAACGCGCGGGTCTGCTGATCGCCGCTCTCCTGGTCACGGGCGAGCAGATCGCGCTGCTCGTGGGCCCGCTGCTCTTCGGTATCGGAATCGACTCAGGTGTTCGCGCGCGGAATCCGCGCGTCCTCGCTTGGGTCGTCGTAGCCTATTTCGCGTCGATCGCCCTGCATCTCGCGCTGAACCACGTCCGTATCCGCGCGACAGCACGGGTCGGCCAACGTCTCATGTACAGCCTGCGGCTCAGCGTATTCCGCCAGCTCCAAACTCTCGGTCTGGACTTCTACACGCGTGAGAAGAGCGGGCGCATCATGACGCGTATGACGAGCGACGTTCAGGCGCTCTCGACCTTGTTCCATGAGGGCTTCGTCAACCTCGCGGTGCAGGGAATGACCTTGCTCGTGGTCGTGAGCATCCTGGCTTGGCGCAATCCGAGGCTCGCGGGCGTCGTGCTCGCCGTGATCCTGCCCGTCATGGTGGTCGCGACGGTGTGGTTCAGAGGGCAATCGCGGCGCGCCTACGACCGCGTGCGAGAACGAATCGCAGACGTACTCGCAGACCTGCAGGAGAGCCTTGCGGGCGTCCGCGTCGTCGCGATGTTCAACCGGCAACGCCACAATGTGTTGCGCCACCGCCGCATCCTGGCGCGACATCGCGATGCCAACATCGGTGCGGCACGGATCGCCGCGATCTACGGCCCCGGTACGACTGCCGTAGACATCGGAGCCCAGGCGATCGTACTGGTCATCGGTGGCCACATGGTCGCACGTGGAGAGCTCAGCCCAGGCGATCTCGCAGCCTTCGTCCTCTACGTGGGCACGTTCTTCAGTCCGATTCAAGAGCTCGTCCAGCTGTACAACACCTACCAGAGCGGTGACGCAGCGCTGCGCAAGCTGAAGGGGGTCTTCGCAGAAAAGCCCTCGATTCGCGAAGCGCGCGACGCGATCCCGCTACCGCGAACCTCCGGGCACATCACCTTCGATCGAGTGAGCTTCGGCTACGACCCCGAGCGCCTCGTGCTGAGAGAGATCGAGCTGGACATTCCGGCGGGCACCAGCCTGGCACTCGTCGGCCCTACCGGCGCCGGCAAGTCCACTGTAGCCAAGCTGTTGACTCGGCTCTACGACCCGGTATCCGGGTCGCTGTGCATCGACGGATACGACCTACGCAAGCTTCAGATCGACTCCCTGCGGCGTCAGATCGGCGTGGTGCCTCAGGAGCCCTTTCTGTTCAGGGGAACGATTCGCGAGAACGTGGCCTTCGCGCGACCCGACGCGAACGACGACGAGGTGCTCACGGCCTGCGAAGCGGTCGGCATTCGCGAGCTCATCGAGCGCTTGCCGCGTGGGATCGAGACCCCCTGTCACGAGCGCGGCGTCACCTTGTCGGCTGGGGAGCGCCAGCTGATCGCTCTGGCGCGCACGTTCATGGCACAGCCTCGAGTGCTGATCCTCGATGAAGCCACCTCGAATCTGGACCTCCGCACGGAGTCATTGGTCGAACACGCGCTGGACGTGCTGCTCGAGGGGCGCACTGCCATTCTGATCGCACACCGGCTCAGCACGGCAATTCGAGCCGACGCCATCGCGGTCCTGGAGCACGGGCGCATCTCAGAACTCGGCAACCATAGCGAGCTCGCGGCGCGCGGGGGCAGCTACGCGGCCATGGTTGCGGCTTGGAACCGCGCCACCCACGCGTAGTCCTCTAGAAAGGCCAATACCAGCGGCGCGAGGACTCCTCCGCTTCGGACTCTGACTCTGGCGCGTCGGACACGGCCTCAGAAGCGGCCGAGTCTTCCTCGGAACCTGTGGGAGAAGAGGCTGAAGCATTGGATGCCTCTCGCGCCTCCGCAGCGACCCCCAACTGTGAAGCCGCAACTGCCTGGCTCGGAACCTCTTCGGAGTCCTCCGTGGCTGCGGACTCGACGGTGTCGTCTCCACCGCCCCCGAAGGGCCAGAACCACCAGCCGCCGCCCGAGTCGGAGCTGCCAGATTCCTCCGCGGCAGGATCCCGCACGGCCACCGCGAAGCCCAGCTCCACCTCGCCTCGCTCGCGCGTGTCGCCATCGAGCTCTGGATCGGAGAGCGCATCCTGCAGCAGCGCGTCGCCCTTCTCGGTCTGGCCGACGCGGCGTAGTGACATGCCGAGACGGGCGCGGGTGCGTCGGAATCCCTCGTGTTGTGGCGAGAACTCGAGCGCATCCACGTAGCGAGGAACCGCCGCGTGGTACTTCTCGGTCTCGAAGTAGAAGTCGCCGATCACCACCTCGTGGATCGCGAGCTGTTCGCGGGCTTGGACGCGTAGCTCGACGGCGCGCGCCGCCTCCTCGGTACGCGGAAAGCGGTCGGTCAAGGCATCGAAGAGCTGGATCGCCTCGCGCGTCTTCCCCTGATCCTGATCGGGTGCCAGCATCTGCTGGAAAGCACACTCACCGTTGCGCAGCAGCGCGTAGGCAACCTTCGGATGCGTGGGATGCAGCTCGACGAACTCCTGATAGAAGCTGGCCGCCTGCACGTAGTCGCGCTGATCGAAGTAGGCGTCCGCGATCTTGAGCTCCGACAGGGTGGCGAACTCCGAGAACGGGTAGTTGTCGATGATCTCCTGGAACTGCGCGATCGCACGCGGATAGTCGACGCTCTCGAGCAGGTAGAGAACGCTGAACCCGTTCAAGGTCTCATTGGCTTCGCCAAACAGCTCTTCCGCGGTCTTCGGAGCTGGCTCGGAAGCGGGATCCCCGCTACCCGCACAACCGAAGGAGATCCCGAGCGCAAGCAGCAGCATGGTCGTCCGGGTTCGCCCCCGGAGTAGGTTAGACGAGCACAACACGTACCTGGATCTCCTTTCGACGCGCCCCCGACCGAGCGCCTCGGAGCCGCTGCCGAGAATCGCCCCGAGCCATGAGAAAAATCACGTAAATACCTGATTTATATAAGTTTCCGATGATATCCCAGCAATCTTCGACCTGTCAACGCAGGGACAAGCCAAGGCGCTCGTCCCTTGCTACCATGCGCGACGCTGCTACGTCCTCGAATATTCAGGCGCACCGAGCGCGACGGAGCCATCCACCATGAAGATCGATTCGACCACCGACAAGCGCATTCTCGAGCGCGAGCTTCATCTGCAGGGACGCGTCCTCAAGAAGGATATCGACAGGCTCGCCGAGGAGCTGCCCGACCTAGCTTCACGCATCGACTCGGATTCTGGCGATCCGGAGCGTGTACGCGAGCGACTCCTGGCCGAGGCCAAGGTCAGGAACGAACGCATTCGCCGCTCGCTCGCCGACACCGAGAAGCAGAGCGCCTACCGGTCCGAACGCTCGGACCTCGAAGGCTGACGAGGTCGGAGCGTGATCAAGGAGCACTTCGGACGACGCGTCGACGACTGGGTGCTCGGACTCGCACCTGCGGTTCGACGCATTCCCCTCACTCCGGATCAGCTCACCCTACTCGGCGTCCTGCTCTCCGGGGTGGTGGCAGGTGCCTACGCTCTCGGCTGGGTGCAGCTTGCCGGGCTGTTGCTGATCGCAGCGGGAGCCTGTGATCTGATCGATGGGATCGTCGCCCGAATCCAGGGCACGGAGTCACGCGCAGGTGCGTTCTTCGACTCGACCATGGACCGGGTGTCCGATCTGCTGATCTTCAGTGGCATGTTGGTCGGAGCGGCTCGGACGGGTTCTCCATGGCTGGCGATGCTCGTCTGCTGGGCCCTCTCCGGCGCCGTCATGACCAGCTACACGCGAGCACGCGCGGAAGTCGAGCTGGGAGAGTTCACGGTGGGCTGGATGGAACGAGCGGAGCGATGCCTCGTGCTGCTGGTGTTCTCGCTCGCCAACCAGCTGATTCTGGGTCTCTGGGTGATCGCCATCGGATCGACCGCCACCGCGGTCGTTCGGCTCGTGTTGGCGCTCAAACAGATCGACTCCGCAGACTCCCCGGATGCCCCTCACCTCGAGTCAGCTCCACTCTCCGCACCCGAGCTACACTCGAGCCAGCCTGAGTCGGGTGAGCGAGGGAGCGCGCGAACGGATGGCTGAATCGGAGACGGGCAAGGGCTTCGATCTCGTAGGCACTCCGAGGGGTGCGGAATCCTCTCCTGCAGAGCCGATGACGTTCTCTGCGCTGATCCTCTCCCTGTCCACCTCGGCACTATTCCACCTCGGCGTGCCACTCGGTGGACCTCTCGCCGAGGCGCTCGGCGCCGCTCAGGGCCCCGACCCGAAGGTCGATCTGGCGATGGGGAAGCAGACGATCGAGATGCTGGAACTCCTGAAGGCCAAGACCGTCGGAAATCTGGACGCAGAGGAAGAGCAGCTCCTTTCGCAGGCCATCCACGACCTGAAGATGCGTTATGTGGAGGTGAAGCGGAGCCAGGCGAGCGGTCGTTCCCCGGCTGACGCCAAACCCGCGTAGCCCGTGCACGTCACGCTGCGCGCCCCGGCCAAGATCAACTTCGGCTTGGAGATCCTCGAGCGACGCTCCGACGGGTACCACGAAATCGAGACGATCTTCCTCCCCATCGACCTTTGGGACGACGTGCGGATCGAGCGCACGAACGCAGCGGGCATAGAAGTTCGCGTGTCTGGCGCGGAGCTGCCCGAGGGCGCGGACAATCTGGCCCACCGGGCCGCGGAGCGAACCTTGCGCGCGCTCGAGCAACCGGGGGGAGCGCTCATCCAACTGCACAAGCGGATTCCCGTGGCTGCCGGCCTGGGTGGAGGCTCATCTGATGCTGCTGCGGTGCTGCGCGGACTGGAGCAGCTCTGTGGCAAGCACCTCCCACGGACGCGACGTCATTCACTCGCCCGCGAGCTCGGAGCGGACGTCCCGTTCTTTCTCGATCCGACACCGAGCCGAGCGCTCGGGATCGGCGACCGGCTGACACCGCTCCGAGACATACCCATGCTCGAGTGGGTGCTGGTGAGCTTTCCTTTCGGAATCTCGACCCCCAAGGCCTACGCTGCCGCATCTGCTCAATTGACGCTCCCGCGACGGGGGTCTAGTATCGCGGCGCTCTTAGGGCCCTCCGGTGTGGTTTCTCGGCCTCCGAACGATCTGGAGCTCGTAGCGCGGAGCTGGCATCCCGAGATCGGCTCCGCGCAGTCCGTGCTGATCGAGTGCGGGGCGACCATGACCGGCATGTCGGGCAGCGGACCGACCGTCTACGGCCATTTCGAGAGTCGGGAACGAGCGGAGCGCGCGGTGCTGCGCGCCGAGAGCCTCCTGCCGGCAGGCCAGAGGCCAATCGCGGTTCGGTCCCCGGCGAGCTCGCAGGGCCCTGAAAGCACGTTGGATACGAGCTGGGAAGCGCGGAGAGAGCGCTAGATCAGAGGATTCTCGAGCTCGGCGATTCAGGAAGGGGCGTCGCCAAGCGGTAAGGCAACGGGCTTTGGACCCGTCATTCGCAGGTTCGAATCCTGCCGCCCCTGCCATTTCGAGACCGAAAAGAGCTCGGCCGGAGCGAGCACCGGCGAGCACACCATCCGGAAGCAACCATGAAGGGTCGGGGAGTCAACGCTATGAGCGGCATGAAGATCTTCAGCGGCAACGCCAACTCGGCGCTGGCGGGATCGATCTGCGACTACCTGGGCACCGACCTCGGGCGCGCGGATATCCGTACGTTCGCAGACGGCGAGATCTCGGTCGAGCTGGCGGACAACGTACGCGGCCTCGACGTGTTCGTGATCCAGCCGACCTCCGCGCCGGCCAACACACACCTCATGGAGCTGCTCATCCTGCTCGACACGATGCGGCGCTCCTCGGCCAAGCGTGTGACCGCCGTGCTGCCGTACTATGGCTACGCTCGCCAGGACCGCAAGGTGAAGCCGCGCACCCCAATCTCGGCGAAGCTGGTCGCCGATCTCATCTCGGCCGCAGGAGCAGATCGGCTGCTCGCGCTCGATCTGCACGCAGGTCAGATCCAGGGCTTCTTCAATATCCCGGTGGACAATCTGTTCGCCATGCCCGTCCTGCTTCCCGCCATCCAGGAGGTCGTTCACACGCGCGAGGAGCTGGTGATCGTGTCCCCGGATCCCGGTGGCGTAGAGCGCGCGGGGGCGTTTGCCAAGCGTCTGGATGCGGATCTCGCGGTGGCCGACAAGCGCCGCCCAGAGCCCAACGTCGCGCGCGTCTACCGCATCGTCGGCGAGGTCAAGGACAAGCATGCCGTGATCGTGGACGACATCGTCGACACGGCGGGATCGCTCTGCGAGACCGCCCACGCGGTCATGCAAGCGGGCGCGAGCTCGGTGTCCGCTGCAGTCAGTCACCCCGTGCTATCCGGACCCGCCATCAAGCGCATCGAGGAGTCACCGCTGAGTCTGCTGGTGACCACGGACAGCATCCCGCTGCGCCACGAAGCGCAGGCCTGCAACAAGATCCGGGTCTGCACGATCGCAACCCTGCTCGCAGAGTCGATCCGTCGGACCCACAACGAGGAATCCATCAGCTCGCTCTTCATCTGAGACTGAGCCGAAACCTGCATTCGAGGAAAGAACGATCATGGAAAGAACTGAGCTCCAAGTGGAACTGCGCGACTCTCGGAAGAAGGGTGCGGCGCGTCGGCTACGGGCGGCGGGGGGAGTCCCCGCCGTGCTCTACGGCCCGAATACGAACCCGATCTCGATCAGCCTGCGGCATCGCCAGCTCGAGCGCGTGGTCGAGTCCAATCAGCTGATGGACCTAGTGGGAGATCCGTCCGTCGCGGGACGGCCCGTTCTCGTGAAGGACTTCCAGCGCGACTCCGTCTCGCAGCAGATCGTTCACTGCGACTTCTATGCGGTGGACACCTCGCGCAAGATCCAGGTCACGGTTCCCATCCACTTCGTCGGCAAGGCGAAGGGGGTCGAGCTGGGCGGCGTGATCGAGAACCTGCTGCGCGAGATCGAGGTGCGCTGCCTGCCCACTTCGATCCCCTCGGTAGTGAACGTCGACGTGAGCGACATGAGCCTCGGGGATTCGCTTCACACCGAGGATATCCCGCTGCCCGAGGGAATCGAGCTGGTCAGCGACCCGAAGCTCGCCGTGGCGCATATCATCGCTTCGCGCGCATCTGCGTCGGCAGCCGCGGCCGAAGGAGCCGCTGCCAAAGAGGAAGGCGACGCCGCAGGCTCCTAGGCCTGCGAGCTTGCTCCAGGTGCCATGCGGCTGATCGTGGGACTCGGCAACCCGGGCGAGCGCTACGGAAACACACCCCACAACGTTGGCTTCTGGGTGTGCGATCGCCTCTGCGAGCGTACGGGTCTCGAGGACGAGACCAAGAAGTTCCAGGGCCTCTTCCGCCGCGGCCGCATCGGCGGTATGGACGTGGGCGTGCTCAAGCCACAGACGTACATGAACCTATCCGGCGAGTCGGTCGCCGAAGCTCTCCGCTATCTGCCTGTAGAGCTCCCCGACCTGCTGGTGATCTACGACGAGATGGATCTGCCGACCGGCCGGCTGCGACTGCGCGCCGGCGGCGGCCATGGGGGCCATAACGGCATGCGCTCCATGATCGAGCGGCTCGGATCCAACTCGTTCGCACGCATCCGCGTGGGCGTCGGACGGCCACCCGGAAAGAAGTCCGCAACCGCGCACCTGCTCTCGAAGATGAGCCGGCAGCAGCGAGAGGATCTAGAGAATGCCGTCGAGACTGCAGCCGATGCTGCGCTGATCTTCTTGGAGCAAGGAATTCAAGCGGCGATGAACCGCTTCAATGCAGTACCGGCGACCGATGCCGAGAAGGAGAGATCGTGACTTCACTGATAATCGCAGCGGCCGCTGCGGGTGTGATCGCGCTGGTATTCGCGCTGATCAAGGCCAACAGCATCAAGAACGCGGACGTCGGCACTCAGCGCATGGCGGAGATCGCGGGCTACATCCAAGAGGGCGCGATGGCCTTCCTGACTGCCGAATACAAGGTGCTCGGCATGTTCGTCGCCGGCGTCGCCGTCGTGCTCGGAGTGGCCTACTCGTCCCGCGGAACCGCGCTGATCGCACTCTCCTTCGTCGTCGGAGCCATCTGCTCGGGTCTAGCCGGCTACGCGGGCATGCGCGTCGCCACCCTGGCGAACGTTCGCACGGCAGCCGCCTCCCGCATCTCGCTAGCAGCGGGGCTCAACGTCGCCTTCTCCGGCGGAGCCGTGATGGGCATGTCGGTGGTCGGGCTCGGCGTGCTCGGACTGAGCATCCTCCTGCTGATCTACATGGCCGTGTTCGGCTCCGACGTCGCGGCGGTGAGCGGAGACGTGCTCACCGTGATCTCTGGCTTCGGAATGGGTGCGAGCTCGATCGCGCTGTTCGCGAGGGTCGGCGGCGGCATCTACACAAAGGCAGCGGACGTCGGTGCAGACCTGGTGGGTAAGGTCGAGGCAGGACTGCCCGAGGACGACCCGCGCAACCCGGCGGCGATCGCGGACTGCGTAGGCGACAACGTCGGTGACGTGGCCGGCATGGGAGCCGACCTGTTCGAATCCTACGTCGGGGCCATCATCAGTGCGATGATCCTCGGGATCTCGTTCTCGAATCTCATCGGGACGACCGGGGAGGCTTCGCTCAGCTATGTCTTCCTCCCTCTCTGCTTGGCGGCGCTCGGGATCCTCGTATCGATCTTCTCCACCTTCCTGGTACGCACATCCGATGGTGGAAACCCGCAGACGGCTCTGAATCTCGGAGAGTTCGGCGCGGTGGCCATCATGATTCCGGTGGCCTGGGTCGCCATCAGTGCCATCACCGGCACCGGCTTAACCGAGTGGAACACGTTGCGGCTGCTGTTCTCGATGGTGCTCGGCCTGGTGGGCGGCGTGATCATCGCGCTGGCCACCGAGCACTTCACCGCGACCGACACCACCCCGGTCAACCAGATCGTGAGCGCCTCGAAGACGGGCGAAGCCACCAACATCATCGCGGGCCTCGGAGTCGGCATGATCTCCACGGCGATTCCCGTAATCGTGATCGGAATCGCGATCATCGGCGCCTCCCAGCTCGCTGGCCTCTACGGAATCGCGCTGGGCGGTCTGGGCATGCTGTGCACGGTCGGCATTCAGCTCGCGGTCGACGCCTACGGTCCGATCGCCGACAACGCCGGCGGAATCGCCGAGATGAGCGAGCTCCCTCCGGAAGTCCGGCAGCGCACCGACAAGCTGGATGCGGTCGGAAACACCACCGCGGCCATCGGCAAGGGCTTCGCGATCGGCTCCGCGGCCCTGACCGCGCTGGCGCTCTTCAGTGCCTTCAAGGAGCAGTCCAACCTCGAGACGCTCGACCTGCTCGACCCGGTCGTGATGGCCGGGCTCTTCGTGGGCGGCATGGTTCCGTTCGTGTTCTCCGCCATGGCGATGAAGGCGGTGGGCGACGCGGCCCAGGAGATGATCGAAGAGGTGCGCCGCCAGTTCCGCGAGATTCCGGGGCTGCTCGAAGGCAAGGCCAAGGCGGAGTACGCACGCTGTGTCGCGATCTCCACCCAAGCCTCGCTGCGCCGCATGATCGCCCCCGGCGTGCTGGCCATCGCCACGCCGGTCGTATTCGCCTTCACCCCATTTCTCGGCAAGACCGCGCTCGGCGGCCTACTGGCGGGCGTCACGGTGTCCGGCGTGCTCATGGCCCTGTTCATGTCGAACGCGGGCGGAGCCTGGGACAACGCCAAGAAGACGATCGAGCAGCGCTCGGTCGATGGCAAGGGCAGCCCGTCTCACAAGGCGGCCGTGGTCGGCGATACCGTGGGTGACCCGTTCAAGGACACGGCGGGGCCCGCGCTCAACATCCTGATCAAGCTCATGTCGGTCGTGGCCCTGGTCCTGGCCCCGCTGCTGGCGTGAGCCGGAGCGCCTAGATCAGCTGGGGGCCGTCCCGCAAACTCGTGGGGCGGCCCCTTCTTTCATCTCCGGACGAATGCTCCATCCCCTCGCAGATTTCAGCGAGGGGCTAGCCGGCATCTCCCGGCAGCGGTAGAATCCCCCGCCTTGGCCCACTCGTGGGCCCAACCATGCCTCGGTCCCGAACCGATGGTGCTGGCCAATGCATGCGGTCGTCGGCGCGAGGAGCGCCGCTTCGCACGGATGCAGAGGGTCGCGGCACTCGCAGCTCCACACCGTGGGGCGGCGCAACGCCACCCGCGGTCGTCAGCGCACCAATGGAGACGGGCCCTTGCCCAGGAGGATGCTGCGTGCGCGAGTACGAGCTCATCTATATCTTGAATCCGGACCTGACGGACGAGCGCGAGGCGGAGATCCACCAACGCCTCGACGACCTGATCCTCAAGCACGAGGGGATCATCCTGCTTCGCGACGACTGGGGGAAGCGCAAGCTCGCCTACGAGATCCAGAAGCTACAAAAGGGTCACTACTTCCTACTCAGCTATCTCGACTCGGGACAGGTGAACCTCGAGCTCGAGCGCGAGCTACGCCTCAACGCGGATGCGATCCGCTTCCTGACCGTGCTCGTCGACGAGAAGGTCAAGGATCCCGCAGAACGGATCACGGAGTCCCAGGCGAAGGCCGCAGAGCAGGCGAAGCGGCGCGAGCAACGCGAGCGCGAAGCCGCGGAGCGAGAGCGACGCGCCGCAGAGGCGGCCGCGAGCGGCGAACGCCCACAGAGCTCGCGTGGGCGCAGTGACGATGACGATGACGATGAAGAGGAGGACTAAACGATGGAACTGGTCGTCAAACAGCCGAGTGCAAAGAAGCGCAAGCGCAGCCGACGTCTTTTCGTTCGCACGAAGGTCTGTCGTTTCTGTTCGGATGCGGAGGCCGAGCTCGACTACAAGGAGCCGAAGACCCTGCGCATCTTCCTCACGGAGCGGGCCAAGATCATCCCGCGCCGAATCAGCGGGAACTGCGCAAAGCATCAGCGGAAGCTCACCCTGGAGATCAAGCGGGCTCGCCATCTGGCGCTGCTTCCGTTCACGTCGGCGCATTCCTAGAAGCGCCGCACGAAGTTCGACGCCGCGGGCCCGCCCCGCGTGCTGGAGGAGACGAACATGCGCGTCATTTTGACCGAAGACGTGGACAAGCTCGGGAACGCCGGCCAGGTAGTGAAGGTGCGCGACGGCTACGCGCGAAACTTCCTGATTCCGCGCGGGATCGCGTTGCTGGCGACCGATGGTCGCGTGCGCGAAATGGAGCACAAGCGTCGCATCATCGACGAGCGCGTACGCAAGGAGGTCAAGGGTCACGAGAAGGTCGCCTTCTCGCTGCAGAAGGTGCGGCTCTCGTTCTCGGTTCGCGCGGGTGAGGAAGGCAAGCTCTTCGGCTCGGTGACCTCGTCGGACATTCACAGCCAGCTGGTGGAGCAGGGAATCGAGATCGACCGGCGCCGCATCGAGCTGCCTGAACCGATCAAGCAGCTCGGCGAGTACAAGATCCCCGTGCGATTGCACCGCGAGGTGAAGGCCGAGGTTCGAGTGAGCGTCGTCAGCGAGGGCGGTGTCGAGGCACCCGCAGCAGAAGCAGAAGCGGAGACCGAATAAGCCCCCGCGAGAGCAGGGAACCTTGGCAGAACAGCGAAAGAGGAGCAGGGGTGGGCCCAAGAACCCACCCAAGCTCGACGACCTCGACATCCGGGCGATCCCGGCAGATCACGAGGCGGAGCGCGCGGTACTGGGAGCCATCCTGCTCGACCACGAAGCGCTCTACAAGGTCGCCGACAAGATCTCCCCCGCGGTCTTCGATCTTCCGCGGCATCGCATTCTATACGAAGCGTTCCTCGCTCTCTCGGAGCGGCGCCAATCGATCACCTTGATCACCCTGCGGAGCTACCTGCAGGAGCAAGATCTACTCGAAAAGATCGGCGGCCTCCCGTTCTTGGCGGAGGTCGCCGACGCAGTGCCGACCGCGGCCCACGTCGAGACACACGCCGAGGTCCTGCGCGAGAAAGGTCTCGTGCGCTCGCTGATCCGCACGTGCGAAGAGATCGCCGTGCGCGGTTACGAGGGTCGCGAGCCAGCCAGCAACCTGCTCGAACACGCCGAGCGCGAAGTGCTCAGCGTCGCCATGGGCCACGCTGCGGGCTCCTTCATGGACATCGGCTCCGAGCTCCCGGGGACGATGCGCTACATCCAGCGCGTCCAAGCCGGAGAGATCAACGGGATCTCGACCGGATTCACCGACCTGGACGATATGACGGGTGGCTTCGACGGGGGTGACCTCATCATCCTCGCCGCACGGCCGAGCATGGGCAAGACCGCCTTCGCACTGAACATCGCGCGCAATCATGCACTCGAGAACGAGGGCTGCGTCGCCGTTTTCTCGCTCGAGATGACGACCCGCCAGCTGGTCCTGCGCCTGCTCATGGCTGAAGCGCGCCGAGACCTCTCGCGCTTTCGCAAGGGCGTCTTCACCGACCGAGACATGGAAGAGCTCTCCAAAGCTTCTCAGCAGCTCGAGCAGGCGCGCATCTTCATCGACGACGTCGGCGCGGTAGGCATGACCGATCTCTCGGCGAAGTCGCGTCGCCTGGATCGAGAGCAGAAGCTCTCGCTGATCGTGGTCGACTACATCCAGCTGATCAATACCAGCTCCTCGGGCGGCGGATCTCGGCGCGAGCAGGAGGTCGCAGAGATCAGCCGCTCGCTCAAGCTGCTCGCCAAGGAGCTCGACGTCCCGATCCTTGCATTGTCGCAGCTCAATCGTGGACCGGAGCTGCGCCCGAACAAGCGCCCCCACCTCGCCGATCTGCGCGAATCAGGCGCGATCGAACAGGATGCCGACCTGGTCATGTTCATCTATCGAGACGAGGTCTACGACGAGAACTCGCCGGACATGGGCATCGCTGAGATCATCATCGGAAAGCAGCGAAACGGCCCGACCGGAACCGTGAAGCTGCAGTTCGAGGGTCGCTTCGCTCGCTTCGGGAACCTGGCTCGCGACGCCGGACCGCCGCCCGAGGACGGATTCGGACTCGATCCCGAGCCCCCGTTCTGATGACGCGCGCGCTCAGGCCCCATGCGCTGCCCCACGGCGGGACGATCGGTATCTGCTCTCCAGCGGGGCCGATCGATTCGACCTGCCTCGACTGGGGGATCGACTGGCTCCGCCGAGCGGGCTTCGACGTTCGCTGTGCCCCGCACGTGTGTGGACGCCTCGGCTACCTAGCTGGCTCGGACGAGGACCGCCTGCAGGACTTCCTGACACTCATGCGCGATCCCTCCATACACGCGGTCATGTATAGTCGCGGCGGCTACGGAACGGCTCGCTGGCTACACGCGCTCGATCCGGCAGAGCTGCGCAGCCTTCGCAAGCTCGTGATCGGCCACAGCGACGCGACCATCCTCTCACTCTACCTGCACGCGCGAGCCGGCCTCGCCTCGATCCATGGACCGATGCTCCAGCGAACGGACCTGAGCGCTACCGCGGGCGAGCGGCTGATCGCCATGGCCTGCGGCGAAGCACGCGCCATGGAACCCATCGAGGGCGAAGTGATCCGAGGCGGATACGCGGAAGGCCCGCTGATCGGCGGCAACCTGACCATGATCACCAGCAGTCTCGGTACCCCCTGGGAAATCGACGCTAGGGGCTGCATCCTCTTCCTGGAGGACATTGCAGAACAACCGTATGCCATCGACCGCCAGCTTCGCCAGCTCGCCGCTGCCGGCAAGCTCGAAGGAATCGCGGGGATCGCGCTTGGCCAATTCGTGAACTGCGAGTCCAAGCGCTACCCTGAGCCATCCGTGCACGACGTGCTCTACGAAGCCCTGGCAGCCGCTACTACCGGGCCGATCTTGCAAGACCTCCCGTTCGGACACGTCGCGGACAACCGCGCGCTTTCCATCGGGCTCGAGGCAGTGCTCGATGGTCGCGATTGTCGGAGAGGCACGCTCGCACTCAGCGAAGCGGCCGTGGAGAGCTTGCCCTAATGAGACTTGCTGCAGTCCGCAAGAAGCTCGAACGCGTGGATCACGCAATCGAAAAGGCAATCGATAGCGGCGAGATCCCCGGAGGGGTCGTTTTGGCACGGCAGGGCAGCGAGCTCTGCTACCAGGGGGTCTTCGGCGCAGCCTGTCTGCATCCCCACCGCCACGACACACGGATCGACACCATCTACGACTTGGCCTCGCTCACGAAAGTCATGGCTACCACGGCGGCCGTGATGCTCCTGGTTCAGGAAGACAAGTTGAAGCTCGATCAGCCTGTCGCGGATGTTCTGCCCGCGTTTGGCGGCCGGGGAAAGGCGGAGATTACGCTGCGTCACCTGCTGACACACAGCTCTGGACTGCGCCCGTGGCGCGCGTACTTCGCGGATCTGCGCGAGCGCGACCTGCGCAAGGGCGAGAGTGTGGTCGGCACGGAAGCCGGCCGCGCAGCAGTCATCGACCGGATCTTGCGCAGCTCGGTGGTTCACAATCCAGCCGAGGCTTCCGTGTACGGCGACCTCGACTTCATCGTACTGGGCGCCGTCGTCGAGACGGCCGCCGAGCAAGGTCTGGACGAGTTCTGCCGCGCGCGCATCTACGAGCCACTGCAGCTCGAGCAGACTCATTTCAATCCCCTTCCCTGCATGCGTGACCGCACGCACTACGCGGCTACCGAACAGTGTGCGTGGCGCGAGAAGATCCTCTGGGGCGAGGTCCACGATCCCAACGCCTGGGCGATGGGTGGGGTGTCAGGACACGCCGGGCTCTTCTCCACAGCCCCCGAGGTGATGCGATTTGCGAACGAGATGCTCGCAGCGCAGCGTGGCGAGAGTCCGATCTTCAAGCAAGAAATCGCGCACGAGTTCTTTCGCAAGCAGCGCATTGCGCCGGAGAGTGACTGGGCTCTGGGCTGGGATACACCAACTCCCGGGCATTCCACCTCGGGGCAACACTTCTCCGAGCACTCGATCGGCCACACCGGCTTCACCGGAACCAGCTTGTGGATCGATCTGGAGCGCGACCTCGTCGTCGTCGCACTCTTCAACCGAGTGCACATGATCGCGAAGAAGAGCCGCTTCGAGCTGCGCCCTCTCATCCACGACCTGATCTATGATGCATTCCTCGCGGCCTGACCTTCCACCGCTCAGCTCGATCCGACACGTCCACCTGATTGGCGTTGCGGGCACTGCCATGGGCACACTCGCGTGTATGCTCGCGGAGCATGGACTGCGTGTGACCGGCAGCGATACGGGAGCCTATCCGCCGATGAGCGATCAGCTCGCACGAGCGGGGATCCCGGTGCTCGAGGGCTTTCGGCCCGAGCACGTCCTGGACACGCCGCCAGATCTCGTCGTCATCGGAAACGCGATCAAGCGCGACAATCCCGAGGCTAGGGCGACCGTCGAGGCCGGCCTCCCCTACGCATCCATGCCCGACGCGATCCGGACGTTCTTCATCGCAGGCCGCCACTCCGTGGTCATCGCGGGCACGCACGGCAAGACGACGACCACGAGCCTGGTCGGATGGATTCTGTCCCACGCGGGGCGCGATCCCGGCCTGCTGGTCGGTGGAGTCGCTCACAACTTCGGACGCAGCTACCAGCTGGGTAGAGGTGAGCATTTCGTGATCGAGGGCGACGAGTACGATACCGCGTACTTCGAGAAGACACCGAAATTCCTGCACTATGCGCCACGAACCGTGCTGTTCACTTCGTGCGAGTTCGATCACGGCGACATCTACGGCTCACTCGATGAGATCAAGCAGGCCTTCCGCGCGCTCGTGAGCACTCTGCCGGAGGACGGTCGGCTCGTCGCGGCGACGCACTACCCCGACGTAGCCGAGGTCGCAAGCGAGAGCAACGCCCCGGTCGAGAGCTACGGTACCGACGCATCCAGCTACTGGCGCTCGAGCAATGTTCGTGTCGAAGCGGATGCAACCCATTTCGAGATCTGGCGCGGAGACACGCGTCTGGGCGAACTCGAGCTGCCCCTGTTCGGGCGCCACAACGTCGAGAACGCCGTGGGAGCGACGGCGGTGTGCACTGGCCTGGGCCTCTCGTTCGAGGAGATCGCGCGTGCCGCGCGGGAATTCAAGGGGATTCGCCGACGCCAGGAGGTACGCGGCGAAGCGCGTGGCATGCTCGTCGTGGACGACTTCGCTCACCACCCGACAGCGGTGCGCGAGACCATCTCGGCGCTGCGGGCGCGCTTCCCGAATCACTCCCTGTGGGCCATCTTCGAGCCGCGCACCAACACGAGCCGGCGCCGGACCTTCGAGTCCGCCTACGCCGATGCGCTGCAGGCTGCAGATCACGTGCTACTCGCGGGGGTCTACAATGCAGCTCAGATCCCGGAAGCGGAGCGCATGCGCCCCGAGGTGGTGGTGAGCGCGCTCGCCGCTCGAGGCGTGGACGCCCACCTGTGCCCCGAGGTCGATGACATCATCGCGCACCTGATCGCGCACCGCAGTGGGAGAGACGTCGCGCTGATGATGTCGAACGGAGACTTCGGCGGCATATTCGACCGACTGCTGACACGCCTGCGCGACCTGCCAGAGGAGAAGTGCTGATGGCCAACATGCAAGCAACGGAGATCCGAAGGGGTACGTTGATCATACACGAGTCCGCGCCCTACAAGGTTCTGAGCTTCGAGCATCGAACTCCGGGGAACAAGCGGGGCTTCATCCAGGCCAAGCTGCGCAGCCTCGTGGACGGAACTCAGCGCGAGGTCAAGTTCGCGTCCGGAGACTTCGTGGAGCGTGCACAGATCGACTCGCGCGAGATGGACTACCTCTATTCCGACGGGACCGGCTTCGTGTTCATGGACATCGAGTCCTACGAGCAGATGAGTCTCGACGCAGACGTCCTGGGCGATGCATCACAGTGGCTCACGGACGGCATGCGCATTGCCGTCGAGTTCTTCGACGGTCGGCCGATCGGAGTCGAGCTACCGAAGACACTCGAAGTGGGGGTGAAGGAAACCGAGGCAGTGGTCAAGGGACAAACCGCCGCGCGCTCGACCAAGCCTGCCATCCTCGACAACGACGTGCGTATCCAGGTTCCGACCTTCATCAACAACGGCGATCGGATCCGAGTAGACCCGGTCGAACAGCGCTACGTCGACCGGGTGAAGAACTGAGGCGCGCGCAAGCGCAGTAGAGGGGCACCCCGACCGACCTTGAACGCGCCTCCGAGCGCATCCTCGACGAACTGCTTGGCCTGGGCGACCGCCGACTCCAGCGAGACCCCTAGCGCCAGCTGTGCCGCAATGGCCGCACTCAGCGCACAGCCGGTGCCGTGCGCCCCCTCGGAGACCCGACGGCTGGCGCGCAACCAGGTAGCACCTGTGCGTGTCAGCAGGAGGTCATCAGCAGGGCCCTCCGCATGGCCACCCTTGACGAGCACCGCGCTCGCTCCCATCTCGAGGAAGATCGGCGCCGCGCGCTCCGGATCGCGTTCGCCCGTGAGCCACTCCGCCTCGTCCAGGTTCGGCGTCACTACCTCGGCACCCGCGACGATTCGATCCACCAGATTGCCCCAGGCTCGGCGCTCGAGCAGCCACGGACCCGAGCTCGCCTTGAGCACTGGATCGACGACACGCGGCGCGGCGAATCTCTCGAGCAGGTCAGCGACGCGCAGCAGCACGTCGTCGGTTGCGAGCATTCCCACCTTGACGACCCGCGGACGCACGTCCGTGAGCAGCGCCACGAGCTGTTCGCCGACGACGTTCGGAAACGCGGGCAGGACCTTGTGCACCCGATCCGTGCTCTGCACTGTGAGCGCCGTCGGCACGGCCATCCCGTGCACGCCGTGCAGCGCGAACACCTGCAGATCCTGCTGCACCCCCGCCCCACCCGTGGGATCCGAACCTGCGATCGACAACACACAGGGCGGTGCCTGCAGCACGGAAGCCTCCACTCCCTGCGACATAGACCGGAGCATAGCGCACGCATCCGCGCGGTCGGAGCTCGAGGAAGCCGCGAGAGCCGAATGATCGGCTGACGGCCCCGCTAGTCAACTGGGTGGCGGACTCATGAACGTCAGCACCACCAAGCGCTCACCGCTGTCGTTCTCGATCCCGTGAACCTCGCCCGGGGCGGCCAGCACGCCCTCACCCACCCCGAGACGCACCGTCTCCTCTCCAACCCGGAACGCGCCCTCTCCCTCGACGACCAGATAGACCTTGTCCGACTCGGCGTGCGCATGCGCCTTCTGCTGCTGCCCAGCCTCCAGACAGTAGAGATCCAGGAAGAACCGCGGAGTCTCGAACAGACCCACCTTCTGCATCTTGGCCGGGTCGAAGCGTCGAGCGGTAGCGTCCCAGCGCACGACCTTGGTCGGCGCCGGAGTCATGACTTGGGTGTACTCACCCAGGTGATGTTCGTGCCGATCACCGGGGGATTCTCGACGTGGAGCAGCGCGAGCTTGCGCGCCACCGTCCCCGCGAGTTCGTGGAAGGCCTTGCCCGCAGGAGAATCGGGCGCAGCCACGCTCGTGGGCTTTCCAGAGTCGCCTGCCGTCACCACGTCCGGCTGCATCGGGATGCGCCCGATCACGGGAACGTCGAGCGTCTCCGCCAGCCGGTCGATTCCACCCGAGCCGAAGAGATGATGCTGCGTCTCGCAGTTGGAGCAGATGAAGTAGCTCATGTTCTCCACGAGCCCGAGCACAGGCACCTGAACTCGCTGGAACATTTGCAGGCCCTTTCGCGCATCGATCAGCGCGACTTCCTGTGGAGTCGACACGATCACGGCGCCGGAGAGGGGGGCCGTCTGGGTGAGGGTGAGCGCCGCGTCGCCGGTTCCCGGCGGCATATCGAGCACGAGGTAGTCGAGCTCTCCCCAGAGAACGTCAGTCAGGAACTGCCGAATCAGGCTGTGCACCATCGGGCCGCGCCAGATGACCGGGGTGTCCGCAAGCAGGCCGATCGACATCACTTTCAAGCCCTGGGCCTCCTTCGGCAAGAGCTTCTGGTCGGTCGTCGCCTGGGGCGGTCCCGAGACACCGAGCATGAGCGGAACGGAAGGCCCGTACACATCGCAGTCGAGCAGCCCCACGCTCGCACCCGTCTGTGCCAGCGCGAGTGCCAGATTGGCAGAGACCGTGGACTTGCCCACGCCCCCCTTGCCGCTGGCGACCGCGATCACGTTCTTGACTCCAGGCAGCACGTCGGTTTTCTCGGCGCCGCGCGAGCCACGAGTGCTGGCGGTCATCTCGACATCGACGGACTCGACCCCGGGAAGCGCGAGCACCGCCTTGCGCGCTGCCTCGCGGAACTGCTCCTTGACGGGACAGGCGGGAGTGGTCAGCTCGATCGAGAAGGAGACGTGACCTTGGTCGATCTGGATGTTCTTGATGAATCCCAGATCGACGATCGACTTGCGGAAGTCCGGGTCCTCGATCGGCCTCAGGGCGTCCAATATCTCAGCCGGAGCGACTTGAGCCATCGCGGGTCTCCTCCTCGTGTCGTGACAATCCTGCTGGCGGCGACAGCTGATATCAAACTGTACTCTTCTGTCAAGATTTCGCCCTGCTGCAAGCCCACTCGCCCTCACCTGCCGGGCGAGACACACCCGCCAGGAAGCTCCACCCGCGAGCGCAAGTGTCGGGAAACGCCCTTTAGCTGATCGCCGGGAATGCCGATGCACCTTCCGAGCCAGAAGCTGTCAGACCGAGCCAGCGCACGACGGGGCCGACAGGGCAACGGACACCGCAGTTGCGCCACCGCGAGCGCGCACGTCGCCTGCAGTTTGCCTGCCGCAGGGGCATCCGCATCGAAGTTGGGAGTGGCGGAGCGGGCTCGCGTCGAATCCCGCAGTGAAAGGAAGGGCATGGCCATCACCCCTCTCAAACCCGACTCGAGCGTCTTCGTGAACTTCTCGAGGCCGGGCGAGGAACGCGTCCTGCATTCTGGACGCGTTCTCGAGACCGATCCCGATACCGGCACCTGGATCCGACTGGCAGCACCGGAAGCCGGATCGGTCCTTGAGCCGACGGCGGCGGCCGACCCGATCGAAGCCGATGCACTGGACGACTCCCCGCACGGCCAGCCCTCTCCAGAGGCGGGCACCAAGCCGGAGCACGCGCTGGCCAACGTGGAGCGGGGGCAGAGCGCGTTGCTCTTCTTCGAGTGGAATCAGCGCTTCTCTCAACAGCCCAATCGCGTGGCGGAGGTCGTCGCCGAAGCGTGTGGGCTGCGCGTCTCACTGCTGCCCACAGGGCGGCTCAGCTGCGCGGAGTCCCGTGAGTGCTTTCGCGTGTCGGCGATCGCGAGCGATCTCTGGGCGCACCTGAGCGACGAGCTGCGCTGCGAGATCCTGGATATCAGCGCCACCGGCTTCTCAGCCTTCGTCCCCGAAGAGCTACCTGCCGGAAGCCTGCTCGAAGTGACCTTGAGCCACGCTGGCGAGTCCTTTCGGGGCACGGTGCGGGTAAAGAACACGCGCCGCACACCCAATGGGCGCCTCCGCTGCGGCTTTCACTGTGTCGAAGATCGGGTGCGCAACCAGCTGCTTCTCGGGGCCCTACCCAGGATCAACCTGGCTCTACAGCGCGAGCAGCTCGCACGCCGCGCGGGCCTGCACGGCACGGCCCCGCCTGTCTACTTCACCCCGACCCGCCTACGCAGATGAACCGCTCCCGCCCGCCCGCGGCGCCTCAGTAGGCACGCTCGTAGCGGAAGATCGCCTCGAGATCGATTCCCGCGAGCGACGGTGTCATATCTGGCAGCGGAGGTAGCTCGACCGCGCCGAAGGCCGCGAGACACGAAGTTCCGAGGCCGCGCGTGGCCTCTGCGGTCGTCTCGAGCAGCTCGGCGCAGCGGAGCTGCCCGCTCGGGTCCAGCCGAAACCGAATCCGCACCGCGCCGCGCCGCGGCAGCGGGCGGGTCGGACGCCAGACCCGGTACACACGTTGCTTGATCGCCTCGAGATGTCGCGCGCACTCGGGAAGCTCGGCGCAGCGCACGGCCGACCTTGCCGACGATCCCTCGGAGACACACGAAGACGGCAAGCTCCCGTCGGAAGCACAGCCCATACCTTGCCACGTCAGCAGCATCGCCGAGAGGCTGAACCAAAGCCTTCTGCTGACCCAGGCGCGCTGACGCAAGCGTGCTTCATCCCGCTGCAATCCCGTCTCCCTCTCGAGCTCCGTCGCTAGGCTAACAGGTCCGAACCTGGACCTGCGACCACTCTGACTCGCAAGCCACACGACGAAGACCAGCTCACGACCTCGCCTCGCTCACCACGCACGATTCTCACCCCCCGCATCTCGAAGGTTGTCATCGAGCTGCTTTCGCGAGAAGCTGGGCTGGAGTTCCGGGTCCACCCGGACCTTTCCAAGAGGTACGCACATGCGTCTGCGAGCCACGAACCCGACGAATCCCGCACCCACCCAGAGTGGCCTCGCGAGGAACGCAGCTCGCGCACTTCTAATGGCTGTGCTGCTGCTCGGGCTACGAGCGGTATACGGCCCAGAAGTTCGAGCTGAGGAAGCTGCTGCGGAGCTGGGCAAATGGGAGGTCGTGGCGCGCGAAGACGGTGTCGTCGTCGAAGAACAACGCGCGCGCGGGCGTACCCTCCCGATCTTTCGTGGCACGATCGAGATCACGGCCTCGCCAGCGCTCTTGGTTCAGATCATTCAAGATGTAGAGTTCCATACTCGCTGGATGCCGAACTGCGCGGAATCGCGCGTGATCGGAGAACTCGACGGCGAGTTCCTCGTATATCGAAGAACGGCGGCACCGTGGCCCGTCGCCGATCGCGACGTCGTACTCGAGAGTCGCCTCGAGGTGATCCGTCCGGACGCGGAGATCGATGTCTTGTTCGAATCCATTGACGAATCCAACGTCCCTGCTGCCCCGGGCGCCATCCGGATGCCCCATGTCTCGGGGTCGTACAAGCTGCGCGCACTCCCATCCGGGCGGACGCGTGTCGAGTATCTGGTAGACGCCGATCCAGGGGGAAGCCTACCGTCATGGCTGGCCAGCGCGACTAGCAAAGACAATCCGTTGCTCACCTTGATCGGGCTACGCGAGGAAGTCGAGCGTCGCACAGGTGGACGAACCTCGGGCTGAGACGCCCCAAGCAGGCCGAGGAGCGGGCGTCAACCTCGATCTCTACGCGGCGCCGCGCTCGTTCGGTCAGCTTTCGGTGGCAGTCGTGCACCAAAAGCTTGAAATGCGTCCACACCCTGGTGTCATATTTGTGCGTCACTCGAGCTGATCCTCGCTCGAGGACTGCAGCTGTTGGATACGAACCTGCTGAACGCGAACCGGGAGTTGCCATTGCTGGGTGTTGTCGAAGCTGCCCGAGGGACGGCGGATCCACTGATGGTCGGTCTTCGACGTCAGGTGGCCCTGCGCGGTGAAGCGGAAGCCATCCGATTCCTCGAGCGCGG
Source organism: Pseudomonadota bacterium (assembly GCA_003247575.1). GTDB lineage: Bacteria > Myxococcota_A > UBA9160 > SZUA-336 > SZUA-336 > SZUA-336. Next base: position 75,945 of record QJZC01000058.1, read on the forward strand.
AGACGTCGACGGCCCACAACGCTCGATCTCGTACGCGGGACTCGATCTCCACGCTCGCCGCTGGGCGGCCCGGCTGCAAGCCGAGTTCGTGGTGGGAGAGCGGGTTCTCCTGCTGCACCCTCAGGGAATCGAGCTCGTGATCGCATTCGTGGCCTGCGTCTACGCCGGTCTCGTCCCGGTCGTCTGCCCCGTACCTCCAAAGGCAAACCTAAAGCGCAAGCTCGGCCGGCTGCGCGCGATCGCGCGAGACTGTACACCGCGCTGTGTCCTCTCGGAGCCGGAGTTGGTCGCGCGTACCGAGACGCTACTGCCCCACCTTCCCGAGCTTCGCGGCGCCACCTGGATCGCCCTGGCGAGCAAGACTCCAGAGCCGTCAGGCGCTTGGGTGTCCCCCGAGCTGCGCCCCGAAGCGCCCGCGTTCCTGCAGTATTCCTCCGGATCCACCGGTGACACTCGGGGGGTGGTCATCTCGCGAGCCAACGCCGTCGGCGAGTCGGCGATGGCCGCCGAGGTGCTCGGAGAGTCGCCGACGAGCGGCGTGATCTGGACGCCCCTGTTCCACGACATGGGCCTCGCGACCTTGCTCTACCTCCTCCTATACGGCGGACGGATCGTGCTGTTCTCCGCTGCAGCCTTTGCGCAGCAACCATTACGCTGGCTGCGTGCGATCGACCACTTTCGAGCGGAGTCGAGTGGTGCTCCCAACTTCGCATTCGAGCTGTGTGTGCGACAGACTTCTCCAGCCGAGATCTCGCTGCTGGACCTGCGCTGCTGGCGTACCGCATTCTGCGGCGCGGAGCCGATCCGCGCCGAAACGTTACGTCGCTTCGCGCATCACCTCGCACCCGCCGGTTTCGATGCCGGCGCAATGGCGCCGGCATACGGCTTGGCCGAAGCTACCTGCCTCGTGACGATGGCCACAGCACGGCGTGGTTCGTACGCATCGATCCAGGCCTCGCGCACAGAGCTCGAAGCCGGAATCGGCACTCGGATTCGCGACTGGGTTGGCATCGAAGCTCCAGCACTCGATCGGATCGAACTCGTATCCGTCGGAACGCCGATCGCCGACCAACGCATCGAGATCGTCGACCCACGCACGCGACGCAGGCAGCGAGCCGGAGAGCTCGGGGAGGTCTGGCTCCAGGGCTGCAACGTTGGGAGCGGCTACTGGGAGCGGAAGCAGGAGACTCGCGAATGCTTCGAAGCGCGCATCGAAGGCCTCGATGGATTGTGGCTCCGTACGGGAGATCTGGGGTTTCTACGTGAGGGGCAGCTGTTCATCGCAGGCCGGCTGAAGGATCTCATCGTCATCCGCGGACGCAACTTCTATCCACAGGACTTCGAGCAGGTCGCGGCCAATTCACACCCATTCATTCGTGTCGAGGGCGTGGCTGCGGTAGCGCTCGACGAGCTCGCGGGCGAATCCCTCGGACTCGTCGTCGAGCTGGATCCGCGGGCACACCGCCGCCTCGACGAACCGGGAATGGAATCCGTCTACCTCGCCATTCGACGCGCGCTGGCGTCCGCGTTCCAGGTAGAACCGACGCGGATCGCATTGGTACGGGCAGGAGAGCTGCTCCGGACCACGAGCGGGAAGGTGCGGCGGGCAGAGCTCCGCCGCCGGCTGATGGACCCGGCGAGCCGCTGGCTCCATTGCTGGACTGCCTCCATGCAGGCGGGCGAATCTGCCGGCGACCCGCTCGAGCAGTCGCTAGACCCCGCTTCCTCGGACCCGGACGCCACGCGGAGATACATCGAGCGCTTCTTGGTCGACCAGCTGGGTCTACACGGAGAAGCGAAGCCGGGCAGAACGAGACTGGCAGACCTGGCGGTCGATTCGCTGCGACTGGTCGGACTTCGATCGCAGCTCGAGCGCGCCCTCGACCTCGACCTGCCCATGGAGGGCCTGTTCGAGCTCTGGCAGCGGACGACCCTGAATGAGCTGGCGAGCGCGCTGGTGAGCCAGCGAGGAACGCGGGGGCCAGGGGCCTCGGGTGCGCGGTCCCGTCTCCCGGAAGGCGTTCCCGCGGAACGCGCAGCGGAGCGGGAAGAGTTCGTCATCTGAACGCGGCCGGCGTGCCGTGCGTAGCGTCGCTCCCAGAGAGAGCCTCTAGCGTGCAACCTCGGACAGCACGGTGCGCAATCGCTGCACGACCTCGTCGGCGCTCTGTACGCGCGCATCCGGGTCCTTGGCCATGAGCTGCAAGATCAGTTGAGCCAAGGACTCCGGAATCTCCGCGACCTTCTCGCGTGGGTCGGGAGCCGGCGTATGCGCATGGTGATAGGTCACGTCTCCCTGCTGGAAGGGGACGCAGCCGGTGCAGAACTGGAACAAGGTGACGCCGAGGGAATAGAGATCCGAACGGCGATCGACGATGCCACCTATGGCCTGCTCCGGTGGCATGTAGTACGGGGTACCAGCGATCACGCTCGCCTGCTTGCGCACCTCTTCGACCGCCTTCGCCAACCCGAAGTCCATCACCTTGACGACACGATCCTTGGTGTAGAACAGGTTCGATGCCTTGATGTCGCGGTGGATGATCCGCTGCGCATGCGCATACGCCAACCCCGTCGCAGCCTGCGCCCCCAGAATGACCGTGTCTCGGGGGCTCAGCTTGCCAACGCGCTTGAGCACGGCATCGAGTGGAGTGCCTTCGAGACACTCCATGGTGATGAAATAGGTGTTCCCCTCTTGGCCCGCGTCGTAGATGGTCACGATGTTGGGATGATTGAGCGCCGCTGCCGAGCGAGCCTCGCGCAGGAAGTACTCGATGGCCAGTTCATGCTCCTGCATGTTGTCGGGCAGCTTCTTGAGAGCGACCAGCCTTCCCAGCACGGTGTCGCGCGCCTTGTACACGATGCCCATCGCACCGCGTCCGAGCTCGCTGATGATCTCGTAGCGACTCTCGACCGGAGGCCCAGACGAGGTCAGCGCGCCCGAGGCCGCACCGCCGATGAGCGTTCGTGCATCCGTCTCCAGCTGGCTCGCCAGCTGCGCCTGCAGAGCACGCAGCTCCTCCACGCGCTCCTTGGCTCCCGGATAGTCGTGGTCGATCCGGCGGATCGCCTGGTAGACCTCGATCGCCTCATCGATCCGACCCGCTTCTTCGAGCAAGCCCGCATAGCGTTCCTGCACCTTGAGAGACAGGCTCTCCGAGCTGGCGAGGGACAGCGCCTCTTCGAGCTTTTCGATCGCTAGATCGTTGTCCTCGCGGGCGGCCAACAGCTCCCCCATCAGGACACACGCCTCGACGTAGTGGATGTCTCGCCGATCCACACGTTTCAGGTTCGAGAGCGCACGGTTGGAATCCTCGAGCTCGGCGGCCACTCGAGCAGCTTCGAACCCCTCGCCCGCCCTCTCGAGCACTTCGAGCAGGGACGGCTTGTCCCCGAGCTTGCGATAGCAGTCGGCAGCACGGTCCCAGTCGTACACGGCCTCGAAGGCGAGTGCGGCTTCGGCTAGATCCCCGTGGCTCAGGAACTGCTCTGCAGCTTCGGTGTGACGTCCGGCCTCGCGTAGCGCAGTCGCCGCGCGGTCGTCCTCAGGGTCGTCGAGCCGGATGGCGGTGAACGCCCCATCTGCGTCGCGGTCGACCAGCTGCTCGTTCGCCAAACCGGTGTTACCGGCCGGAAGCGCCGCCATCGCCCGCACCTGCGACGCCTGCTTCGGCATGCCTCCCTCGTCGAGCGCTTGCGCGGCGCCCTCGAAATGGCCCTCCAGATACAGAGTGACGGCATCTGCGCAGTCGTTGAAGACCTGGCCCGCGTCGTCGAAGACATCGAGCACGACCTGCATCGGGTCACAGTCCGGTACATGGATCGCCGTTTCGGCAACCGCGCTCCCGGAAGCCGCGACCAGGACGTAGTCACCCGGGTCGAGGTAGATGTGCGCGGGCTTGCCGCGCGTGAAGCGAACCGTACGCGCATCTCCGCGGATCCCCACGCGGCCGTCCGGGCGCATGACAGCACCTCCGGCGACGACGCGGACCTCGACACACGATTGTTTCGGACACATGTCGAACTGCAGCTCGACGTTCTTCCCGCGCCTGACCTCGACCTGCTTCTCGGCGCTGAACGTGCCGATCAGATCGCCCGTCTGATGGTCGTGGAGAGGGCCGCGCACGGTGACATAGTATGGCCGACGACGCGCAGCGACCCAGCCAAACTCTACCCGATTGCCATCGACGAGGCGCTTCTCGTTCTTGTTGAGAGACTGCAGCTTCTCGCGAAGCTTCCAGCGCTCGTCGTTGGTGGGCACTTCCTCCTCGGGCTTGGGCTTGCGCCGATTCAGGCGCACGCTGAACAGCGGGCGAGTCTTGGGCGGGAGGATGAACTCGACGTGCACCTGGCCCCAGCCGCGAGCGAAGGGATAGACGATCAAGATCAGCAAGATCCCGATCAGCGACGCCAGCTTGAGGTTCCACTCACCAAAGGTGTGTGGCCCACTGGCGAGACAGGCCGAGTTCGTGAGGATGCTCGCCTGCTGTGGGTCCGTTCCACTGAGAAGCCGCGCCTCGACGATATAGTAGGCCTCGACGCCACAGCCTGCGGGTGCCTCTGGATCGGCCGCCGGCCGACGCTCGAGGCGCGCAAGCAGCAGTGCATCCGCCTGATAGATCGAGTTCAAGCGCACTACGGCTTCGACATCACGCGATGCCTCGTCGCCGAAGCGCTGCATCTTCTGGACGACCCCCGCGTAGTATCCCTCGGGGGTTTGCGACGCAACCACGGTGGCCCGCTTTCCGAGCGCAGCCTCGAGCGCCGCCACGATCCTCGCCTGATCGGGAACGCGGGGCTGGAACCAGTCCAGCAGCTGTTCGTGCCAGACCTGGTCCTCGAACAGGGGAAGCACCATGACCTTCTTTGCGCCGGGCGCAGCGCGGAGCAAACTCGCGACCAACGCGTCCAGCGACGCAGAGATCTCCGGCCTGTCTGTCGGAATCTCCTCATCTCCGAGCATCTTCTTGAAGTGGGCCCCTGCGAACGTGAGCACGAACGAGTCGTACTTCTGGGCTTCGCCCTCGTTTCCCAGGTCGCGATGCACCTCTGCGAGCGACTGATAGATGTCTGCATCGCCGGGTTCCAGGGCGGCCGCTCGCTCCAGGGTCTCGAGGGCGCGCGCGTCGTGCCCCAGTTCCCTCTCGAGCGCGGCGCGCTCGAGCAGATCCTCCGCCTCGCTCCCTCCCAGCCGGTCGATATCGGCGAGCAACTCGACCGCCGCCGCTGCGTCGCCAGAGGCCTGGCGACCGCGCGCGAGCGCGCGCACCGAACGCACGTCGCTCGGCTCGAGCCTCACCGCCTGCTCGACGTGCGCCAGCCCCTCGTCGACGCGCCCCGCACCGATCTCGATCGTGCCGAGCTCGCGCAACGCAGCAGGGTCCTCCGGCGCGAGCTCGAGCAGTTGACGATACGCAGCTTCCGCGGCGGCCTCGTCTCCCAGCGCTTGCCCGCTGCGACCCACCAGATGCAAGCGCTCCGAGGTCGGACCCGCGAGCTCGATCGCCGCGTCGGCGGCCTTTCTCGCCGGTGCGAAGTCGAACAGATCGGCGTGCATGGAGGCTTGCGCATCGAGAATGTCGGGACTCAGTACTGGTGCGAACTCCCTCGCACGTTGGAACTGGTCGCTCGCCGTCTCGATCTGGAGTCGAGAAGCGGCGAGCTCTCCCGCCTCGAGCAGGCGGCGCGCCTTCTGCTCGGGCTCGGACAAGACTTCGGCGAGGCTCTGCAGCCGTTCCAGCGACGGTTCGAGGGACACGGCCTTCTCCAGACTCTTGCGTGCACCCTCGAGATCCTCTTCCAGAGCCTGGAGCTTTCCGAGTCCCTCGTGCATGGCGGCGTCGTCTGGCGCAACCTCGACTGCCCGCTCGAAGAACTCGCGCGCCTGTGCCAGCTCCCCACGTGCGAGCTGGACCTCGCCCGCCGTCAGCATCACGTCGGGATCCGCGCGATCCGAGATCAACTGGGCTTCAGCGCGTGCGAAGATCATCGACCACGCGGTATCCAGCTCGCCCATCTCGGCCAGAAGCTCCACGCGCCGCTCGCGATGCACCCCGGGTCGCTTCGCAGCCTTCTGGATCTCGTCGCGCAGGAATCGCAACTCCTCGCGGTCGGCCACGCGCCTCCATGCCTGGGCATACCGCTTCTGGTCGAGCGCCTCTACGGCTTCGGATGCAGCAGCAAACAGGTCGAGAGAGCGGTTTGGATCGGGCTCTGCCCCCGGCTCGGACGGAGCGCGAGCAGGCAGCTTGCGCTTCACCCCGAGCGAGGGCAGCACCTGAGCGAGGGCTTCGTCGGCGATCGCCCCGAGACGTACCGTCTCGCCATGCGCGCGACCGAGCGACACCAGACGCAGGGCACCTACGTCATAAGCGCGAATCGAGACCTCTAGATCGAAGTCTCGTTTGCGAAAGTCCACGACCAGTGCGTGCGTCCGCTTCTGCTCCTTCGCATGTGCGAGCGCGCGCTCGGTGGTGATCTTGCTGGGGGATGCGCGGCGCCACTCCCGCGCACTCACACCGCCTTCCACCTCGAGCCCCAGGTCGCGGAGCTGCTTGCGCAAGAGCTCGACGTAGCCCGGGACCACCGGCTCGACCTTGGGGTCCACCCGGAGCGCCGTCACACTCACCGAGGAGCGGCCCGTTTGCGCCTGTACCGATGCACCCGGGATCAGAGAGACCAAACACCAGGCAACGACGCAAACGATCCTCGAGACCGACACCCGCATGCCCTCGGAAATCGGCGTAAACAGCCGGAAAGGTGAGATGAAAGGTTTGCCGGCGGACAGATTCTCTCAGAGCTTGCGGAGAATCGACCGTATCAGTCGCGACTCGGATTCGACGGAGGCCAGGTAGGCCGGCAGCTGAGCTCGATAGCGCGCACACGCGCGACGCAGCGCAGAGCGTTCCTCTACCGTGAGCTCCACGCGTTGCGCCTTCGCATCCGGTGCGCGCCGCCTCGCCGTGGGTGTGCGCCGCGCGGGGGCCCTTCGCTTGACCGCGCGAGTCGGGGCCGTCCTGCGGGCTTGGGGGGCTCGAGCCATGTGCAGTGCTTCCTTCTAGCTCGCTCCGCCGAGCGGGACTCAGGCGGAGCGCTTGCGTCCCGAACGCTTGGCGTTGCTCCCTGACTTCTTGCTCCCGCGGGCTTTCGTCGCCTTGTGGGAGCCGCGCGCGGGAGCGGGCGCGGCGCGGCGCTTGACGCTGATGGTTCGAGCTCTGCGTGGAGTGACTTCGCTGCGCGTATCGATCTCGACCAGGAGCACCGGCGGAATCACGTCGGCCATGACCTTGCGATCGTCGAAGAACGCCTGACGCACGTTGGACGAGTGAATCGCCACCTCCTCCATCTCGAGGTTTCCAGGCTCGTTCAGATCTGCGATGCGATCCAGAATCTCGAGGATGACGCGGTTGAGCGGCTCGTCCTGCCCCTTGCTCTTGTCGAGGTGCTTTCCGAGGGCGTTCACGTTGGCGATCGTCAACGGATAGATCCGAAATCCATCCTTCGCAGACGTGTACACCGACTGGAGCACACCCAGGATGACCTGGAGGTTCTTCGAGTAGATGCCTCCTCGATGCCAACGCGTCAGCATCGCGAAGATACGCTCGACGATGTAACCGTTGGGCTGAACCGATGAGAGCAACAGGAATGGGTCTCGATCTCCAACGAGCGCATCGATGACCCAGTGGTTCTCGATCTCCAGCATCCGCAGGAAGACGGGGTAGTTCTCCGGAGAGATCCCGCAGGTACTCAGATAGCGAGCGTAGGTCAGCGCTCCCTCGACAGCCTCGGGCGTGCGGCAGCCGAATACACCCTGCAAGAGGTGATTCTCGATGTGCGAGATCTCATCTTCAGTCCACGACTCTTCGAGCATGCTCTTTCGCATTGCAGTTCTACCCTCGTTTCCGAAACCAGCTCAGAATCAACCCTCGAACAACGTGCGCGGCGCCACCTCGACATCCAGATAGTCGCCTCGAACCAGGAGAACCTGCGGAATGCAGTCCTCGAGCAGCTTCGTGTTGTCGAAGAAATTTCCACGGATCCGTAGCGCCTGACGCGAAACGGTCTCCATGGTTTCATCCCAGTGAAGCCCTTCGAGCGCACCGACCTTCTCGAGAATATCGAGGATGCACCGGTTCCGCGGATCGTTCTGACCCTTCTCCTTCTCGAGGTGCTTCCCGAGGTTGTCCACGTCAGCCACGCTCAACGAATGGATCTTGTAGCCATCGCGCGGAGAGCTATACGCATTCTGCAGTACACCCAGCACGATCGAGAGCGTCTTCGGATAGATCCCCGCAGGGCGCCAGCGCGTCAACAGCTCGAAGCACTTCTGCACCAGGTACGTGTTGGGCGGGATCGTCGAGAGAAAGAGAAACGGATCCGCGTCGCCGATCAGCGCATCGAGCACCCAATGATTCTCGGTCTCGAGGAGCTTGAGAAAGAGTGGATAGTTGTCGGTATCCAGCCCGGACAAGCGCAGGAAGCGCGCATAGCTGACTGCGGCCTCCACCGCTTCAGGCGTGCGGGCCGCGAGAACCTGGTGCAGGATTCGGTTCTCGGTCGCATGCCGAGCCTCCCGGGTCCACAGGTTCTCGAGCGCTTGCTGTTTCTCGACTGCGTTCATCAGACAGCGACCTCCCACGCGGTGCCCCCCGAGCGGTGCCCCGAGGACACGAACTCCCCGGACCTACCGGGTGCTTCCGACCCCGCATCGACGTCGCACATGGAAGTCTTTAGCCCGCATTCGCAATGTGCTTGTCGTTCGTCCAAATGGAGCCGGCGCTCGACTTCGCGGCCTGCGCCTGGGTAGTCTAAGCTCCTCCGATGTCAGCGAAGGAACCACGCGTACACGCAGATCCGCTTCGGATCGGTCTCCCCGTGTGGGGATTTCGCGCCTGGCTCGGAGAGGTCTACCGAAGTGATGCGCGACCTGGGGACTTCCTGAAGCAATACGCGAACTGCTTCAGCTGTGTCGAGGGCAACACGACCTTCTATCAGATTCCGAGTGCGGAGATCGTTGCGCGCTGGCGGGACGAAACCCCCGAGTCCTTTCGCTTCTGCTTCAAACTTCCGCGCGCGATCACACACGACGCAGGGCTCGTCGGAACAGCAGGGGCGACCCGCGAATTCCTGACCCGGATGGCACCGCTCGGCGCCCGTCTGGGCCCCTTCATGATCCAGCTCCCGCCCAGCTTCGGATCGAGCCAGCTCATGGTATTGGAACGTTTCCTGAGCGAGCTCCCGGCGGAGTTCTCGTACGCCGTCGAGCTTCGCAACCGCGCGCTGTTCCAGCATCCCCGCCTTGCAGACAGCGCACGACAGCTCCTCAGCGAAGCGCGCTGCAACTGGGTCCACCTCGACACGCGCAGTTTGCGCTCCGGGCCCCAGGATCATCCAGCGATCCGAGGGGCTCGCCACCCCAAACCCGACCTACCCATCGAGCCGAGCGTGACCGCGGACGAGCCGATCGTGCGCTTCATCGCCCACCCCGAGGCCGCGTACAACGAAGCCGGACTCGAAGCCTGGGCACAGGTCTTGGCCGACTGGGCTCGGCACGGCGCACGGCCGTACTTCTTCGTCCACTGCCCGGACGACACCTACGCACCGGGCATCGCTCGATGCGCCCACAGCGCGTTTTCGAAGCGGATCCCGATGCGAGACTGGGGCGTGTGGCCAGGCGAGAGCGAGCCTCGACAGCTCACGCTCTGGTAGACGCGGCGCGGGAGAGCGCTGATAGAATCGGGCGATGCAGATTCAAGCAAGCCACTGCGTCGTCACCGGCGGTGCACACGGGATCGGACGAGCGCTCTGCGAAGGATTGGCGCAGCGCGGTGCGCGCGCGATCGTGGTCGTAGATCGCGACCTCAGCGGAGCTGCCGAGGTGGCCAAGGCGGTTGGCGGCACGGCCGTCGAAGCGGACGTCACGAATGAAGCTCAGCTGCGAGAACTCGTGGCGGACGCAGTCGAGCGCAGCGGACCCATCGACCTGTTCTGCTCGAACGCAGGGATCGGCGTCTGGGGCGGTATCGACGCGGCGGACGCCGAGTGGGATCGGAGCTTTCGAGTACACGTGATGGCGCACGTGTACGCAGCGCGGGCCGTAATCCCATCCATGCTCGAGCAGGGCCGCGGCTATCTGCTACAGACCGCTTCCGCGGCCGGACTATTGACCCAGATTGGATCCGCCCCGTACGCGGTCACCAAACACGCCAGCGTGGCACTCGCGGAGTGGCTCGCGATCGAGTACGGCGACCGCGGAATCGGCGTATCGGTGTTGTGCCCCCAGGCGGTGCGCACGGCGATGACGCAAGGCCTGGCAGGAGGCGGCGTCGCGGGTGTCGACGGCATGCTCGAAGCGGACGCCGTGGCGAGCTGCGCACTCGACGGCATCGAGTCGGAGCGCTTCTGGATCCTGCCTCATCCCGAGGTTGCGCAATACGTCGAACGCAAGGCCACTGGGATCGATCGGTGGCTTGCCGGGATGCGGCGGCTGCGCGCTCGCTTCGGAGGCTTGCCCGGCCTGCCCGAGTAGGCTCCGAACCCGAGTAGCCTCCGAGCCCGCCCCGTCGGAGCCCCCGAGGAGGCTCGAGATGCAAGGGAATCAGAGACCGTGCGCGGACTCGGAGGGCGCGAAGCGCGCTGTGGCGGCTTCGAGGGCGGCGACGTGAAAGCCGCCGCGGTACAAAACTTCGCGCAAGGTCCGCAGACCTCCGGTCTGCAGGCGCTTGACCGTTCCGAGCGGAATCGAGAAGCGATCGGCGACCTCTTGGTAGGTGCGTCCGCGCAGATAGATCTCCTCGATCACGGCTCGGTCGCGCGCGGGAAGCACGTCCAGAGCGCGCTGCAAGTCGAGCAGGAGGTCGGGATTCGCGTCGTTCAGACAGTGCTCCGGTGCGTTCTCGATCGCCTCGCGCACGCTGCGCTCGTCGCGCCGCCCACCACTCGTAACGCGGTCTCGCCGCTGGACGAAGTCGAGGAATGCGTTGCGGGTCATCCGGTAGGCGAAGCTCACGAAGGCTCGCGGCTCGCGCAGCGTTCCGTTCTCTACGCTGCGGACGAGTGAGGCCAGCACGTCCTGGCAGATGTCCTCCCACGAGGATCGGACTCGGTAGGCCCCATGCCGATACAACAGGCTCACGATCAGGCCCGTGAGCTTGGCGAGGGCGACCGGATCCCCGGCGCGAACCCCCGCAACGACATCGAACCAATCTTCCCCTGAATGCAGCTTCTCGCTCACGACTTCCACTCCTGGATCGAGGCCCGAGGCGAGCTCGGACATTTCTCGTCTTCGAACGGGCAGTGGACGCCGTTGCGTCCCCCCTCATCATCGTTCTAGAGCAGATGCCGTGCCGAGGCTGAGGACGAGTTCACACATTCGAGAGATTGTTCTGCCGATCCCTCGAGATCGGTAACTTACGCTCTCGAGGCCGCGATCCGCGGGCGCTCGGTCGAGTAGCCCGCGGGCACTGGATGTCCTGCACCGTACACGCCGTGCACGGCGGAGCTAGTCGAGCCGCTACTGACGAGCGAGCCCGATCAACGATCCCCAGCCGGCAATCAGCAGGATTCCCCCGATGGGCGTCACCGGACCTACCCAACGCATGGAACCGAATGCGAGCACGTAGAGTGAGCCCGAGAAGAGCAGGATCCCGAGTGCGAACAGAGATGCGGGGAGCGTCACGGAGCGGCTAGAGCTGGCCTGGAACAAGCCGAGCGCGAGCAGCACCACGCTGTGAAGCAGGTGGTACTGAGCACCCGTGTCCCAGATCGCCAGCTGGCTCGGATCCAGGCGCCCCTTTAGGCCGTGAGCTCCGAAAGCACCGGCCGAGACCGCCAGTCCGCCATAGATTGCTGCTACCAGGATCCAGTTCATGCGCATGCGCTCCTCGCTGTCGCCCTGACTGCAAATTTCCGTCGTGCAAATCCCGGTCGATACGTCCGGGGGCTGCGACCCGACGCTGCAACAGCCTCGGCGGAGACGGACGCGGGCGAACCGTGCGCAGTCTACCAAGCCGAGTGCGGCTCGGGGCCGCACGGGCGCTCTGGCTCGATCCGGGCTTCTTCAGCCGACTGCTAGCGTCCACTAAAGTCTCTGTCTACCTCGGACGATGCCCCCCACAATGGCTATTTCCGAAGTACAAGCTTCCGCGTCGGCCCCGATTCCCGTGGTCAAGAAGGCGCAGGATCAGGCAAAGCTCGAGGGAGCACAGGCCGTATCGCTGATCCAGGCCGCGGGCGAGGTCGCCGAGTCCGCGCCCGCTGCCGATCCGAACGTCGGCACGCGCCTCTCCACGGTCGCGTAGAGAGCCCCGCGGGGGACGACGCGATCGCTCGCGGGCCCTATTCTCCATCCGCGTGATGCCACGAGAGCTCTGGGCGGCGGGTGACGGACGAAGAGCACGCGAGTAGTAGGTCCGGGGAGCAAAGCTCTCCTCGAACTCCGAATGCCGGCGCAGCATCCGACGTCGCCACCAGCGTCGCCGGGGGAGCCCTGCTCCTCGCCGCCAGCAACCTGTTGTCCCGGATTCTGGGCTACGGACGGGACATCGTGCTCGGTGGGCTCGAAGGGAGCTCGCCCGCGGCGGGCGCATACTTCGCCGCCTTCCAGATCCCCGACCTGCTGAACTACCTGCTCGCCGGGGGAGCGCTCTCGATCGCCTTCCTGCCGATCTACACACGCGCGCGGCTCGAGAGCGAAGCCAGCGCCAGGCACCTGCTCGGAATCGTGCTCGGCTCGCTGTCGATCGCTGCAGCACTCGCGACGGCCTTGCTCTGGTGGCAGGCGGACTGGGTCACCGCGCAGCTTTATCCGCGCTTCGATCCGGAGATCGCTCGTCTGACCACCGAGCTGACGCGTATCGTGCTCCCGGCGCAGATCCTGTTCGTGATCGGAGGAATCCTGAATGCCACGCTGCTGGCGCGCGGCCGCTTCTGGGCCGCAGCGCTGGCGCCGCTGCTCTACAACGCGAGCATCATCACGCTCGGGCTGCTCCTGCACGCTCGCCTGGGTGTGCGCAGCTTTGCGCTGGGCGTCCTCGTCGGTGCGATGGCCGGTCCGTTCGCTGCACCACTCGTCGCTTGCTTGCGCGCGCGCGTTCCGCTCGGCTTCCAGTTCGCTCCACTCGATCGGACGTTTCGCAGCTACCTCTTCATCGCGGCTCCGCTGATGCTGGGACAGTCGCTGCTCACCGTGGACGAGTGGTTCGATCGGCTCTTCGGCGCCCTGATCGGGCCCGACGTCGTCGCCTGGCTGAGCTATGCACGCAAGCTCATGCTGGTACCCGTCGCCGTGGTCGGTCAGGCGATTGCGGCGGCCGCACTGCCGACCCTGGCGCGCCTCTACGGTGCGGGCAAGCTCGCCGAGCTGAATCAGTCACTGCTCGACAGTCTGCGCGCCGGCCTGGGTCTGGGCGTACTGCTCAGCATTCCGTTGGCGACATTCGCCAAGCCGATCATCGTGCTCGTCTACGAACGCGGGGAGTTCGGCAGCGGCGACAGCCAGCAGGTCGCGGCTTTGCTGCAACTACTGGCCCTGGCTGCGCCCAGCTGGATTCTCCAACAGATCCTGGTCCGGGGCTTCTACGCACGTGGCGACACCTGGAGCCCCATGCTCCTCGGGACCTTGATGGTCGGCTTGGCTCTGCCCGTCTATTGGTGGCTCGCGCAGGCCCTCGGGGCCTCGGGTCTGGCGCTTGCGGGAGCGCTCGCCATGGGTGCCAACGTGCTCGCCACCCTCGCCCTCGCACGGCGCATGCATCGCGCACCGCCTCTCCGCGCGCTCCTGGATTCGCTCCTGCGCAGCCTGGCGATCGCACTCGGCGGCAGCGGGGTGGCGATCGCCATCTGCAGTGCAAGCTTCGGTAGCGGAAGCTGGATGCTGGCCGACCAGTCCCTCGACACCCGCGCGAGCTGGCAGCTGTTCTTACTAGGAGGGCTCTGCTACGCGTTCACCGCGCTTCCGTTGGCAGCCCGCTGGGGGGACGCGCCCACGCGCGCGACTTTGGCGCGCGTGGGATCGGCGCTCAGGCGCCGTACACGACGTCAACGCGCGCCCGCACCCCATCGTTGAACGCTCGTTTGCGATACAATCGCGGCATGAAGACGGATCATGCTCCAATCGCTGAACCCGCGCAGCCTTGGTCGGATTCCCTGAGACGCACGGGGCGGCTGTTCCCATGGATGCTGAGCCCACTGGCGGTGCTCGCTTCCGGAGCCATCCTGGCGTGCCTTCCGGGTCAGGCTCAGGCGATCTCGGACAAGGAGTGTCAGCGCCCTCTGCCGCCCGAAGTGCCGCAGGCGGCGACCGCGAGCGAGGTCGAGATGATCTCGACACGCGTGCGAATCAACATGTACGTCGAGGCTGCCAATGCCTTCATGGCCTGCCTCGACGAGGCAGAGCAGAGCATGGGCGAGACCGGACGCGAGGTCAAAGAGCGCCGCATCCGCAAGAAACGCGAAGAGATCCAGAAAGAAATCGTCGAGATCGCGGAGAGCTACAACGAACAGGTGGCGGTCTTTCGAGAGCGATTCGCCGAGCCGCAGGCCGAGGGCGACTCCGGAGGGCCCGCCTCCGGCGCGCCAGCGAAGTCTCCAACGGAGCGGTCCGAGCCCGCCTCCGATTCACGCTCCCAAGCGCAGCCGGAATCCGCCTCGTCCCCCGAGTAGGGCCCGCTCGACAAGCTCTGGCGGCGCAGGGCGCGCATCCCGCAATCCCGCGCTTGAGGTAAAGTGGGGCCTGGACGCGGCCCGAGATGCGGGCCCTACCCCTCGGAGGTCTTCATGCGCTTCGGTTGCCTCGCTGTTTCACTCGTCGTTGCCACACTGCTGGTCGATGCGGGCCACGCTGCCGGAATCGCCTCACCGAGCCTGCATCAGGCGATCGAGAACGCCGATTACGCGGCGATCGAGAGCTTGCTCAGCGAGGGAGCAGAACTCGAGGAGCGCGATGCCTACGGGCGTACACCGCTCTATGTCGCGGCTCGGCAGGGAGACGTCGAGCTGACGCGGCGTCTGCTCGAACGCGGCGCCGACCCCAACACGACCAACGTCGCGGGGCTCTCTCCGCTGCATGCGGCAGTCGCACAAGGCCACACCGAGGTGGCCGAGCTCCTGCTGGCGAACTGCGCCAGTGTGAACGCCCGCGACCGTCAGCGCAGGAGTCCGCTCCACTTCGCCGCCGCGCGTGGCTACCTCGAGCTGACCCAGCGCTTGGTCGAGAGCAACGCCGCGCTCGAAGCGCGGCTGTCCAGCGGCCTGACGCCGTACCAGCTGGCAATCTCGTTCGACCAGGCTGCGACCCGCGACTTCTTGCGCACGCAGCTGCCCCCTCTTCCACCCGCAGAAGAAGACGAGGCCAGCAAAGCCAACCAGGGCCTCGAGCTGGCCGCCGCGGGTACTGCCATGGAGCCCGAGGCCAGCGAACTGGCCCCGGTCGACGCCGCGAATCTGCCCATCACGGCCGCGAGCCTGCGCCCGGAGCGCCCGCGCGGCTCAGAAGCGACCCTGAGATTCGTACAGGAGAAACTGATCGAGCTGGGCTACGATCCCGGCCCGGTCAGTGGGACACGTAGTGCACAGACCCTCGATGCCGTCCGCTCGTTTCGAGATGCGATCGGTGTCGTACGGAGCTCGGAGCGCAATCAGATCACCAGCTGTCTCGTGGATCGGCTGACTGCCGCGTCGATTCGGCTCGGGCTCGAGCTCGACGCGGCCAAACCGCAGGCGAGTTCGGCGGCTCCGACGCCCTCGGCCGGCTTCTAAAAAAAGCATCGGCAACATCGCTGGATGAGGGCGGCTGGATCGGCGCGCTCGATCCAGGGCAGGAATCCAGATGACAGCGACCGCATACCAGCTCAGGAACCCGCTCCGAGGCGGCTCTCCACCAGACAGTTCGAGACCCTCTCCGCCAGAACCCGCGAGCACGCTCCCTCTGCACGGCTCCAGTCCCACCGAGACGGCCGGCGCACTGGCCTACAGCCGCGCGATCGAGCTGGGACGCGAGCTGATCGAGCGACCGCAAAAGGGCGGCGGCCAGGATCGCGTCCGCGTGCAGCACGCCAAGGGCCGCATGACCGTCTGGGAGCGCATCCGTGTCCTGACGCAGCAAGAGCCCAACATCTTGTGGCAGAACTGGGGTCCCGGACTCGATGGCGCGTCGATCGTCACCGGCATCCTCAACATCCGCGGCCGCGACGTCGCCGTCTACGGTCACGACTTCACCCTACGCGCCGGCTCGATGGATGCCACCAACGGCGACAAGCTGGCGCGCCTGATCTACATGGCCGGCGAAAAGGGCATGCCCCTCATCGGCATGAACGACTCCGCGGGCGCCTTCGTACCCGCGGGTGTCGGCGGCCTGGACGGGTACAGCGAGGCCTTCACGGCGTTGCGCCGCATCAGCGGGAAGGTGCCGAGCATCAGCCTGATGTTCGGTTACAACGCTGGTGGAGGTGCCTACCTACCGCGGCAGGGCTCGTTCATGATCCAGGCTGCGGAAACCTTCATCGGACTGACCGGAACGGGAGTCGTAAAGGACGTGCTCGGCGAGGACGTCCCTGCGGAGGCGCTCGGCGGACCGAGCGTACACGGGCAGAACGGCGTCTGCGACCTCGTCACGCCGGACGAGCTCGGCTCCCTGCGGATGGCGATCCGCCTGCTCTCCTACCTGCCGGACAACAACCACTCCGGCGCCCCCTTCGTTCCGACTTCGGATCCGATCGATCGCTTCACGCACGAAGAGCACACGCTCTTCCATCGCACGTTCGACAGCCCTGCCGGAATGAACGCCCCATTCGACATCACGCTCTATCTGCAGCTGATCGTCGATCACGGTGAGTTCTTCGAGCTGCAGCCCCAACGTGCGCGAAACCTGATCACGGCCTTTGCCCGCATGGGGGGCCACGTGGTCGGCTTCGTCGCGAACAACTCTGCGGTCGGCTCGGGACAGATCGACATCGGTGCGGCCCGCAAGGGCACCCGTTTCATTCGGTTCTGCAACGTCTACAACATCCCGCTCATCTTTCTCGAAGACACGACCGGGTTCATGCCCGGCACCGAGCAGGAGAGCGGCGGCATCATCCTCGAGGGACGCCGCTTCCTCGACTCGATCATCGATGTGCGCGTCCCGAGCATGACCTTGATCATTCGCAATGCGTTCGGCGGCGCGTACGCGAGCTACAACTCTCACTTCACGGGCGCAGACATGGTGTTCAGCCTGCCGATGGCTCGCATCGCGGTAATGGGAAACACCGGCAAGGACTTCGTCTACAAGGACGAGATCCGCGAACTGACCCGCGAATATCAGCGCGCGATCGCGAACGATGTTCCGCAGACCGAGGCGGCCGCCAAGCGGGATGCGGGCCTAGCGAGTCTCTCCGAGCGCTACGAGCAGGAGTTGATGAATCCCAAGGAAGCACTGTCGCTGGGCTCGGTCTCACGGCTGGTCATGCCTGGAACCAGCCGCCGGGTCCTGGCTGAGAATCTGTCCTTCCTCATGCGCAAATATCAGCCCGCACCCATGGGCGGCATCCAACGTGAGTTCGAGTAATGCGAAACCAACGATTTGAAGAACAGCGCTTTCGGGATGCGAACTCGGACTGGGTGAGGTCGTTTGCCTGCGACGAGGTCAAGTGCCTGGTCGTGTGCCGCGGTCCCGTCCGCAAGGAAGCCTTCGAGGTCTTCGAAGCGATGGGGATCGCCGACTACGGCATGCTCCTCTCCGAGAAGGACTCGATCGTCTACCCGCGCTGCCTCGCACCCGAGCTGCGCAGCCTCTCCAACCCCGGAAACGTCCATCGGTTGCCCGACTACATGGGCGTCGGGGCCGCCGAGAAGCACGAGCGCATCGAGGAAATCCTCGAGATCGCGCGCGTCCACGGCTACACCCACATCTTCGCCGGCTACGGATTCATGGCCGAGGACGCGGAGTTCATCGAGGCGATCGAGAGAGCCGGGATCGGCTTCGTGGGACCGAGCGGCAAGGTCGTGCGCCAAGCAGGCGCCAAGGACGAGGCCAAGAAGCTCGCCCGCAAGCTCGGCAATGCGGTGATCCCAGGCGTCGACAACATTTCGGCGCAAGCACTCCTCGAGCGAGCCCCCGACCGTACCGCGCTGGAGGCGCTCGCTACGGAGCATGGCCTCGCCTTCACGTTCGATGCCACGTGCGATCTCGCACAGAACGCCGAAGCCGTACTGCAGGCAGGCTACACGGCCAAGGTCGAGCTGGTATCCATCCCAGATCTCCAGACGATCACGCAGCGCGTATGCGCGGATCTGTGGGCGGAGTACCCGAAGCACCGAATCCGTTTCAAGCACATCGGCGGCGGCGGCGGCAAGGGCCAGCGCGTGGTCGCGGAGCCCGCCCAGGTCTCATCCGCGATCATGGACATTCTTGCCGAATCGAAGGTGCTGGCCCCTGGATCGAATCGCAACTTCTTGATCGAGCTCAACATCGAGACGACTCGCCACAACGAGATCCAGCTGCTCGGCAACGGCACCTGGTCGATCTCGTTGGGCGGACGCGACTGCTCGGTACAGATGCACGAGCAGAAGCTGCTCGAGGTCTCGCTCACCCGTGAGCTGCTCGAAGCAGAGCTTGCGCGGGTTGGCTCTCCTCGCAAGCAGACGTTGACGGGTGACCTGGAAACACTCGAGCGGATGGAGCTCGAGGCGGAGCGCTTCGGTGAAGCCACCGGACTCGACAGCGCTTCCACCTTCGAGTGCGTCGTCGACGGCTTCAAGCACTTCTTCATGGAAATGAACACGCGCATCCAGGTGGAGCACGGCGTAACCGAGCTCGTGTACCGCCTGCGCTTCTCCAATCCAGAAAACCCGCAGGATCACTTCTACGTAGATCATCTGATCGAAGCGATGGTCCTGCTCGCCGTGCATGGAGAGCGTCTGCCGCGTCCGGAGCGCATTCCACGCCACGTCTCGGGCATCGAGGTGCGGATCAATGCGACGAACGCCGCTCTGCAGCCACACGCGGGCGGCATCATCCGCGCGTGGTCAGCTCCCTTGCCCAGCGAGATTCGCTTCGATCAGGGCATCGGGACCCCGAACCCCGACACGGGGTCCTTCATCTATTACAACTTGGCAGGAGCCTACGACTCGAACGTGGCACTGATCCTGTCGCACGGTCAGGACCGAGCAGACAATCTGCAGCGGATCGCCGAGATCCTGAGAAGGACGGAGCTGCGAGGTGACGATCTGCAGACGAATCTCAGCCTGCACTACGGGATGATCCAGTGGATGCTCGGGCACTCTGCGATGGTCAAGCCGACCACCCGCTTCATGCAGGGCTATCTGGCCGCAGTCGGCTCCCTCGCAAACGTCACCGCCGACCTCGACATCGACATCGCCGCCAGACGGTTCGAAAGCTCGCTGGCGACCCCAGCCGCGCGCCAGGTCTTCGATCAGAAGCGAACACTCCTCCTGCGGCCGCTGCGCAAGCTGCTTTCCGATCCACACCGGCTGGGAGGCTTCATCGGTCGCTTTGGCGGCGAGCTCTGGCAAGTCCACGGCGGAAGCATCGAGTTCAACGACAACCCCGTTCGGTTCCTGGCCGAGCTTTACCACTACTTGCACATGGAGGCGTCCGACGGTCGTCCTCCCTCCGAGATCATCTGGGATCACGACGACGCGATCCTGAAGGCTGCGATGGACTTCTACGCGGACGTGCGCGAGCGCGTGGGCGACGTCGACTGGAAGGCGACGCAGCAGCTGTTCGAGGGATCCTCCGACGCGCGCATCTGCGGTGCGGATCCAGAGCTCTGGAATGCCTGTGTGGCCGCGCATCGAGGCTTTCAAGCGGGCCTCGAGCTGCTGTTGCTGATCCCGCGGATCGGAGTTGCCGCAGGCTTCAGCGACATTCGCGTCAACGAGGCGTACGAGGTGGTCTTCCCCGAGAAGTTCACCCAGCCCGATGCGCTGCGCGACGGGATTCGAGCCCTCGCCCCGCCACCTCGCGCGAGCTCGAACGAGATCGTCACTCCGATGGGCGGCGTGTTCTACGCTCGCGAAGCCCCACATCTCCCACCGTTGATCCAGGAGGGGGAACACTTCGAGGTCGGACAGCCGCTCTTCATCATCGAGGTGATGAAGATGTTCAACAAGGTAACCGCGCCCTTTTCGGGCAGGTTGGTCGAGAATCTCATGGCAGAGCGAGACGGCACCGTGGTCAAGAAAGGACAGGCCCTGTTCCGGATCGAGCCCGACGAGCGCATCGAGGAAGAAACTCCGGAGCAGATCGAGCTCCGCCGCACCACACTCACCGAGTCGCTGCTCAGCTAGGTCACCCCGCTGGGTCGACTCGGCTCGAGGCACTCGGCTAGAGTCGCTCGGTTGGAGACGGACCCGGCTACTGGGGCGAGCCGGCTCCGCCGGCCACAGTGCTGGAGGGCGCTCGAGTGTCGCAACCCAATCGCAGAGCATTGATCACGGGGGCCTCGGCTGGAATCGGCCGCGCGTTCGGGATGGAGCTCGCGCGGCGCGGATACGACCTGGTGCTCGTCGCCCGGCGCAGGCAGCGACTCGCGCAGCTGGCCGAAGAGGCGAAGGACGAGTTCGGGGTCACTACACAGGTCATCGTGGCTGATCTCGCCGAGCCCGGAGCGCCGATGCGCATCCGCGCCGAGGCCGACGCCCCGATCGACCTGCTCGTGAACAACGCCGGATTCGGCACCAGCAAGGAATTCCTCGACACGTCGTGGACCGCGCACGAAACCTTCCTGCGCGTGATGGTCCATGCGCCGACCGAGCTCACTCACCTGCTTCTCCCCGGCATGCTCGAACGCGGCTCCGGGCACGTGCTGCAGATCGCATCGCTCGCTGCCCTGCTCCCCGGGGCCCCCGGCAACACGCTCTACGCCGCAGCCAAGGCGTTCATGCTGCGCTTCAGCGAGTCGCTCGCGGCCGAGCTCGCGGGGACTGGGGTCGGCATCTCCGTCATCTGTCCCGGACTGACACACACCGAGTTTCACGATGTCACGCAGACGCGCGATGACCTGTCCTGGGCTCCCGAGTCCCTGTGGCAGTCGGCAGAGGAGGTCGTCGCCGAGGCCCTGCGCGCCGTCGAACGCAACGAAGTCGTCCGAGTCACCGGGCGTAGCAACCGCGGTGTCGCCTGGCTCATGCGGCACCTGCCACCGACCCTCTCTCGGTCGCTGCTCAGTCAGCGACGCTGACCCACCGGGCCACCCGAGAGGCCGGTAAGCGCGACGGCGCAGCCGCACGCAGCAATGTTAGGCTACGTAGCGTCACCAATTCTTAAGGAGAATTGAGTTTGACGCCCACGGGTTCCGGCCGGCTAGGATGAAAACCGCCGAAATCCGCCACGGGAGTATCCGGAATGAAACGTCCTCTTGTCCGTTCTGCAGCCGCCTTCGGAATCGCGGTTCCACTCGCGCTCGCCGGAGTGGCCAGCTTCGCGTGGGCCGAAGACCCGGACGTCACGTCCTCTGAGCCGCAGGACTCCGAACGGCAGGATCCAGACGATCCCGAGCCCGACCCGAGAGTCGTGAGCGTTGGCATCGAGGAGATCACCGTCACTGCGCGCAAGCGCGAGGAGTTGTTGCAGTCCACCCCCATTTCGATGGTGGCATTCGGAGCCGACGAGCTCGAGGGTCGTCAGATCAATAGCATCGCCGACATCGGGCAGGCGGTACCGAATCTGAAGCTCGACTTATCGAATGGGAGCAACAACCAGACGCGCATCTACATCCGTGGCGTAGGGCAGGACGACGCAAGAGACAACGTCGATCCGGGTGTCGGTCTCTATGTCGACGGAGTCTACATCTCGCGCTTGACCGGAAGCGCCGTCAGCACGCTCGACGTCGAAGGCATCGAGGTGCTTCGCGGCCCACAGGGCACCTTGTTCGGAAAGAACACAGTCGGCGGAGTCGTGTCGATCCGAACCCGCAAGCCGGAGCCCGAGTTCGGGGGGCTCGCGCGCGTCCGAGCGGGGAACTTCGGCCTGTTCGAGACGCAGGCGACCCTGAACGTCCCCATCATCCCCGAGCGAGCCTTCACCAGAATCACCCTCGAGACCCAGACCGACGAGGGCTTCACCCGCAACAGCACGACCGGCACGCGCAGTGGCGACAACAAGCTGCTCAAGGGACGCATGGCGCTGCGCGTGCTGCCGCGCGATGACATGTCGCTGGATCTCTCCTACGAACAGACGCAAGAGAACGAGAAGACTCCGACGCCGGAATGCCGTATCGGCAACGTCTTCGCCCCAGGTAACTTTCTAACGCAGAACTTCGCCGTCGGGCCGAACGGAGAGACGTTTCTCGAAACCTGCGATCGCGACCGCGGGGATGACGAGCCGCTCACCTCGAGCGCCAACTTCGATGCCAAGGATGAGCTGGATACACAGTTTGCGATCGCGAACTTCGGCTGGGACCTGAGCGATTCGCTCTCCTTCCGCTCGGTCTCGTCCTGGCGTCGCGTCGAGATCCGAACGGAGAACACCGACCTCGACGCAACCTCCGTGGATGGCTTCGGCGTCGGTTCCCTGCGCAACCAGAACGACAGTTTCAGTCAGGAGCTCCAGCTGGTGGGTCGCGCATTCAACGGCCGCCTGAGCTACACGGTGGGGGCCTATGCGTTCAAGGAGAAGGGCAATGGCCGGACGCGTCTGAGCTCGCTCGCCAACGTGCTGGCGACGATCCGCGCAGGTGAGACCGACTCCCTACTCTTCCCTGGCTCGGATCTCTCGTTCGCCACCTTCGAGACGATTTCTCGATCGGGAACTTTCGATCAGGCCTTGGGCGACCAAGATCAGGGCGGCTTCCTGACGGACGCGGTTCTGGGATTGAACCAGACGATCATCTCGCGCTTCGAGAACACGAGCTTCGCGGGTTTCCTCGAGGGGACCTACGACTTCAATGACCGGCTGAGCCTCACCGTCGGTGCGCGTTACACCGTGGAGCGGAAGGAGCGGCAGGGCAAGACCATCCCACTCGCGGACGCGCCCTCGTTCGGACGCCGCGCCGACCGCAGAACGCCTACCTTGGGAATCCCGATCAACGAGCGGTTCGGCAAGTGGACCCCCCGCGTGCAGCTCGAGTACCAGGCGACCGACGCCATCTTCGCCTACGCGAGCTACAGCCGCGGATTCAAGAGCGGTGGCTTCAACCGAACCACCGTCTCGCCCAGAGATCGCCGCACGGGCGGAGCCCGCGCCCTGCCAGAGGATCCAGGGAAGTTCGATGAAGAGATCCTGAACAGCTACGAGATTGGTCTCAAGACGCAGTGGCTGGACAACCGCTTGGTGCTGAACCTGTCGGCGTTCTTCAACCGCTACGACGACATCCAGCTGACGACGATCCAGATCGACGAGGACGGTGTCCCGACAGGCCAGATCAACAACGTGGGCGAAGCGACGATCCGGGGCCTCGAGCTGGACTTCCAGTATCGCCCGCTACCTCAGCTCACGATCTCGGGCGGCGCCGGGCTCACGGAAGCAGACTATCGCGACTTCACTGCCCGTGTGGATGCGGCATCCGAGCTGATGCGTCGCGGACTGATCAATCCAGCAACCTGCAAGAGCTTCTCGGCGGATCCGGCCGAGTGCGACATCGGCTCGTTCCTCTCCGCAGCAGACTTCGTGTTCCAGCCCGACGACCTCCCGATGGCCGACTTCTCGGATCTCGACCGCACGAACACCCCGAATTTCAATGCGAACCTCTCCGTGAACTACATCTTCGATCTAGCAGAGTGGGGCATGCTCCTGGCCCGAACAACCTACTTCGTGCAGGGGGACGTGGAGTATGCGACCTTCAACGACGATGACGTGCGCCAGGATCGATACGGGCTTCTGGACGGGCGTTTGGCATGGGAGCTCCCCGATGGCGCAACGACGATCTCCTTCTTCGGCCGCAACCTTCTCGACCGAAGCTTCATCAGCGGGGGCTTCAGCCTGAACGATACCAATGGGGTCAAGACCGTATTCCGATCGCGCCCCCGTAGCTTCGGGATCGACGTCTCTCGCAGGTTCTGATCCCCGTCGATCACACCCAACGGACGGCCGCGCGGGCCCTCCTCGTCTCGGACTGTCCTAGTCGGAGACGAGGGGGCCCGCGACACGGCCCAACGAGCTCAGGCGCTCGACCAGGATCGCCCACCGCCTCGTCCCGCGGCCCCGATCGCGCACATCTCGCGAACCATCATCCGACCCATCCAGAGCATCCGCACCCGCATCCAGAGCATCCGAAGACAGGACCCGGGGGTGCAGCAGAGCCGAACGGCGCGCGATCAGGCCGGCAGCAGCCACCCGGCCGGTCGCATTGGTGGCGCTCGCACCGTCGACCAGTGCCGCCACGACATCTGGAGCCAACCCCTCCAGGATCTGGCGTTGGTGCGCGAGGAAGTCCGGCGGCCAACACTCACCTGGAAACAAGAACGCGACCCACCGCGAGTCCATGAGCCTCAGCCACTGATCCGCGCCGAGATCCTCGCTCGCAGTCGTCAACCAGGTCACTCGGGAGTCAGGCTGCAGACCCTCGAGGGGCTGAGAACCACCGGGACCCTGCAAAGATGCGGGTCCAGCGCAGGATGCAGCTGGCGCGCCCTCCGCCGCGGATCCGTCCACCCACAACAGCTGCCAGTTGGAGTCGGTCTGCCCCAGAACGGAGCTGAAGGACTCCGCCGCCTCACGCGAGGCCCGAGGAGCCACCAAGAGGATGCTGACCCAGCAAGCCGAGTCGTCTCCCAGCCCATGTCCGCCGGCGACCGGCGACTCTGAACTAGGCCGAGCTCCGCGTGCACGCTGCAGCCTGAGTGCGATGCGGAACGGCAGCAATGCCAGCCGGGTCGCACTGGAGCGGAGCTGGCCAAACTCTTGGTGCCGCTCCCGCGTAGCCAGGACCAGCTGTTCGAAGCACGCTGCATCGAAGGCCTCATACGCGAGCTGGGGCGCGGGTGCGTAGCTGGGCAGGCTGGGTTGCTCGTAGGGAACACCGCGCAAACGCGCGGCGACCGCCCGCAGAGTCCGAAAGGAACGCATCTGGTGGACCGCCCGCAGATCAAGAATCAGCGCTCTGCAGTGGCGGTCCAGGCAGCGTAGCTCGGCGCGCCAGCGGGCGAAGTCGGCCAGCTGCGGATGCTGGCCTGCGGCATCCGCAGTCGCCGGTAACGCGAACTCCGGCACGGCCGCCCAGCGGAGCATCCACTGACGCCCGAGCTGAATCGAGCGGCGCCACAGCTCGCGCAGCGAGCCCCCGGAGTCGTCCCCTGCGAGAAGCGCCTCCAGCTCCCGCCGAGCGCCCGCGTGGGCTAGGTGAGACAGCTCCCAGTCGGCGTAGACGCGCCGGCTCTCTTCCTCCGTCAGGGCAGCCTCCAGATGGGGCCAGACATCGACTGAGTCGGAGGCAGGTAGGCGCTCCCGAGCCGCAACGATCAGGCTGTCCAGATCCGCTCCCGCCCAGACAGACTCGGGCGAGCCAGAAGTCACGGCCTCGTGACCGGACTCGGCAGCCGGCTGCACGAACCGCGGCACCCCTTCCGTCGCCTCTCCGCACCCTCGAAGCTCGAAACCATCCGCTCCGAGCGTGTGGAGCTCGAAGTGATCGAAGTGCGTAGCAAGCCACTCGCGCTCCCACTCGGCGAGCCCGACTGCACCGGCGACCTGCTCCGACGAGCGCGCCGCGCGCAGACCTCGGCGCAGCTGACGCCGGGAGATGACCAGTACTCCGCGCTCTCCCGCGCACGCGGTCAGGCTCGCGAGGGTTTCAGAGGTCGGTGGCGACGCGGCGCTGTCCACGGCATCGACACACACGACCAGATCGAAGGGCGAAGATCCCGAAGTTTCGCGAAGCTCGGAGAGTGCGGCTACTGGCTGCTCCGCGGGACTCCGTGCAGTAGGCGCGAGCGCGCTTCGCACGACCGCGTCCGCGGACGCGACCACCTCCCGCGCCAGGTCGGCGAGCGGTGCGACACCGCAGCCGTCGCCTCCCGAGCCGTCGAGCACCCGTGCAGCGCGCGCGTAGCGCGCTGCGAATGCGTACTGTCGGGCAGCCACCAGCCGCGGAGCGCGCGCGCCTGCACACGCGTCGCGAGGAGCGTAGACGTGGGCTCCGGCTGCGACGAAGCGCAGTAGCACACCCCGTCGCGCCACTGCCCCACTCGCCCCGAGTCCCGTGCTCCAACAGCTCTCGATCCCACGAGACCGGAGCCCGTTCGAGCGCGCGGCCTGCATGAGCGCGCCGATGCGAGGCAGCAGTGCGCT
Organism: Pseudomonadota bacterium; assembly: GCA_003247575.1. Lineage (GTDB taxonomy): Bacteria > Myxococcota_A > UBA9160 > SZUA-336 > SZUA-336 > SZUA-336. The sequence goes on from QJZC01000058.1 coordinate 102,166, forward strand.
CGACTGCAAAGGCGGCGCCAGGAGCGCGACTCCGAGCTCGCAGCGCACGTCTCGGGCGAGATCGCCGAGCTGCCCATCCCGAAGTGTGGCAGAGCCATCCGGATCTGGAATCCAGAGCAGGTAGGGGACTCCGGAGCCGACCTCGGCACCCCAGAACGCCTCCGGCGTCGGAAACCAACACGCGGCTCTGGGGAGCGAGCGCTCCCGCCTTCCGATGACAACAACCTCACACGTGTCGAGCTCCCCGCCGGCGAGGTAGTCGAGCGCACTCTGCGGCCAGCCAGCGCCGATCCCGATCAGCTGCCGATCCTGGCGTCGCTCCGAGGTCACGTCCGTTGGCGCCGCTCGCACTCCGCACTCCTTTCCGCACAGTCTACCGCGGTCGCACGAGAGGCCAGCGCGCCGCGAGAGCCACCTCCGGCTCGGAACACGGCTGGATCAGAGCTGGTGTCACCCCGAGGCGACCCCAGCCCTCGGCGCAGCCCCAAGGGGGATCCGCTATGGTTCCTGACATGGTAGATCGAGCGCAAAGCACGCCAACTCCGGGTACAGGAGCCGCGGGCACAGGAGCCGCCAGCACAGCAGCCGGAATCGGCGAGGGGGCCACGGCGAGCGAAACACTCGCCTGGTTCGGAGTGGACGAAGGAACTGTGCGGCGGGTGCTCGCAGAGCTCTCGGCGCGTGGTGCGGATGACGCGGATCTGTACTTCCAGTCGACGCGAGCGAACGCGATCCAGCTCGAGGACGGCATCGTGAGCAGCGCGAGCTCGAGCGTGGATCAGGGAGTCGGCCTTCGCTGTGTCATCGGAGATCAGGTAGGCTATGCCTACACGGAGGATCTGACCGAGGAGTCGATGCTGAACGCGGCGCGAACGGCAGCTGCGATCGCGAACCAGTCGGCGGCGATCCCACCGCAGGCACTCTCCGCTCGGCCAGCGAGAGCCGACTACTACAAGCTCGAACGCGCCTGGCCCGATGTCGGCATCACCCAGAAGCTACCCAAGCTTCAGCAAGCCGAGAGGTTGGCGCGCGCTGCAGACCCGGCAATTCGCAAGGTCAGCATCGCCTGGAGCGACTCCGATGAACGCGTCGCGATCGCCACTCTGCGCGGACAGTTGCTGGAGGATCGGCGTCCCATGATTCGGATGTTCGTGATGCTCACAGCAGAGAAGAACGGCGAAACGCAGGCACACAGCTCGAACATAGCGGGAAGGCGCGGGTTCGATTGGATCACCGACCTTCGCGTCGAGCAGGTGGTACGCGAGGCTGTAGACCGAACCTTGCTGCTGTTCGAAGCCAGACGCCCACCGGCGGGCGAGCTCCCGGTGGTGCTCAGCGCGGGGGCCAGCGGGATCCTGCTGCACGAAGCCATCGGCCACGGACTCGAAGCCGATTTCAATCGCAAGCAAACGAGCATCTACTCCACGATGCTCGGCAAACAGATCGCTCCCGACTTCGTCACCATCGTGGACGACGGCACGTTCGAGCACGAGCGTGGCGCGCTCAACGTGGACGACGAGGGCAACGACACAGAACGGACCGTACTCGTCGAAAACGGAGTCTTGCGCTCGTACCTGCACGACTCGATCAGCGCTCGACACTACTCGGTGAAGAGCACCGGCTCCGGGCGACGCCAATCCTTCCGTCACATCCCGATGCCTCGAATGCGCTGCACGCAGATGCTCGACGGCCCTCATACGCGCGACGAGATCATTGCGTCGGTGAAAGGGACTGGGATCATCGCCGAGACCTTCACCAACGGACAGGTACAGATCGGAGCTGGCGACTACACCTTCTACATCAAGAACGGCTGGCTGATCGAGGATGGTCGGATCACGGCTCCAATCAAGGACGTAAACATCATCGGAAACGGTCCCGAGTCCCTACGCAGGGTCAGCATGGCCGCAGACGATTCCAAGCTCGACACAGGCGGATGGACCTGCGGAAAGAACGGCCAGATGGTGCCGGTGTCGCAGGGCCTCCCGACGGTGCTCGTATCGAAGATGACCGTGGGAGGCGAGAATCGTGGCTGACCGAGAGCTGCTGACCCGCGCGAGCGAGATCGTCGACCTGGCCACGCGTTCGGGAGCAGACGGAGCGTGGTCGAACGCCAGCCGATCCCGCAACGTGAGCTACACCTACCGCGACGGCAAGCTCGAAGAGGTCAAGGACAGCACCTCGCGCGGCATCAGTCTGCGCCTGTACGTCGATGGACGGTTCTCCGTACACTCCACCACGGATCTGCGCCCCGCACAGCTACGCTCGTTCATCGACGAGGCCGTGGCGCTCACACGCGCCCTCGAGCCCGACCCCTACCGATCGTTGCCCGATCCATCGCTGTTCGAAGGACGCAGCGAATCCGACCTGGAGCTGGTCGATCCCGCAACGTACGCGATCGACCGCGAACGCCGGCTCGACTGGTGCCGCAACATGGACGAGCGCGTGGTGGGCAAGCCGGACGTGGTGTCCGCGAGCAGCTCCGCGGGGAATGCGGAGTACGAGTCTGCAGCCGCGAGCAGCAACGGATTCTCGGGCACCTACGCATCGACCTCAGCCTGGCTCGCATGCGAAGTCACACTGAGGGACAAAGACGATAGCCGACCCGCCGAATGGATGGCGGCGTCCGCGCGCCACCTGAGCGCCCTACCCGCCCCCGCCGAGATTGCCGACGAAGCGCTCGTACGCGCGCGTGGCCTCCTAGGATCAGTCAAGGGGCCCACTCTGCGGGGACCGATGGTCGTCGAGCGCCGCATCGCGAGCCGCTTGATCCACCGCCTGTGCGGGCCCGCCTCCGGAAGCGCTGTTCAACAGGGCAGAAGCTTCTGGAAAGATCGACTCGGCAAGCAGGTGGTTTCCGAGAAGCTGACTGTGATCGACGACCCGCTGATCGTGCGCGGTCTCGCATCCCGGCCGTTCGACGGCGAGGGCATCGCCGCGCGACCGCTCGATGTCGTCCAGAGCGGGCAGTTTGCAAACCTGTATCTCGATACCTACTACGCCAAGAAGCTCGGAATGCCGCCGACGACGGGCTCTGCTTCGAACCACGTGATCGAGCTGGGTGACAAGAGCTGCGACGAAATCCTCGGATGTGTCGGGTCCGGTATCTACGTGACCGCATGGCTAGGTGGGAACATGGACTCGACCTCTGGAGACTTCTCGCTGGGTGTGCGCGGACATCGGATCGAAGCCGGCAAGCTGGCAGCTCCGATCGGCGAGATGAACATCACCGGAAACATTCTCGAGCTGTTCTCGAATCTCGTGGAGATCGGCAACGATCCGTGGCCCTTCTCGGCGACCCGAGCCCCCACACTGGCATTCGCCGACGTGCAGTTCAGTGGTGAGTGATATGCCGCGCGCGGCGCCGGAATGAGCCCCGCGATCCGCTGATCTTGTGCACGAAGCGCGCAATCTGGATCGTTCGAACGGGCCTCCCTGGGACGCCAAAACCCCCGATCGTGCTTCCTAGGGGGCGCGCCAGCCTGTATAGTGCCCGCTCGACCAAGGGGCGTCGGCCCCGACTGCGAGAGGCGTTCCATGAGCCAAGCCGCCGTCCGGCCGGTACCGGACCCCGACCGACCCACAGCGCCTGACACCGAGAACCCGGGCTATCGCTACTACGCGCTCGGACTACTCACGATTGCGTACATGCTCAATTTCGTGGATCGCCAGATTCTGTCGGTGGTTCAGGAGCCAATGCGCGAGGAGCTCGGGATCTCGGATACCTGGCTCGGGCTGCTTCAGGGAACTCTCTTCGCAATGTTCTACGTAACGGCGGGGATCCCCATCGCTCGTTGGGCAGACATCGGGAACCGACGCAACATCGTGGCCATCGCAGTTGGGCTCTGGAGTCTTATGACGGCGCTTCAGGGTCTCGCACAAAACGTCGCACAGCTCGCCCTCGCTCGCTTCGGGGTCGGCGTCGGCGAGGCCGGGGGTAGTCCGCCAGCACACTCCATGATCTCGGACCTATTCAAGCCGAGCGAGCGGGGACGCGCCCTGGCGCTCTACTCCTCTGGGGTCACGTTCGGGGTCATGCTCGCATACGTCCTCGGAGGATGGGTCAGCGACAACTTCGGCTGGAGAATCGTATTCGTAGTCGTAGGTCTGCCAGGAGTCATACTCGGCTTGGTGATTCGCTGGACACTGCGCGAGCCCGAACGCGGGCTGCTCGACGCGAGTGGATCGGCAACGGCTGCAGCACCGGCTTTCATGACGGTCATGAAGACTCTGATGACTCGGCGCTCGTTTCTGCTGCTCTCGGTGGCCGCGGGACTGCACGCCTTCACCGCCTATGGAATCGGTGCGTTCATCGTATCGTTCTTCTATCGCAGCTACGGACTAGCCAGCATCAGTGAAGTCACAGTGCCCCTGGGTCTCATGATCGGTGGCGCCGGCGCTCTAGGAAACTTCCTGGGTGGATACCTCGCCGATCGCTGGGGTACGGATGACAAGCGCTGGTACGTCTGGGTCCCAGCGATCTCGACTCTGCTGGCAATTCCGTTCGCCTACGCCTCATTCCTTTCGAACAGCTTCTACCTCGCCATCGCGCTCTACTTCCTGCCTCTGATCTTCGGCTACATGTACCTTGGCCCGACACTTGCCCTGACACACGGCCTGGTCAGTCCGCGCATGCGCGCGGTCGCCTCCTCGATCCTGTTCTTCATCCTCAACCTGATCGGTCTCGGGCTCGGGCCTACCGCGACAGGCCTGGTCAGTGATCTGCTTCGGGACGGCGTGCAGATCGGAGCCGGTCTCCAGGGCTCCATCAGCACAGTCTTCGGCAGTGAAATCGCGCGCATGACCGTCGAGGGATTCGGAGACGAGTCGCTGCGCTACGCCATCCTGATCATGTTCTTTGCGTACTTCGCCTGCGCAATCTTCTACTTCCTGGCCGCGCGCTACATCCGCGAAGACCTCGCGAACGCACCCACGTAGCCGCCCGTGCTGGATCTCGACGAAGCTCTCGAACGATTTCACAAGACGGGGCCCGTCTACGCTTCCGGTCTCGTCAATCACGGGCCGATGGCTCTCGAAGCACTGTTCGCACTCGGGCACAAGGTCCTGTCGCAGGGGCTGATCGATGTGTATCTCCCGCGGCTACGCCCTCACGCAGGCGGAACGGTCCTGACTCCTGCGGAGCAGGCGACCGCGCTCGGAGATCGAACTCGCTTCGGAGATTGGCTGGCGACCTTCGAGCGAGAGCTCGATGCGCACTCGGTTGCAGAAGTGACCACCGCACGCTGCGCGCAGTGGATCGACGGAGTCTTCAGTGCATGTGGTCACGCATTCCTGCGCACGGCACATGCCGTGCGCGCTCTTTCACTAGGAGAGAGCGCGGCTCGCAGGCGCGAGCTGGCCCATGCACTGGCCTTCTGGGCGGCCTACCATCGCCCGCTCCCGAGCCGGGTAGACACGCCCGCGGAGCCCGTCGGCTGTGAGATCCCCGCGCTCGCATCACTCGCACCCTGGAATCCCGAACCGCCGCTCCCCGAGCTGTTCAGCGAAGCAGCAGAACGACTCCACGAGCACGCGCCATTCATGCGATGGTCGGAATGGATTCTGAGCACTTCCTCGGCGCCGCCCTCTATTCATGACCTCTGCGTCTTTGCCGCAGAGCACTACCTGGAGGCGGAGACGCCGCGTGCGCGCCTAGCCTATAATCACGCGCTCACGATTCCGAGCGCTCTGCGCCTTCTCGAGTCGCAGCTCTCGAGCGCGACACTCACGCGTGCACGCGCGCGTCTCCATCAGGCCGTAGCGGCGCTGCACCTGCTTGCGGGAGCATCGGCGCAACACGAGACCGCAGAGCCTGGCGACGAGATCTCCAGCGACGTTCGGACTCTGGCGGAGTCCAATGCCGAGCTGCGCTATCGCGCTGCGTGTAGCCTGGACGAGCATGTGATCAAGTTCGTCGAAGCTTGCATCCGCGAGGACGCGCACGAACCCCACGACTCCCTACGGCTAGCCGCTGCGCACGCAGCCCTGCACCAGTCGGGCATGCAGCCCCATTGCTGAGCAGCAAGCGCTCCGCGGGCGGACCGAAACCTCGTCGCGATAGCCGAGCTACCCCACAAACTGGAAAAGCTACGCGATCCAGACTCCATCAACGGATTCTGGCGACGAGGCAAATAATGCCTCGCTGAAGCTGTGAGGTCGTTCACTTCTGTGTGAGGCAGTTCCGAACTCGCACCGTTCCCATCTGCAAATCACTCTGAGTGAGAGGAAGGGCCCTTCGCCAGATCGGCGAGCCGGCTCGCCTTTCCGAAAGAAGTAGATGGAAGAATGGAGCGTGACATGCGACCGAGCAGACTGATCCACACTTTGACCACCGCATGCGGAGTGCTCGCCTTCGGCGTACTTCCAGTGCCAGGGACCGCACGGGCGGAGACGAGCACCGTCAAGATCCCCAAGAGCCTCGTAGTCACCGCGGTAAACGCCGCCCTTTCTGGCTTCGAGATCAACCTCGACAACTGGGGCACCTTCCGTCCCCAGAGCAAGGGCACCTGGCACGTCGACAACTCGTACGTTCTATTTCCATCTGGGAAGAAGTACCAGATCGAAGTCCCGAGGACTCCAGACGAGAGCGTGGGCGGACGGCGATACAATGCCTATGTCGATGACATGAAGACCCAGACGCTCGACGTCAAACTGGACGGAAACAGGGTCAGACTCCGCTCATTCTTCGAAAGCGCGGGGAACGAGATCAACATCGGCTGCATCAACAAGGCATCCGACAAGCCTTGCAAGGTTCATCCCCTCAAGCATTCGGGCGATCTCGACAATGCCTACTTCGCCGCACTCTTCGATCTGAAGTTCAATGGACCGCGAATCTCACTCGTTCCCTCGGACGTCGAGATCGACTTCGATCTTCATCTCGATTCCAAGGTGCTCGACACTCTCAAGAACATTGCCTCTCAGTTCGTCGACATCAAGGGGATCGTGCGGCGCAACGCCCGGAAGGCATTCGTAACCGAGCTCACGAAGCCAGACTTGGAGCAGGAACTTTCCAAGGACCTAAACTCCGCCTTTCGGAAGGAGGTCAGGCAGCTTCTGGCAGGAAGGACTGGCGGAATGACCGCGCAGATGTTCATCAATCGGAACGTGTCGATCAAGAGCATCACCAGTCAGGGATCCAATTTCGTCATCTCGATCGAACATCCCAAGCTGCGGAATGCCGTCGGACCAACGCCCTCGGGCCTAGGCGGGCTGCAAACTTCACCCAAACCCGACGCGAGCGGGGGCATCCAGCGAAGGTAGCCCGCGGATCCAGTCATCTTGGCTCGACGAATCCGAAGCAAGCTCGAAGCCCGCTGCCGCGTGCTCACAGGCGGCAGCGGGCTGATCGCGCCTCTGACGGAGATTCACCGAGAATGCACCACGGAGCGGGGATGCGGTGGCGCGACGAATGCCGCTCGTCTAGCGCTGGTACGGAACGTCTACCGCGATCTTGATCGGCATGCCGCCCTGGATGCGATCGCTGGCGAGCAAGCCGTTCGCTACTGCGACTTCGTCTGGAGTCCACGCGCTACCTGCGCGCGAGCAGAGCGCAGCGAGTGATTCGCCTGAACGCGCCGACACGACTCGCAAGCGGCGATCGCGAATGCTCGACAGCTCATCGGCGCCGAGCACGTGGAAGCTTCGAATCGCGGACTGAAGCTCGCGGCGACGGCGATCATAGGTCGAGCTCGAGCTGAGGGAGCTGATCTGATAGATGCCATTTGGGTGCTCGACGAACACCCACTCGCCGACGACGGGACCCTGCTGCGACTGAACCTCTGCCAGCAGCCGGTAGGCATCGAGCGACCCCAGCCGAACTCGCTCGGCAATCTGGGGCGAGAAGCGGGCATTGTCGAGAAACGCCTGAGCATAGGCTGCAGGATCTCCACGGGAGCCGACCGCTTCGAGTGTGATCAACGCATCTTGCTCGGTTGACTGCGCGCCGACGAAGCTGCGCTGATTCGTCGTCTGCCAACCGCGCGGAAAGGTCATCCCGAACTGCAGGCCACCGTGCAGGAACGCGCTCTCGACGAACACTCCCTCCGCTGGATCCGGGCCGATGCGCAGACCGTCGAAACTACTCACAAATGCGTCGCGTGTCGGCAGGAAGGGCGAGACTGAGGGCGCCTGCTGGAGTGTGCGTGCACGCTCACTGGTCGTGCGCACGCGCTCGTCCGTCACGGGATGCGAATCGAGAAAGGTCGGACGCCGCTTCGTCCCGAGGCGCAGGGTCGTGTCGCGCCCGAGGGTGCGTAGGAACTCGGAGATTCCACCGGGCTCATAACCCGCCGCTGCCGCCATCCGTTGGCCTACGTCGTCAGACTGTCGCTCCTGATCCCGACTGTAGGATGCGATGAAGCCGGCACCCGCCACCTGCCCGAGTTGGGCCGCCGCCTGTCCCATCTCAGCTCCGCCGAGCGCCGCTCCCGCGAGTACACCGAGCATGGTCAGCACCCCAACTCCCGTCGCGCGCGTCTGCCGCTGTGCCGCGTGGCGCGCGGCAACGTGGCCGATCTCGTGCCCGATGACGCCTGCCAGCTCGGCTTCGGAGTTCGTCAGCGCCAACAACCCGCGCGACACGTAGATGTAGCCACCGGGAAGTGCAAAGGCGTTCGGCTCCTCCATGTCGGCGACATAGAAGCGATAGCGCACGTCCTTGCGCGGGGAGAACGCGGCGACTCGCTCGCCTACACGCGACACGTATTCCGTGAGCTTGGCATCTCGAACGAGACCGATCTGCTGCTCGACCTTCGAGGCTTCCTCGCGTCCGATCGCTGCCTCCTGGGCCGGTGACATCAACGAGATCTCGGAACGCCCAGTGACCGGATTGGTGACACACGCGCACAGCAAAGCCAGCAGCGCACAGCTGGTATTCCGTCTCCACTGCTTCACGACGTATTTGCTCATGCCTCGACCTCCGCTCTCGAGCCTGGGAGTTCTCTAGCCCGTCGCCACCATTCGGGCAACGCCGGACGACACAGCCTGTTGGGACTTCGACGGCATGCACACTCCAACCGAATTCCCTGGCGGTGCGTCCATGGGCCACTACTATCCCGGGCGGGATCGCCTTGCTCAAGGGGCCTCGACCTCTGCCGGAGCCTACTCTACCTGGACCCACTCTACGTGGACCCAGAATGGACGCGGCATGTCCATCGTCGGATCACAAGGGATCGGACAGAACTGGCTCGCAGAACTGGATCGGAGTCTATGCTCTTCTGGTTGGGACAAGAACTTTCTGACGTCTGGGGCCCCTTCCGCCTGCTCACCTCCTATCTCTTCCTGGCGGGCTCGGGGGCTGCAACGGCTGCCGCACTGACCTGGATCCTTCTCCCGAAGATATGGGGTCTTCTGCCTACAGACCAAGGCAGAGCGCACGCTGTCGGCGCGGAGGGCAGCATCGGCAAGCCCGTAGCAGCGGGCGCGATCTTCATCCCGCTCTTTCTGGTGATCGCACTGCTGTTCGTCCCTTGGAGCGCGCGCATTCTGGAGGCCCTGGCATGCGTGCTGGCAGCGATGTTGGTGGGGTTCATCGACGACCGCACGCGTGGGGGCCTCAGCGAGTACGTGCTCGCCGTCTTCGATGCCGCGATCGCCGTCGCAGGCGCAGCCATCGTGTGTCAGTTCGAGAGCACGCGCCTGTGGCTCCCGTTCCTCTCGGGCGCGATCGAGATCTCGCCGGTGTTCGCGATCCCGGCGGGGGCCGGTCTGATCTGGGTTTCGATCAACGCCACGAATTGCTCCGATGGAGTCGATGGCCTCTCGGGCAGCCTGTGCGCGCTGGCGTTCATCTTCCTCGGAGTCATCCTCTATGGGATCGTCGGCCACCTCGAGATCTCTGCGTACTTGCTCGTGCCGCACTATCCCCGCGCCGCCCAGTGGGCCATGCTCGCGTTCATCATGGTCGGCTGCCTGACGGGCTACCTCTGGTACAACGCTCCCCCGAGTGCGGTCCTGATGGGCGACGCCGGATCGCGGCCGCTGGGACTCCTCGTCGGACTGCTCGTGCTCGCCAGCGGAAACCCCTTCCTGATCTTCGTCGTCGCGGGTGTCGTCGTGGCGAACGGAGCCACCGGTCTACTCAAGGTAGCTCTACTGCGCTTCCTGAACATCGGGATCTTTCGCAGTGTCCGCTACCCCCTACACGACCATGTGCGCCACAAGTATGGTTGGTCGAACACTCAAGTCCTGGTACGTTTCATGCTCGTGCAAGCCGTCGCCACGCCCTTGCTACTCATGGTCCTCATGAAGATCCGCTGATGGATCGATCTCTCCCACGCACTCCGTCCCGCGGCTCGCGGCTGCTGATCGGGTCGCTCTGCATACCCACCGCGATGGTTGTCGCGGTCACTACAGCCATCCTGTTGGCAAGCAGTAGACCGACCTACGCACAGTCCTCCTCCGCCGTGCAGGACGATGGCCGTGCCGGCGAAGTCAGTGGACGAGCAGACGACTCGCGGCTGCGAGTCGGGATTCGCGAAGCCCCACCCTTTGCCATTCGCGAGCCGGACGGCTCCTGGTCGGGAATCGCGGTCGAGCTGTGGAAGGCGGTCGCGACCGACCTGGGCCGCAGCTTCCAGCTCGAAGAGCGCGAGCTCGAAGAGCTGTTCTCGGGCCTCGCGTCTGGAGAGCTTCAGGTAGCCATCGGTGCACTCACGGTGACACGGGGTCGTGAGACACGAGCAGACTTCACCCACCCGTTCTACAGCTCGGGTCTCGGTATCGCGGTGCGCACCCAGGGCGGCAACCCGCTTGCTGGCGTCGTCGCGCGTGTCTTCTCCACCGCGTTCCTGCAGGCACTCGCGGCGCTCGTGTTCGTACTGCTGTTCACAGGGCTGCTCATGTGGGTGGTGGAACGGAAGCGAAATCCGGAAGAGTTCGGAGGCAGCGCCCTGCGTGGCATTGCGGAGGGCTTCTGGTGGTCTGCCGTAACCATGACGACGGTCGGCTACGGCGACCGCACCCCGCGCAGCGGCATCGGGCGCTTGATCGCGCTCGTATGGATGTTCGCCAGCGTGATCACGATCTCGGGGTTCACGGCCGCGATCGCCTCGACCTTGACGATCGGTAGCCTGGAGTCCGGGGTGCAGGGACCTCAAGACCTGGGAAGCGTGCGCGTGGGCGGAGTCTCCAATACGACCGGGGCGAGCTACCTCGAGTCCCGAGATCTGCGCGTCCTCGAGTACGAGAACACCCGCGCCGCGCTCGAGGCTCTCTCCGGCGGAGAGGTCGAGGCCGTCGTACAGGACGAACCGATCCTACGCTACTGGGCCCGCCGCGACTTCGAAAGCAAGGTCCAGCTCCTAGCCAGCACGTTCGAGCCCCAGCAGTACGCGATCGCCCTGCGCAACGAGAGCGAGCTACGCGAGGCGGCGACCCGAGCCGTCCTCGCAACCCTCGAAAGCCCGCTCTGGCAGCGAATCCTACGCAGCTATCTCGGGGGCGACTGAGGCCCACACTAGCGCGGCGAATGGGCCGCCAGATGCCGAACCGTCTGATCCTGCCGTCGTGCGAGATCGAACAGCATACGTCGCGCAAGAAGCGATGCCGCCACCCCGGCAGAAGACCCTAGAACCACCAACAGACTCAGCAGGTCCCTGGACGCAGGGGTCGCCACGCTCGAGAAGCTCACCATCCGATCGAGAAAGTTCATCGCGATCCAGAGGATCCACCAGAGCTTGAGATAGGCGGGCGTCGCCGGCGCGCCGACGGGATCGACTGCGCTGCACTCGAATACGTTGCGCACGGCGCGATACGGGATCAGCAGGTTCGCGAACGGCACGAAGAACCACCAGATCATCGAACTTGGACTGAAGGCGACCTCACGGATGCCGAAGGCGCGAGCGTTCTGATTGGCTCTATACAAGAAGCGAGCAAACAGGAAGGTCGTGACGAGGAACAGCACGATGCCGAAACCGCCCAGCCAGAGCTCCGCAGGTCCTTTGTCCTGGTCGCCACCCGCCTCGAGCAGACCGAGCACGCCATCGAGATGCCCCTGCAGCACGGACACACAGAGCACTACCGCGAATGCCGCGTAAACCTGCAGCCAGAAGCCGAGAACGTGCGCCTGCCCCTGTAGCGATCGATAGGGGGGCGGTTCGAGCGCCGGCGCGGACTCGACCACGGAGCTCGGCGGCTGGTAGGGATTCGAGAGTTGTGATGTAGCCGACATCCCGAATCCATTATCCGGACTCGTCCGCCGCACGACAACTCAGACGGTGCTCCCGAGCGGGTCTGATCCCAAGCCAGATGGCCCCCCGAGCGCCTCGCTGGGTCAGAATCCCTTGCTGCGCACCGACTCCACACGCGAGTCGCTCGCAGCTGCCGGGCTGGGCCCGAAGAGCGCGGCGCGGGCGTCGGGGTCCGCATAGAGGACGGCCTGCGTGTACGCGGCCACGAGGGCTGCGTAGAGGCCTCCATTCCCGGTCGGAGAGCCGACGCCCGTATGCGTGGCTCCCTTCACCGAGAGCTGCGTCACCGGCACGTTCGCCTGATTGAAGAGACCGGATCCGTTGGCGCGCGAGCGACTGGCCCCACAAGGTGCGAGCCGATCATCCGAGCCACACAGCACCAGTGCAGGCCCCACCATGTCGCGACCATCGGACCGAGCCGTGAAGCGATTGTCCGGCTGCACCGCGATCGTGCAGACCACGCGTTCGTTGATCCGCGAAGCATTCACCGCTCCAGAGCCGCCCTGGGAGTGACCAGCGGCGCAGAAGCGATCCTGCACGTTGAACCCGCCGCTCGCGAGCTGATCGATGCAGTCGGAGAGGTCCGTTCCGTCGCCCGCCTGGGGCGAGTTCGCAGCCGTGACCTGTACGCCGAAGGAAGCGATACGAGTGAGGAGACCGGCGTACGTACTCGGCGAGGCTCCGGTCCCGTTCGCCCAGCCCAGGCCTGGCTTGGGATCTCCAGCAGTCGAGCTCAGGAAGAGGGTGCAGCGGCCCGAGCGCAGGATCCGCACCGGTTGGGGCCCGAGCTGCTCGAACTTCGTGATCCCCACCGGCCGGCTCGCGCCACGCCCCAGGAACAGACCGTCCTCATCGCAGGCGGTCAGCAAGGCCGCACTCGCTGCTGCCAAGGCGCTTGCGACTGCACGACGCCGAATCAGACCGCTCATACCCCCAGGCGTACCCGACACAACGCTACAGAGCAAGCGCGAAAGACGAGCACCTAGTGCAGATCCGCCCGCTGGGACGGGCGCGTGACCGGTACGGTCCACTCAGCCGGAGCCGAGCGCATCAGGATCACCTCCACGTGAGCGCGCTCGCCGAATCGAAGCTCGTCGAGCAGGCACTGGACGCCGTCTTCGGGGTCGATCAGGCCGATCCCGCGGCGCGCATATTCACGTTCGAGCTCCGGAGAGACCATGCCGCCTCCGGCCCAGGGTCCCCAGGCCATCGTCACGACGCGCGCCCCCACTCGTTCCGCAAGTTGGCGCGAGTAGAGCGACAGAGCTTCGTTCGCGGCGGCATAATCGACCTGCCCACGGTTCCCGAACGTGCCTGCGACGCTGCCGAAGCTGACGAAGAACGCGAGGTCCGGGCGAAGCTCCGTGGCGAGGGTGCGGAACGCGCTCACCTTGGTTTCGAAGACACGCCGGAACGACTCCACGGTCTTGTCACGAATGAGCTTGTCCTCGAGCACGCCGGCCGCGTGAACGACGCCATCGATGCGTCCGCGCTGCGTGTAGACCGCTCGAAGGACCGCCGCCAACGCATGTGGATCGCGCACGTCCACGCGGTGGTACTCGACACTCGCGGCGAGCTCCTCGAGAGCCGCGAGATTCGCCCGGATCTCGCGCGCGGCCAGCACCCTCGCCACTTCGGCCTCGATCTCTGCGGGCTTCCGAAGCCCGGCCGCTTCGATGATGGCGCGGCGCAGCTCGGGGGCGCCGGTCGCATGCGCGTAGTTCTCGGGCTCGGGCTCGCTCGGAAGCGCCGAACGACCGCAGAGCACGACGTGGGCTCCGCTCCGCTCCGCGAGCGCGAGTGCAGCCCGGGCGCCGATCCCACGTGCTCCGCCGGTCACAAGAATCACGGCATCCGAGCCGAGCTGGAGCTGGTCGGAACGGGTCACATCGAGAGGCTCTTCCCGCAATAGCAGGGTCCGCCGCACGCCACCGGCACAGCCGACGTCCACACGATGATCCCCGTGCGAGAGCTCCGCGAGCAGTGCTTTCGCAATCGAATTCGGTGCATCCTCGGGATCCAGGTCGACAGCGCTCACGTGCGTGTCGGGGAACTCGCGGGCCAAGGTCCGGACGAGCCCGCGCACGCCGGCCGCCGCCTCGACCTCGCTCGCACGTAGCCCGTGCAGCAGCCCGAAACCACCTCCGAGACCCGTCGCTACGACCAGCTCGGTCGCGTAGGTCAGGGCACCACGCTTCAGATCCACGAAGATTCGATCCACCGGATAGCGCGGGCTCGCGCTCAACGCCCCGAGGTGTATCCAGGCTTCCCCTTCGGAGGCGGGATCGTCGGCTCCACACTCCGACACTCGCCCTCCACTCTGCTCGATCTGGAGCTCGAGCGCCTTCCGAAGCTCCTCCGCTCCACCGAGGATCCGGATGCTGCGCCCAGCCAGCGCCCGAGAGCCATCGGCACGGGATCCACGCGCAGCGATCTCTCCCGCCAGAGCCAGCTCGTAGCGAAAGCGGAGCGTACTTCCAGGCACCACGCGACCCGAGTCGATCTCCACCGGCTCCGGGGACGGACTTCGTGTGTCCAACACTGAGTTCGGCGAATCTTCGACCCCAGCCTGATCGGACTCGCGCGGTTCCTCCCCGTGCGCGTCGATCCAAGAGACCACCGCGCGCAACGTCTTGAGTCGAGCCAGCTCTTCGACGACGGCCTCGTCCAGCTCGCCATCTGCACCTCCCGGAAGCGCGACCCGTTCGGCAAGCTCTGCCAGGATCTCCATGCGCTTGATCGAATCGATGCTCAGGTCCGCTTCGAGATCCAGGTCGGGCTCGAGCATCTCGGCCGGGTATCCAGTCCGCTCGCTCACGATCTCGAGCACGGCTCGCATCAGCGCATCGCCGCTCAGGGTCGGATTCGCGGGCGCAGCGAGCTCATCGGGCGACGGCAGTGCTGAAGCAGCCGCTTCGGATGACGACGCGAAGGCGTGCGCGCCTGGAGTGGCGATCGGGCTCCCGCTCGCGGCGACTGCGGCGCGCTCCCGGGGTGCGGCAACCTCGGAGACCACCCGGACCTCGATCGGCTCTCCCAGATACCCCAGCATGACCTCACGCTGAGCAGAGATCAACTCGCGCATACCACGCAGGTACGTCTGTACGGCGACCTCACGATCGTCGCTTCCCGACTGCGACCCAGTGCGGGTGAGGACCACCGGAACGAGAGCGTTCGCAGGCCGCAGAGCCCCTTCGACCACCTCGCCGGAAGCGTCGCGCACAGTAAATCCGTTCAGCCGGTAGTGAGGCCGCGTCGCCGCGATGAGCGCCGAGTCGAGCTGGCACGCGCTGCGCCCTTCGAAGAGCGCCTGCGTGCGAATCGGTACGTCGAGCACCGCGAGTCGAGCAACGGCCCGCAAGACGGACTCGAGCGCGGGCTCACCGGGGACGTCGCAGCACACCGTGACGTGCGGTCGCTCTCCCAGAACCTTCTTCACCAAGCCCGTGAGCACCCGCCCGGGGCCTGCCTCGACGAAGATCCTGACCCCGTCCGCGTACATGTTCTCGATCTCTTCGCGAAACCGGACTGGACGCGCGACCTGCTGAGCCAGCAGCTCGGCCAGCGCATCTGGATCGCGCGGATACTCTCGCGCGTTGCTGTTCGACCAAACCGGAAACTCGGGCGCCTGGACGCGAGTCTCGGCCAGACGTTTGCCCAGGCGCTCGGCTGCACCCGCCACGATCGGACTGTGGAATGCGCACGCGACCGGCAGCCGCCGTGCCGCGAATCCGGCGAGCTCCAGGAGCTCGAGCGCGCGGTCGATCGCTTCCGTGGTGCCCGAGATCACGATCTGGCGAGGGGCATTGTCGTTGGCGAGCACGACGTCGGAGACTCCCTCGAGCGCTAGCTCCACCTCGCCCGCGGATGCCTGCACAGCTACCATCGCGCCGGGATCGGCTCCCGCCGCCTCCAGGATCGCCAGAGCACGCTCGGAGCTCAGGGTGACGAGATCGGCTGGGGAGAAAGCTCCGGCAGCGCACAAGGCCACCAGCTCGCCATAGCTGTGCCCGGCGGCTACATCGGGCCGGATGCCGAACTCGCCGAGCAGAGCGTTGATCGCGAGCCCCATGATACCGAGCGCCGGCTGCGCCACGCGCGTGTCGGTGACCGCCTGCTGCTGCGCTCGCTGCTCCTCGGGCGCGAACGCGGATGCGGGAAAGACGAGGTCTGTATACTCGGGCGCCAGCTCGAGGAAGCCTTGCAATTCGGGGAAGGCCACGAAGAGATCGGCGAGCATGCCCACACGCTGGCTGCCCTGCCCCGGAAACAGGAAGCCGATCTTGCCTCGCCCGCTTTCCGAGCCAGCCTGCGGGCTGGCGATCGATGCCGCCGCGGCAGGATCGATCGCGTCCTCGCGGACGAATACGTTCGGCGCGCTACGGAACGCGGCCATCGGCTCCAGCTGATCGCGTAGCTCGTCCAGGCTCGAGGCGAGGGCGGCGATCTGAACCGGCGCCGCGGATCGTGTCGCGCAGGTGTAGGCGATGTCGCGTAGTCGCCACGGCCTCCCGAGCTGATCGTTTCGATCGAGTAGGCTGCGGAGCGCTGCCACCGAAGCCCGTGCAGCCTCGCGATCCTCTCCACACAGCAGCACGATCTCCACAGGCCAGTGCTTCAGGCCGCGCGCGGGCGCGTCCGCACCAGCATATGCGGAGAGCACCGAATGAAAGTTGCTGCCGCCGAAACCGAACGCACTCACCGCGGCATGCCGCCGTTCCGCGATCCACGGACGCGGCGAATGCGCGAAGTGGAACGGGCTCGTGCGTGGCTCGTAGTATGGATTCGGATGAGAGAGGTTCGCTGTCGGCGTACGCACGCGCGCGTAGAGTGAAAGCGATGCCTTGATGAGACCTGCGAGTCCCGCGGTGCACTTGGTGTGGCCGATCTGCGACTTGACCGATCCGAGCGTGCAGCTCGCGGCCTCGGAGCCCGCGTCCAGATAGAGCTCGGTGAGCGCAGCCAACTCCGTCCGGTCCCCAACCACGGTTCCAGTGCCATGGGCCTCCACCAGCCCCACTTCGCTGGGTGAAATACCCGCCTGCTCGTAGGCTCGAGCGAGCGCGAGCCGCTGCCCCTCCGGCCGCGGCGCAGTAAGTCCCAGGCTACGACCATCGCTCGAGGCACCCGAGCCACGCAGGACGGCATAGATGCGATCACCATCTCGCTCCGCATCCTCGAGTCGCTTGAGCACGATACAGGCGACCCCTTCTCCCAACGCAATCCCATCCGCGTCGCGGTCGAAAGTGCGACAGCGACCGCGACGCGAGAGTGCGTGCACACTGGAGAAGAGCAGGTAGTCTGCGATTCCATTGTGGAGATCCGCCGCTCCGCAGAGCACCATGTCGCAGGCTCCGCTGCGCAGCTCCTTGCACGACTGATCGACCGCCGCCATCGAGGTCGCACACGCAGCATCGACGGTGAAATTTGCGCCGCCTAGATCCAGCCGATTCGCTATGCGGCCAGCGATCACGTTCGTCAAGACACCAGGAAACGAATCCTCCGTCAGGCGCGGAAGCTGAGCATCGAGATCGTCCGGCATTTCGCCACAGAACTGCGTAAACAGGGAGCGCAGTCCATAGGCGCCGCTCAGATCGGTCCCCGACTCCGCTCCGAAGATGACCGCGGTGCGCGATCGATCGAACTCGCGCTTTGCATATCCTGCGTCCGAGAGTGCGCGTCGCGCCATCTCCAGGCTGAGCAGCTGCACGGGGTCGATCGAGGCCAAGGAGCGTGGTGGAATTCCATAGTCCAGTGCGTCGAAAGGAATCTCGGGCAGGAACCCACCCCACTTCGAGAGCGACTTCTCGCCGGCTCGCTTGCCCGTCGCCTCGGGATCATAGTAGGCGTCGATCGACCAACGCTCGGGTGGCACCTCGGAGATGGCGTCGTGCCCGTATACGATATTGGACCAGTACGTGTCGACGTCTTCTGCCTGCGGGAAGCATCCCGCCAATCCGACGATTGCAATATCGAGTGGGCGTGCGGTCTCGGGAGACTCGAACACAGGCGTCTCGGACGCGAGAAATCGACTCCCGTCGCGGCTCACCCTAGCGTGTAGGTCTGCGATGGCGACGACCTCATCATGCAAGGTCGCAATCTGGCCGATCATGAACATGCCATCGCTCAGCTGCTGCTCGGCGCTCACCTCGACGAGCGCTCCGCCATCGCGGCGCACTCCCTTGGTGGCAATGCGCAGCCGCCCGAGATTCAGCTCCTCGAGCGCAGCCCAGACCTCGTGTACGCTCGCCCCCTTGGCTGCGAGCTCCCGCTTCTGAGCATAGAACTGCTCGATATATGGGCTGTCGAGCACGCGGATCGCATGTCCCGGAGACGTCTCCAGCAAGACCGTACGCTCGGCCGCACAGACCTGCTCCTGAAAGAGAGACTGCACGGCTCCCGAGAGCACGGCCTCGCGCGTCAAGATGTACGCCGACCCCATCAAAACACCGACCTTGGCACCACGCTCTGCAATCGCACCCGCAAGCGCGGCAACCATTGCCGCAGACCTTGCATCATGGATTCCGCCCGCGAACAGAACACACACGTCGGACAGGTCTCCGTACCGCAAGAGCTCCTGCGTCTGTGCCTCCCACAAGGCGAAGCTCGAACGCGGTCCAACGTGCCCACCACACTCGCGCCCCTCGAAGACGAAGCGACGTGCGCCGTCTTTGTAGAAGCTAGCCAGAAGTCCCGACGACGGTACGTGCAGGTAGGTAGGGATCCCGTCCTTCTCGAGCGCGCGCGCCTGCGATGGCCGTCCGCCCGCGATCAGCGCGAACGGCGGACGCACACGGCGCACTTCGTCCAGCTGCGCTTCGCGGACCTCGGCAGGTACGAATCCGAGGATCCCGACGCCCCACGGGTTGTCGCCGAGCTGCGCGACCGTCTCGTCGAGCAACTGGCGTACATCCGAACCGGACATCAGGGCGAGCGCCAAGAATGGGAGGCCACCCGCTTCTGCGACCGCGGCGGCGAACTCCGCCTTGTCGCTCACTCGCGTCATCGGCCCCTGAGCGATCGGGTACTGGGCACCGTGCTCGCGAGCGAGCGGTGAGCCGGGACCGATGGGATCGAGGATGCGCGCCGAGTCGATGTTCAACCTTATCTGTCGCTGGATCGCGACGACGACTCCACCGGCGGTCTTGAAACGCTCCGCGAGAGGGCGCGCGAACGCACCGTCCTGGCCAACTGGAATCCAGCGTTCGCGCAGGTCACTGCCGCCGAGGCGCTCCGCCGCCTCAGCTTCCGAGGCCTCACGCACGCGGGCAATCGGGAGATCCGGACGCGTGTATACGCGATGATTCCCGAGCAGGGTGGTCTCGCTGCCATCCATGGATCGAATCGCAGCGCGCACCGGCGCAGGCAGAGCGTCCTCCGACTCCTCCGATTCGCGCACACATGCGAGCTGTGCGTCGATCACGACACCTGCTGCACCACCGGCCACCGCGGCGGCCGCAGTGTGCAAGCCGATTCCCCCCTGCGCAAAGACGGGGAGCTGCGTCATCGCGAGCAGCTGCTGAATCAACACGTAGCAGGTAGACTCACCGACACGTCCACCGCTCTCGGCCCCCTTCGCAACGAGAGCTGTAGCTCCGAGAGAGATCGCCTCGCGCGCTTCTTCGCGCGAGGTCACCTCGACCCAGAGCTCGGTATCGGGATTGGATTCGAGTAGAACGCTCACTGCACCGCGTGGGACACGCGAGCTCAGTGGAGCAAGCACGACACGCACTCGCTCGGGCAATACGATTCGCGAGCACATCGACGCGTCGGAGATCCTGACTCCAAACTCGCCCGCGGTGCGTGCCTCGATTCGGTCGAGGCAACTCTCCGCGAGTCGTAGATCGCGGCCGAGATCCAGCACGCCCAAGGCTCCAGCGCGAACGAGAGCGACGACGAGATCCGCGTTCGGATGCTCGAACGGCGTGACTCCAACGACCCAGTTGCGCTCTCTAACGCTCATTCCACCTCCGTGGCACAGCTCGAGCGAGCAGCTCACATGTCCGACGGCGCGGGACATCGTCGGGCACCCGACGCCGCACCGACCACGCGCGCCCTCGGTCGAGCCCATCGAATCGGCGATCATCGCAGTGTGTCGAAAACATCGAACACACCCTTTGCTGCGGATGCCAGTGCTCAGCCGACCACTCTCGAATCGATCGTCCTGGCTTCCAGCTGCAACACCAGTTACTGCAAGACGAGAGAACCGCAGCTTTCGCAACTCGCCTCGTTCAGCCTACCGTCCTGGCAGATGGGGACATCATAAGGACCGGATAAAGTTTCCCTAACTAGTGGGACCTGCGAGAGCGAAGAACCGAATAATCCTTCACCGAGCGCGAGAGACTCAGGCGGCGCTGCTGACGAGCCGGCCCTTTTCAAGCTGCACCAAACGCCCGGCAGCTTCCGCGGCTCGAGGATCGTGCGTCACCATGACGAAGGTCTTTCCTGACTCCCGGTTCAGAAGTTGCATCAGTGCCAGAATCTCGTCCGCACTATCCCCATCGAGGTCGCCCGTAGGCTCGTCAGCGAGAAACAGCAGCGGATCGGTCACCAACGCGCGCGCGATCGCAACCCGTTGCTGCTCGCCACCGGAAAGCTCCGTCGGTCGGTGATTGAAGCGATGCCCCAAGCCCACGATCCGCAAGGCCGCACCTGCACGCTCCCGGCGCTCTCGCGAGCTGAAAGAACGCAATAGTAACGGCAGCTCGACGTTCTCGATCGCACTCAACACCGGCACGAGATTGTAGAACTGAAAGACGAAACCGATCGATCGGTTTCGCCAGACGTCGAGCTCCGGCCCGGTCAGATCCTGGATATCGTGCCCACCGATGCGCAAGCGTCCGGATGTCGGCTGATCCAGTCCTGCAATCAGATTCAGCAGGGTGGACTTCCCCGAACCGGATGGCCCCATGAGCGCGACGAACTCGCCCGCCTCGATCGTGAGCGAAAGGTCGCGCAGCACCGGAACTTCACTCCCACCGCGCTCGTATACCTTTTCGAGACCCGAGATTTCGACGAGTGCACTCAAGGGGCTACCCGTACCTGGCTCCCGGTATCGAGATTGGGCGACGGATTCTCGATGATGTACGTGCCCTCGGGCGGGCCCTCGACGAGCGCGACGTACGAAACCTCGTCTTCGCTGGCCGAATCCGTTCCGGATCCATCCGCGTCGTCGCCAGAGTCCGTGTCTCGGACTGCGCCGCCTGACGTACCTGAAACCGAAGCCTCCGCAACGGCGACTGCGGAGAAGCTCGCTCCATCCACGAGCGGCGGCCTCTCCGCGCGATCCGAGCTCACGTCGGCACTCTGCACGCGCGCCGTCCGTACGGGAATCCTCTGCACTCGACCCTCTTCGACCTTGAAGACGACCTCGCTTCCCTCTCTCTTCACCACCGACGAGGTCGGGACTGCGCGCGCCACACGAATCTCCTGGCGCGGCGCATAGCGCAGGAAGCGCACCTTGGAGGTCATGCCAGGAAGCAGATCGCCGTCTGGCTCGGCGATGCGCACCCACGCCTGAACCGTCCCCTTGACCCGATCGGCCTGCGAGCTCACCCGAGCCAAGCGACCGACATAGCGGCTATTTGGCAGAGCCTCGGGCAGAACGAGCGCCGACATTCCCACCTCGAGCTTCCGCAGCTCGGTCTCATTGATCTCGAGTTCGATGTTGAGCTGATCCAGGTCTGCCAGCTCGACGACCGCGGTGCCCGGCATACCATCGGGCGTGATCGCGAGATTCAAGAACTCGCCCACGTCGCTCAGCTTACGCACGACGGTGCCATCAAAGGGCGCCCTCAGCACGCGGTCCTCGAGCGCGACCTGCGCGACCTTGATGCGAGCCTGCGCTCGATCGAAGGTCGTCTGCGCACGATCGAGGGCCGTCTGCGGGCGCACACCGCGCCGGAACAACTGGCGTGTGAGACTCAGCTCACGCTCGGCGTCCGCCGCCTCGGCCTGAACCAGTGCGAGATTCGCGCGCGCCTCTTCGTCCTCGAGTCGGACGAGCAGGTCACCCCGCCGGACCGGCTGGTTCTCCTCGATTGGCATCTCGATGATGCGCCCCTGCGCCTTGCTGCTCACCACGATGCTGCGCAAGGGCGTGACATAACCGACTGCCGTCAGCACCACCGGCGGCACACCCAGATCTCGGCGCGTCACCGCGGTGAGCCGAACCTCGGGAATCTCGAGACGATCCCCGCGAAGCACGTACGAGCCACCGGCGAACACTCCCGAGCCGATGAGCAACAGCCAGAGCGAGCGCCGCAGGAACCCGCGCTTCTTTCCCTTGGGAGCGCGGCGCTCTCGGCGGCGAGAGCGCTTGCCACCGGCGGATGCAGCGACGCCGAACGGCGAAGCCGAGCCGTCGCCCCCGGGGCTGGAGGACTCCTCGCCAGCAGGGCCCACGATGCGCAACTGCTTGAGATCTTCGCGAAGCTGTCCTTCGCTGCGTGCCGGCCGGTCAGCCATGGGCGCTACCGCGTCGTAGTTCGGACCAGCAGGAACGTAGGTCGAACCGGCAGAAACCGCTCCGAGCACCGGTAGCTGGTTCACCACGAGGGACCCGCGCCCAGCTGCGCTCGCACTGGACTCGACCACTGCTCGCGTTTGCCGACGTATCTATCATCCTAATGAGTCATCCCTGCGATCGAAGCCGCAAGATCGCGTCCGTCACGGAGAAACCGCGGTGGCGGACAGCGGACATTGCACAGCGACCCGTGGGACAGTCGCCGACCTTGGGGCCCGGCAAACCAGAATACCCCATCGACCCGTAGACTAGGCGATCTGCACGGCGGGCGGTAAAAATTGGTCCCTCGGTGCTCGCCTCTTCCGAAGCGCTGCACCCCCCTAGCAGCGGAAGCTTGAATCCCAAGCCCTGACGGTATCATCGACTCCCTCGCGGGGCGTTGAATTCGAGCTGAAATCTGCCTAACCCGGGCCCCGCTGCGCAGATCGCCGCCCGAGGCACGCGAGCCGCTCGCGCCGAGCGCGCGACCGCCCCGCATTCGCTCTGCACCTCCGGTCTCGGTCCACCTCCGGTCTCGGTCGGACCTTCTGGCCCTGTCGCTCCGGGCCCATCGAGCTCGACGGTCACCTCGAGGCGCGCTCCTCCGAGCCCTTGGCTGCGCCCTGGGCAGAGCTCGGAGTGCGTGGCATCACACTGAACTGGTCCGATTCGTCGAAGATCCTCACGGGCTCCCAATCCCGCAGCTTCGAGAGCCGCGTTGGCTTGCGTGCCAGGAAGCCTGTAGGGTCCAGCACCCAGGGGTCACCAGGCCGTACGGCCGAGAACCAAAACGTGACCATGTGGTAGTCGAACACCTGCGCGTCCGACCCGCGGCGCGAGCGCAGAATCGCGCGATAGATCTCTCCGCGCACAAAGCCCTGCTCGCGCAGGACCGAGAACGTCAGCAGCTCCCAGCCGTCGCAGTCGTCACGCCCCCCTGCCAACAGCTCGTCGAGGATCGGCCAGTCCTCGCCCTCGACATCGCGCCGATAGCCCACTCGGCTCGCGCGCTGCACGAAGCCCAGAGTGCGGGCGACGATGCGTTCCTTCAAATCTTGACGGAACTCGACCAGTGCCGCTTGCAGCTTCGAGTCCGGCCCCTGGGGCGGACCCTCGAGCGCCAGCTGCCGCTTCGTCGCCTCCGCGAGCCGTTCCGATGCCTGCCACAGGCGGATGCGAGCATGGAATCCCAGAACATCAGGATCGGACCCCGCGAAAAACTCCCACTCGGCCGCGGACTGCGGCACATCGGAGGGAAGCTGCACGCACGCTCCGAGTAGAGCGAACCCGACTAGGCCGTACGCGCGTCCACAACGGAGGAGATGCGACCACGAATGAAGCAAGATTCCTTCCCCCATAGACGTGAGTTGCTCGCAGGCGGTGGTCGGACGCTACGATAGGGCACCATGAGCTTCACGCATCACCCGGAAACGCGCGACCAGACCATCGGCTGTGGACGCCCCGTCGAGGCGGCGCCCTCCCGAGGTGATTCTCTCCCATTTTCATCAGAGGCGGGCCCCGGACGCGCGGCCGTGCACCGCATAGGAGCCCACGCCTCTGGCTCTTGCACGATTCGCCGAACCTGGGGCATCCACAACTGGCTGCTGGCCAGCCTGATCGCGTGGTCGCTCGTGGCCCACGCTCTACCGGTTCGCGCCGAGTCGATCGAGGGCGTTCAGTTCTCCCCGCTGGTCGAGTCGGGGGGCGTCGAGCTCGAACTGAACTCCGTAGGCCTGCTCCGCTACATGGTCTTCATCAAGGCCTACGTCGCCGGCCTCTACCTGGGGCCGGGCGTCGAGCCCGAACAGATTCTCCAGGACGTCCCGCGCCGCCTCGAGATCGAGTACTTCTACGCGATCGACAAGGAGGACTTCGCCTCCTCGACGATCGAGGCCATCCGTCGGAACGTCGGTAGCGAAGCCTTCGGCCAGATCGAGGACAGCGTACAGCAATTCGCACGGCTCTATCGCTCCGTGAAGCCTGGTGATCGCTACGCGCTGACCTATCTACCCGGAACTGGCACCGAGCTCGCGCTCAACGGCGAGCCGCTCGGTGTCGTCGCCGGAGCCGAGTTCGGGAGCGCAGTCTTCGCCATCTGGTTCGGCCCGCAGGAGATCGACGAAGATCTGAAGGACAGCCTGCTCAAGAAGCGGCGCTGAGCCTCACCTCGCTCCGGGTTCGGCGCGGGCACGGGGATTCGCACCCGGCTCCGCGCGCTCGCGCTCACCCCTCGCGAGGGCCGACCGACGAAAGCGACTCGAGGGCCAGGTAGAGCGCGTGGGTGCCCTTGCGCCCTTTCCCCTGCGCGCGGAGCGCCACGTAGAGCTGATGCACCAGTGCGAGCCCAGGCAGCGCGAGGCCCATGCGCGCGCTCTCGGCCAAGGCGATCTCCATGTCCTTGATGAAGTGCTCTACGAAGAAGCCCGGCTCGAAATTGCCGTCGAGCACGCGCGGCGCCAGGTTCTCGAGCGTCCAGCAGCCCGCGGCTCCACCACCGATCGAAGCGAGCACCTGGCTCAGATCGAGGCCGGCTCGGCGCCCGTAGAGCAAGCTCTCGCAGACTCCGATCATGGTGCCCGCGATCGTGATCTGATTACACATCTTTGCATGCTGCCCGGCGCCCGGACCGCCCTGAAACACGATCTGTTTGCCGAGGCATTCGAGCAGCGGCCGCACGCGCTCGAACACCTCACGCTCGCCGCCGACCATGATCGACAGCGATGCATTGCGCGCACCGACATCCCCGCCGGAAACCGGCGCATCCAAGACGTGCCCGCCACGCGGAGTCGCTGCCTGCGCGATCTCGCGCGCCAAGCTCGGGCGCGTGGTCGTCATATCGATCGCGACCGCACCGGGAGCCAGCGCGCCGAGAATCCCTGCTTCACCGAGGTAGATCGCGCGCACGTCATCGGGGAATCCGACCATCGAGAACACGACCTCGGCCTCCTGCGCCGCAGCGGCAGCCGACGAGGCCCAGATCGCACCCTGCTCGAGCAACGGCTCCGCGCGAGCGCGCGTACGCGAGAAGACGCACAGCGAATGCCCCGCTCGCAGCAGATGCTCGCACATGGGCAGTCCCATGACGCCGGTCCCCACCCAACCGATGCGCATATTCCCTCCGCGTGCTGCGCTCGCTTCGAGCCGGAGCTCGAAGCCGACCTTCCCGAATCGGTGCGAGTCTCCCGCATCGGAAGAGACCCCGCTACCGTGCCCAGCGCGCGGGGGTGCTACCCTGCTGCGCGAAGGGACCTTCCACGGCCATGCTCACCGGAGACAGCAACCGCACCGAACGAGCCGTAGCCAGCCGGCTCGAGGTGGCCTCTACCGCCTCCACGAGGCTCCCCGACCCGAGAGGCGAGGCGAACTCGTCCCCGCAGAAGCTCTCGCCGTGATTCGCCAGGGCCTCCGCTCGGTCGGGCTCCTGCTCGGGCTCGCAGTCGGATCCGTACTCGGCCCCGCATCCGCGGGGCTCGCCCAGGAAGCGAATGCCACGGGTGCGTCCGACCCAGACACAGTCTCCACGGCTGCGACCGGTGCACTCGGGCGCATCGAACCGGACCGCGGCGTGCGCAGCATCGCCGGGCCGCCGCGACCTGCCGTAGTGATCGACGAGCTTCGTGTCGAAGAAGGCGACGTCGTGAAGCGCGGCGATGTGCTCGCACTGCTGCAGGGCATCTCGCTGCAACAGGCCGATGTCGAGCGGGCCCAGGCGGAGCTCGCGCAGGCCGAGCGCGAGCTTTCTCGGCGGGAGGGATTGCGGCGCGGCGGCGCAGCTCCGGACACGGAGCTCGAGGCCGCGCGCCTCGCGCGCGACGTTGCGCGGGCTACCTTGGCCAAGGCCCAGGCGGAGCTCGAGCTGTCTCGGGTGCGGGCACCGCTCGACGGACAAGTGCTCGAGATCCATGCGCGCGAAGGCGAGCGCGTGGGTCCGGAGGGGATCCTCGATCTCGGCGACACGTCCGCCATGTTCGTCGTGGCCGAGGTATACGAGACCGAGATCGGCGGGATCCAGATCGGGCAGCGCGCACGGATCCAGAGCCCGGCGCTACCCCGAACTCTGCGCGGCAAGGTCGAGCGCATCGGCCTCAAGATCGGCAAGAAGGACGTCCTGGGTACCGATCCGGTGGCCGACACCGACGCGCGTGTGGTCGAGGTCGAGATTCGGCTGGACGACCCGACTCCGGCGGCACGGCTCACCAACCTGCGAGTAGACGTCGTCTTCGAGCCCTGAGGAGCACCGCGTGGCGCGTCACATCCCGATCGCGTGGCTGCAGCTACGTCGCGACAAGCTCCGGCTCCTGGTCGGCGTCGCCGGAGTCACCTTTGCCGTCATTCTCATCTTCATGCAGCTCGGCTTTCAGAGTGCCGTTTACGAGAGTGCGACCCGCTATCACCGCAGCTTCGACTACGACCTGGTACTGGTCAGCCCCAAGACGCCGTTCATCGGCTTCCCCGAGGGCTTCTCTCGCCGTCGCCTCTACCAGGCCCTGGGCGTCGCCAAGGTCGAGAGCGTGAGCCCGGTCTACATCCAACAAGGCTTCTGGAAGAACCCGTGGACCTTCGGCGCACGCAACATCGTCGTCATCGGAGTGGACCCCGCCCGGCGCAACTTCGCGCGTTCCGACATCGCCGACCAGCTGCGGCGGGTCCGACGCGAAGACGTCGTCCTGTTCGACGGTCGCTCCAGGCCCGAGTTCGGTCCCGTGGCCGCGCGCTTCGCGGAGCAGGGAGGAGTTCGCACCGAGGTCAACGACCGCCGCATCCGTGTCGATGGCATCTTCGAGCTGGGTACGTCGTTCGGCATCGACGGCAGCTTGATCACCAGCGACCTCAACTTCCGCCGGCTCTTTCCCGATCGCGCGCCGGGCCGAATCGATCTCGGCCTGATCCAGCTGACCGAGGGCGCCGACATCCGTGCGGTCCGCGCGGACCTCGAGGGCGCGCTCGAGGACGACGTGCAGGTTCTGACTCGGAAGCAGTTCATCGAGCGCGAGGTCGCCTATTGGTCCAGTACCACGCCGATCGGATACGTCTTCGGGTTCGGGGCGATCATGGGGCTCGTGGTAGGCGCCGTGATCGTCTACCAGATCCTGTTCGCAGACGTCTCTCAGCATCTGCGCGAATACGCGACCCTCAAGGCAATGGGCTACTCGAACCGCTTCCTCTCGAACGTCGTTCTCCAGGAGTCGGCGATCCTGTCGATCTTGGGCTATGCACCCGGAATCGCCGTGACCTGTGGGCTCTATGCCGTGACCGCGGACGCGACGCGTCTACCGGTGGAGATGACGGCCCCGCGGGCGTTGGCCGTCTTCGCCCTCACCTGCGGAATGTGCGGCGGCGCCGCGCTCATGGCCCTGCGCAAGGTGC
Source organism: Pseudomonadota bacterium (assembly GCA_003247575.1). Taxonomy (GTDB): domain Bacteria; phylum Myxococcota_A; class UBA9160; order SZUA-336; family SZUA-336; genus SZUA-336. The sequence goes on from QJZC01000058.1 coordinate 130,222, forward strand.
GAGCTGCCGATCCAGCGGAGATCTTCGGTTGAGCGCGCCGCCGATCGAGATCGAGCAGGTGAACTACGCGTACGGCGAGGGCAACCTGCGCCGTCAGGTGCTCTTCGATGTGAGCGCGATCATCCGCACCGGCGAGATCGTGATCTTGAGCGGGCCCTCTGGGTCCGGCAAGACGACCCTGCTGACCCTGATCGGTGCACTTCGCTCGGGTCAAAAAGGCAGTCTCCGCATCTTGGGTCACGAGCTCCGCGACGCCGACGAGCAGACCTTGACGGAGGTACGCCGCGAGATCGGCTACGTGTTCCAAGCGCACAACCTGCTCGAAGCCCTGACCGCGGCGCAGAACGTCGAGTTGGGCCTGCAGCTCCACGACGGCTGGGCCGCCGACGCACGCAAAAAACGTGCGGAGGAGCTCCTCGAGAGTGTCGGTCTCGAGGGCTTCGCAGCGCGCCACCCCTCGCAGATGTCGGGTGGCCAGCGACAGCGCGTAGCCGTCGCTCGCGCGCTGGCCGGCGAGCCGCGCATCCTGCTGGCCGACGAGCCGACCGCTTCGCTGGATCGCCACACGGGGCGCGAGATCGTCTCTCTGATCCAGCGACTCGCGCGCGAGCGCGGCGTGACCGTCGTGCTCGTCACCCACGACTCTCGCATCCTGGACATCGCCGATCGCATCCTCTCGCTGGAGGACGGGCGACTGAGCTCGTTCATGAGTGCGGTCACGACCGACACCCAGCATCTCTGGAGCCTATTGGCTCGGGACATCCAGCACGGCGAGCTGGTGCGGCGCGTCCGAGAGATCGAGGCCGACCGCTTCGCCGATCTGCTCAAGCAGGTCACGGAGGAGACGCAGGAGCTGGTGGCCATGGTGGACCTCGCTCAGAGCCAGACGTTCGACAGCATGCTCGCTCAGGTGCTCGACGCCTTCGCGCTCAAGGCGGGCGAGCTGCTCGGCGCCTCGCAAACGCGCGTCTACCTGATGGACGAAGCCAAGCGCGAGCTCTTCTCGCTGGCCTCTGGATCCGACTCTGGATCAGAGACACCGCTCGAGATGCGCGTCTCGCAGGAAGCGGGGATCGCCGGCAAGGTCGCCGCGTCGGGGACGACCCTGCTCCTCGACGACGTAGGCTCCGACCCCGCGTTCCATCCGGGCGCCGATCTCGGACAGCCCGGCCAGCGGCTTCTGACGACCCCACTCTCCGACTCTACGGGCAGCGTTTTCGCGGTACTCGAGTTGGGACGACCGCAGCAGGCGCCCACTTTCACGCACGAGGATGAACAGCGGATCCAGGACCTGACGCACTCGCTGTCTACCGTGCTGGAGTCGTGGTTCCGGATGAGTTGCAGCTGTCGCGTGGATCGAGGACTGCGGGAGGGCCGCTGCTGCGGCCAGCCCCATCCACCCGGGACGGAGTGCCCCTGATCCTGATCGCGATCCCGAGACGGTCCACGGGTGCTTCGCGCGATTCGACCATCGGCGGTCCCTCCTGGACTCCGTGGATTGACAATTTGTAAGACTGATACTTACACTTTGTCACATGAAGCCCCCCAGACTCTCGCGCAAGGAATTCCTGATCCTCGACCTGCTCACCTCGAACGGTGAGTGCTTCGGCCTCGAGCTGGTGCGCGAATCCGCCGGTCAACTCAAGCGCGGCACGGTGTACGTGACCCTCCAGCGCATGGAGGAGAAGGGGCTGGTCGAGTCCCGCCTCGAGCAGCCCAGCGAGCCGCGTGCCGGTCTGCCGCGGCGCCTGTTTCGTCCGACCCGACACGGCCTCGCGCTTCTGCGAGCCATGGAGCTCGCAGCCGCCCACCTGAACACAGCGGAGGTACTCCCATGAGTTCGATTCGACCCCATGCCAACGCGCGAGCAGCACGCCAGGCGGTCATCGATCCCAAGATCTTCGAGCAGATGCCGGGTAGGCGCTGGCGCGCCGTGCTCGCGGTCCTGCTTCCTGGGGAGATGCTCGGTCACGTGATCGACCCCATCCTGGCGGACCTGCATGCGGAGTGGTGCGATAGCCCGGAGCACTCGCTCGAACGCGCGCGGGCCTACCTGCGCTTCGCTCGCGACGTGCTCCGCGCGTGCGCGTACCTGATGGTGGGCACTGCGCTGCGCTCGTCGCGGAAGCGCGTGGCGACCACCAGCGGCGCCGCCATCATCACCCTGAGTCTGTACTTCGTGATGCAGAGCCTGATCGCGGCTCCCGCGACTCCCCTCAAGCCGCAAGCGCCGCCGCTCGGCTCGCTTCGAATCACGCCCCCGTGGGTCGAACCTCCGCCCCCCAAGCGCTTGGAGGCGTGCTGGGAGGCCGTTCCGGAACGGCCTGGGCCCTTGGATCTCCCGGAGACCACCCCGCCGGTAGACTTTCGCTCACCCCCGAGTCGGAACCAGACTCCATTCCCCAAGCTCTCTCCACTCCCGAATCCCGGTCCGCCCCGCATCGCAGGCTTCTCGCCGGATCTCCGTGTAGATACCTGCCTCCCGTCCGCACGCGTCGAGCCGGAGTACCCCATGCGGGCGCGCGAGCGCGGCATCGTGGGGAAGGTCTGGGTCGAGCTCGAGGTCCAGCCAAACGGAAGCGTGGACCAGGTACGCATCCTCGACTCGCCCCATCCGTTGCTGAGCCGCGCGACGGAGAGAGCGGTGCGCAAGTGGCGCTACCGACCCAGTCGCGCTTCGGAAGCGGCGCCCGAGCGTTCGGCCTGCGGCACAGTGCAGGTCGTGCTGACGTTCGAGCTCCCGGAGTGATGCCGGGCCAGCACGGGCAGTCGCCAGTCAGCGCGCGGCCGATGCCCTCGCACGGTTGACACTGTCGGAGACGCCGGAGTACGAAGGGCCTATGACACAGCTACGAGACTTCACACCCAAGGGCATCGACGGAGCTCCACACTCACTCTCCAGCTACGCGAATCAGGTCTGCTTGATCGTGAACGTAGCCAGCAAGTGTGGACTCACCCCGCACTACAAGGGTCTGCAGGCACTGTACGAGAAGTACAAGGACCGCGGCTTCTCCGTCCTCGGATTCCCCTGCAACCAGTTCGCGGGGCAGGAGCCGGGCACGGAAGCCGAGATCCAGCAGTTCTGCGAGGCTCGGTACGGGGTCTCATTCCCGCTGTTCTCGAAGATCGAGGTCAACGGCCCCGGTCAGGATCCCCTGTTTACCTGGCTCACCTCGATCGACGCGGCGCCCGAAGGAGCAGGCGCGATCAAGTGGAACTTCGGCAAGTTTCTGGTTGGGCGCGATGGCGCGTTGCTCGCCCGATTCGGCCCGCGCACCGAGCCCGAAGCACCCGAGCTGGTTCAGGCGATCGAATCCGCGCTCGCAGACTAGTGTCCTCAGTCAGGACACTCGCCGCGCGCCGAGGCCAAGAGCTCTGCGCGAATCAGCGCAGCCAGCCGGGCGGAACACCCAGCTCGCGCGCACGCTCCTCGAAGCGCTCGAAAGCATCACGCGCCGCCTCGAGCTTGCGCTCGAGGCGGTTCACGCGTCGTTGGTAGATGGCAGCCCGTCCGAGGGCGTAGGCACTGCTCAGCTGATCCTCGGCGTGCTCCAGCTGGCTCTCGAGCGATTCCACCTTCTGCTCGAGCGAGCGCGCCCGCGAGCGCCATTGCCCTTCGCGCATCCCTCCCAACGAGGTGGGCTCCTGCTCCTCGAGCTTGCGTAGACGTCGCGCCGCGTCGGTCTCCGGGCGGCGCCGTCCGCGCGTAGGCGCCGTGCTGGCCATCGGGTCGCCGACACCCGAGACGATGTTCACCTCGGCAGAGCTCTTGCTCGAATCGAGCCCCCGAACCTGGCGCGCGTCGGGTGGCGGGTTGCTTCCGTAGTGAACTCTGCCCTGAGGATCGATCCACTGATAGATCGTATCCGCGTGCACGACCTGCACGACAGGAGTCAACAGCAGTACGATCGAGAACAGCCAGGGCCTACACGAGCACATACGCTCGGAATCGTCCCCGACGACGAGTCGCTTTATCCAGATCGCCGCAACCTTCGCAGAACTCCGGAAGCGCGAATGCGTGCAAGCTCGCTCGTGGCCGGTGGCGGAGAGAGGGGGATTCGAACCCCCGGACGCCTTGCGACGTCAACGGTTTTCGAGACCGCCCCGTTCAACCGCTCCGGCATCTCTCCGCGGCGGAGCATAGCAAGCACGACCGCTGCCTGCAGCGCCTGATCGCGACAACTCGAGCCGGAGTCGCGCTCCGCAGGCTGACGCGGGGGCACGCTGGACAGCACGCGCTAGCACGCTCGGGCCAGCGCGGCTAGCAGAGCCGCCGGATCATCTGCGAGAGGACCGCGAGCGGTGCGAGGCCACGTCGTTCCTCGGCTTCGATCTCCTGCGCGGCTTCCGCAATCGTCTGGAGCGCGGTCGCCTGATCGTGGCAGAGGTGCTCGAACGGCGCCTGCTCGCCGGTTCCCTCGAGGAGGCGGGCGGTGATGCGTCGCTGCGTCTCCAACAGCTCGAGCACCAGGGCCTCGGCGGCCACGCGATCCCAACCGCCACGTCGCTCCAGGTCGCCCAAGCGGTCGAGTAGCCAGCTGACCCGCGTGACCTGTCCCACCTCGGTGTGCAGCCGCACCGCGATCGGCAGGGCGACGTCCGCACGAATCGCGATCGAGACGACCCCGAGGGATCGCACCACGAATGGAAGCTGCTCGATCTCGTTCGCGAGTTCGGGGTCGAGCCCTCGCTCGACCAGCCGCTCCGCGCGAACTCGGATCTTCGCGCGCTCCGACTCGGAGACGTCTCCGTTCGCTCCTTCGTTCACGACACCCCGGAGCCGCCGCACCAAGCCCGTCCAGTGCGCGAGCTCGCCAGGCTCGAGGAGCACGCGCCGCTCGAGGCCGAGGCGCGTGCGGGTCCCCCAACGCACCGCAGACTCGACACGGCGAGAGGCGTGCAGCCGCAACTCCTCGGGCACGTCCTGTCGTTCGATGGCCCAGCGCAGATGCTCGGCTTCGAGCATGTGGTTGACCATGTAGTACGCGGCGATGATCTCGGGCACTGTCGCGGCGAGCGTGCGCGTGAGCTCGGGCAGCAGAGTCACGCCCGCGCGATCGAGCACCCGGTTGCTGAGCACCGTCGCGGTGATCTCGCGCCGCAACGGGTGCTCGTGAATCTCGTTCGCAAAGCACTCGCGCAGCCGGTCGGGAAAGTAGGCCTCGAGCACCGGCAGGAACGATGGATGCGTGATGAGCTCGGCCTGTGTCAGCTCGCGCTTTGCCAAGAGCTTCGAGTAGCCCAGCAGCACCGCCAGCTCGGGACGCGTGTAACCATTGGGCGAGCCTGGACGCGCTCGGCCTCGCAGCTCCTCTCGCGTGGGCAGAAACTCCAGGGAGAGGTCCAGACCGGCATTTCGCTCGAGATATCGTGCGGCCAACACCATGCGTTCCGGCGTCTCTCGACAGCGGATCAGGTCCATCGAGACTCCGTGACTCTGGGACTCGTTGTGCGCGATCACGTAGGCGTCGGCCTGACCGGCGCAGTCTCGCAGCAGGACGTTTCGCTCAGTGTGAGTCATGCGACGCTTCTGCACGCTGCCCGAGAGCAGGATCTTGAAGTTGACCTCCAGATCCGAGAGATCTACGCCACCCGAGTTGTCGACGGCATCGGTGTTGATGCGCCCACCCGAGAGGGCGTACTCGACGCGCGCGAGCTGGGTGAATCCCAGATTGCCGCCCTCGCCGATCACGCGCGCGCGCAGGTCGCGTCCGTTCACCCGCACGGAGTCGTTTGCGCGATCTCCCACGTCGGCATCGGACTCAGCGCTGCTCTTGACGTAGGTTCCGATGCCTCCGTTCCAGAGCAGATCGACAGTCATCTTGAGGATCGAGCGGACCAGCTTCTCGCCCGACAGAGCGTCGTCGGACAGGCCGAGCATCTCGCGCACGCGCGGGGAGAGCGGGATCGATTTCGCAGACCGCTCGAAGACACCACCGCCCTCGCTGATCTTCGCGACGTCGTAATCCCGCCAACTGGATCTCTCGAGCTCAAAGAGGCGCTTGCGCTCCTGCCAGGCGACGGCGGGATCGGGATCGGGATCGAGAAAGACGTGCTCGTGATTGAAGGCAGCGAGCAGCCGAGCGTTGCGGGCCAGCAGCAGGCCGTTTCCGAAGACGTCGCCCGACATGTCCCCGATGCCGGCCATCGTGAAGGTCTCGCTCTCGATGTCGATCCCGAGCTCCAGGAAGTGGCGGCGCACGCAGATCCAGGCGCCACGCGCCGTGATGCCCTCGGCCTTGTGATCGTAGCCATCGCTACCGCCGCTCGCGAAGGCATCCCCGAGCCAGAACTCGAACGACTGGGCCACGCGATTCGCGGTGTCCGAGAGGTGCGCCGTACCCTTGTCCGGCGCGACCACGAGATACGGGTCGTCTCCATCCTGCCGCACGACGCGCGGCGGCGGTGTCACGGCCCCGTCGTGCATGTTGTCGGTCAAGGTCAGTAGCGCCCCGACGAAGCGCGCATACTGATGATCCGCAGCGGATCGCGCTGCCTGGCGGTCGTCGAAGCGCTGGCGAAGCACGAAGCCGCCCTTGGCGCCGACGGGCACGATCAGCCCGTTCTTCACCATCTGGGTCTTCATCAGTCCAAGAACCTCTTGACGGAAATCCTGGATCCGGTCGCTCCAGCGCAGTCCTCCTCGCGCGATGGGCCCGCCGCGCAGGTGCACGCCACTCATCTGCACGGACTGCACGAACATCTCCATGAACGGGCGCGGATGCGGTGCGAACGACAACCGCTTGGAGTCGATCTTGAACACGAGCAGGTCGTGTCCGTTCGGATCGATGTAGTACGAAGTGCGCATCGTGCAGCGGATCAGCTCTTCGAGCATGGCGAAGATCTTGTCTTCATCGGCCGTCGGAATCGGCTCGCGCTCCTCGGCGAGGCGCCGCAGCGCACTCTGCTCGAGCGGCGCGCGATCCCCTTGGAGCTCGGGATCGAAGCGAGCGGCGAACAGCCTCCAGATGCAGCGGGTCGTCTCGGGGTAGCGCAGCAGGATCTCTGCCACCACGCTCGGTCGCAATCCGATCCCGAGCTGCGCAGCGTAGGCGAAGTAGGCACGAAACAGATCGACCTGCTTCCACTCGAAGCCCACGCCGAAGATCAGACTATTGAGCGCATCGGCTTCCATGGCCCCGCGCAAGACGGCTCGGAGTCCCTCGACGACTCGCTTCTCACGATCGCGCAGGAGCTCGCCGGATCGATTGTCGCGCTCGACCTCGAACGCTCCGATCCACATGCGCTCGCCCGACCCGCAGCGCACCTCGGTGAGCTTGGCATCGCGGGAGCGCAGACCGAAGTGATCCAGCAGCGGCAGCAGATCCGTCAGATAGGGACGCTCCCGCTGATAGATCTTCAGGACGGCGGTGCCTCCGTCGCCGTCCTGTTCGATCGGGCTGAACGCGAGCTCGACACTCGACAACCCGAGCCGGACGCGCTCCAGATGCTGGATGTCGTGGATCGCCGCCTCGGGCTCGGTCAGGACGCGGTACTCACCGGGAAAGGCGTCCGCATACTCGCTGGCCAGGCGATAGCCCTCGTCCTCGGAGTGCTGCTCGAGCAGGGACGCCTCGAAACGGTCCTCCCAGCGAAGCGCGCAACGTTCGACGTCGCGCTCCAGTAGGTCCAGCACACCGGGATCGATGTCGTCGCCGAAGGAGCAGAAGAAGTGAATCAGCGCGCAGTCGTCATCGACGAAGGTGATGCGATGATCCAGGTAGCTGACGCGGTAGCGATCCACCAGCAGCCGGCGCAGGTCCGAACGCAGATTCTCACGATACAGAGCCCGCGGCAGGATCACGGAGAGGAAGAACGATCGATTCAGCAGGTCGGGGATCACGACCACCTCGACCGACCGCCCCTCGTACGCACGCAGCGTTCCCAGGATCGCCTCGATCACGTGAGGGATCTCGAACGAGAACAGGAACTCGAGCGGCAGCGAGTCGAAGGCTTCGATCGCGGCCTTGTACGTGTGCGAGCCGCGCTCCGCCGCGATCGATTCGAGCACGTGCTCGCGGCGACGGCGGATGATCGGAATCTCGGAGGGTCGCGAGCGCACGGCTTGATACGTGAGCAGCCCCACGAACTTTCCGAAGCCGATCAGCTCGCCCTGGTCATCGAACAGCTTGATACTGACCGTGTCCACGCGGCCGGCACGATGCACGACCGACTCGGTGTTCGATTTGTCGAAGAAGACGCGCCGCTCGTCCGCCAGTCGCTTGCGAATCAGCTCCGGGACCTGCTCGCCCACACACGGACTCGAGAAGCGAGAGGGCGCGGGGCTACGCAAGGACCCGAGCCCACTCTCGGCGTCCGCCACGACGCGCAAGTCCTGCGGAGTCTTCTCGACGTCGTAGCGACGATAGCCGAGAAAGACGAAATTGTCCGCGGCCAACCAATACAAAAAGTCCATCAACTCTCGGGTGCGCACCGAGATCTCGCTGGATTCGGCTTTGTCGAGGCCAGCCGTGTGGGCCCGAAGCGCCTTCAGCATGGCGCCGTGGTCCGCCACCACGTCCCGTATCTGACCGAAGGTGCGCCGCAGCTCCTCGGCGTACTCCGCCCGACGCTCGGCTTCGGGAATCAGCGCGACCTCGGCGTAGAGGTACGCCTCGCGGGCAGTCCCCACACCAATCACCGCGGGCAGGCCGTCCTCCTCACGCTCGATGACGAGAGACGGATGCAGCAGCAGCTTCTCGATGAGCCCCAGGCGACGTAGGTTCAGCCGGAAGCTGTCCACCAGGAACGGCTGATCCAACAGGAGTACCTGGACCAAGGTTCGCTCGCTGCCGGAAATCTGAGAGTTGGAAACCTCGACCCGGATCTCACCCGGCTTACGCTGACAGACGAACTCGACACCGCGCTCCGCCATCTGAAGCAGTCCGGCCTCGCCGCGTAGCCGATGCTCCTTCGGGTCGATGCCGGCTGCGAGCCGCGTGAGCAGGTACTTCGTCAGCGCTTCGTCTTCGCGCTTGCGCTCCAAGGGGTTCTCCGTGCTCGACGCCATCGCCTTGCGGTAGATTGGCTCCGAGCGCTCTCTGGTCATTCACCGAAGCAACGGATCCTCTCTGAGTCTTCGGCGCAAGGGCGCTCGAAGCTGACGAACGACACCGGCCATCGAACTGGAATCGAGCCAACATGCGAAGACTGCGACAGCTCGCGGAGCCCTACTACGATCGCTGGAAGCTGATGCACTTGCGACGTCAGCTGGGGACTCGCCTGTACATGGCCTCACCAGAATGCGCACACTTCTGGGTGATCTCCCTCAGAATGGCGGCGGACGCCAGGCTGCGGATCGGGCCGGAGCTCATCACGGAGCGACGCCCAGGCAACCATGTATGGCTGCATCCCGGAGCCGAGCTGGAGCTTGGCGAACGCGTCTGGCTGCGTACGGAGCACGGCGAGAACCAGCTCACGGCATTTCCCGGCGCTCGCATCTCGGTGGGCTCACACAGCCTACTCAACGGCGCCATGCTCCACGCCAAGGCGTCGATCACGATCGGGCGCGACGCTCGTCTGGCCTTCGGAGTGCGCGTGTTCGACGCCGATCTTCACGATCTGGACTGCCAGACCCCAGAGCGCATCGAACCCGTTCGGATCGGCGATCGGGTCTGGCTGGGCGCGAACGTGATCGTGCTGCGCGGGGTGACGATCGGCGACGACGTCGTGGTCGGCGCGGGCTCGGTCGTCACCCATGATCTCCCTTCGGGTGTGCTCGCGGTAGGCTCTCCAGCACGCGTGGTGCGCCCGCTGGCCTCGCGCGTGGGCTGCCGGTAGCCAGGACGCCACGCGTGATATCCTGGCGCGCATGCCGCTGCGAATTGCTCTCTTTGGTCAGGCCCCACTCGCCATCGACTGCCTCGAACGCCTGCACGGCGCGGGCCACGATGTGGTCACGGTGTTCGCTCCACCCGACGGCCCGCGCCCCGATGCGCTGGCGGCGCGGGCGAACGCACTCGGGCTGAACGTGATTCAGCGCCGATTCTTCCAGCGAAAGGATGGCCAACCCATCCCACGGGCGCTGGCCGAGTACGCGGCGCTCCAGGTCGATCTGAACGTGCTCGCTTCGATGACCTCGTTTCTACCGACCGAGATCACAGACAAGCCGCGCTACCGGAGCATCTGCTTCCATCCTTCGCTACTGCCTCGTTTCCGTGGCGGAAACGCCCTGCAGTGGCAGATCATGCTCGGGGAGCAGGAGACAGGTGTCTCCATATTCGTCCCCGACAGCGGCGTGGACACCGGCCCCATCGTGGTACAACGCGGCGGGGTACGAATCGAGAGCTCCGATACGACCGCATCGCTCTTCTTCGACAAGCTCGCGCCACTCGGTGCCGAAGCCCTGCTCGACGCGGTCGAGCGTATCGACAAGGGCAGCGCTCGGCTCGAAACACAGGACGAAGGTCTCGCCACCTTCCAAGGCCTGGTCCGAGCAGAGGACGCACGCATCGACTGGTCGCGCAGCGGCCTCGAAGTCTCGCGTCAGATTCGTGGTTGCGACCCTCAGCCCGGTGCGTGGAGCAGACTCGGCGAACACACGCTGCGACTCTACGACGTCTCGCTGCAGCCCGTTCGGACGCAGAGCCAGGACTCCGGGGCGCGCAAGCGGCCACAGCCGGGCGAGATCGTCGAGATCGATACGAATGGTCTGCACATTGCCCTTGGCGACGCCGAGCTGTGCGTCTCGCGAGTCCGCGCGGATGTGGCCAAGGAGACCGCTCACGCCTTCGCAGAGCGCGCCGGCGTCAGCGTTGGAGATCGTCTCACTTAGCCTGCGCTGCTAGCCATTTGAAAGATGTTTTGCGCATCTTTGCCGGCTTTTCTGCGCACTTTTCGCCGCTCGAGCTGTTGGCACCCGCTCCACGGTAGTGTAATACCGTGCGCCGAGGTGCGGTGGGGGAGTTGCGAACAGCGTCGCTGAGAAAGCCTAGGCGTGCCGGGACCGCCAAAAGACAACACTGACCCGCGTGCGCGTGCCCAGAGCGGACGCGGACGACCCACCGGTCGCAAGGGCGACACGCGAGACTACCTGCTCGACACGGCTCGCGCCGTGATGGTGGAGCGCGGGCTCGGACGGGCAACGATGCGCGAGATCGCCGATCGCGCTGGGGTAAACCCCGCACTGCTGCACTACTACTTCGGCACCAAGACGGGGCTGTTCACCGCAATCATCGAACGCGTGCGGGAGCGCCTGAGAGGTCAGCTGGACCAGGCGCTGCAGACCGAGGGCTCGGTGAGCGAACGGCTGCGCGCGGTGATCGCAACCTACACTGCAGTGATCGCCGCTGAGCCCTACATTGCTCGCCTGATCATCGAGGAGCTTCTGGAGCGTCCCCACTCCGATGCGGGATTCACGCACGGGATTGAAGACCTGCTCTCGGCCCACATCCGTCGCTTGTTCGAAGAGGGAGTCTCGAAGGGCGAGTTCCGCACTCCGAACGTTCCATTCGACTTCGCCGAGCTGATGCCTCAGGTCGTCTTCTTTCTACTGATGGCACCCCTCAGCCGCGGCGGCGCACAGGGGGTCGAACAGCTGGGGCCCTGGGCAGCCGAAGCCGCCGAGATCCTGCTCTTCGGGATTCACCGCGCCTCGCTGCCGCGCGCATAGGCGACGTCGTCAGCCCTCTGCAGCACGCATCTCGAGCGCCAAGGTGCCCAGGCTCGCTCCGTGCTCCTCGCGTCCCAGGCCCGAGATGAGGTCGTAGAGACCAAAGAACCCTTGCGACTCGAGCAACGCCTCGAGCTGGGCGCGCGCGACGCGGGCATCGGAGCTACGCCCCGCGCCCATCAATGCTCGATGGCCCCAGTAGTGCGCCAGCGGCGATACGCCCTCGCCGGCCCGCAGGAGCTCGGGCGCGCGGCCCGGAGGTACCGGAACGAGACAGAGCCCCTGCGCTCCCCACAACACGGAGCCCGTCGGGCGCAGATAGCGGTCGATCGCGCGCTTGGCGTTTCCTTCCTCGAGCAGGTGAGTACTGCCGGCCGGGACCAGTCCGCCGCACGTGATGGCGCGCAGCGGCTCCGAGCGTGCGCGATCGAAGCCGACATAGAGCTCCTCTGCGGGCCACCAGAGGCGTTCCTCGATCGCGTCGCGAATCATCGAGGAGCGCACGCGCAGCTTGAGAACGTGCGGATTGTTGCCCTGCAGCTCCCAGGCTCGCTCGAGATGCTCGAGTGCGATCAGTAGCCAACCGCAGAACACCGGATCCTCGATCACGAACGGATGCCCGGCACGCAGCGCCCGCGCGGGATCGAGCTGACACCCGAGCGCCGATCGCGCCAGGTTGCCCGCTTCGACATGCCACTCTGGGCCCGGCGCAGATTCGATCACGTCCGCGAAGAGCGGGCTCGTCGGTACCCCTGATTCCGCGGGATGCAGGATCACGGGGAGCGAGGTATCCGGGGGGAGTCTCTCGCCCCAGATGGCGTCGACGTGCTGCGTTGCGCGCTCGAGCAGCGCCTCGTCCTCGAGCTGACCATCGAGCGCGAGCTGCGCCACCGCATAGGCCGCGACCGGGGGATCGATGAAGAGAGATCGACCCTCGTCCTCCGGGGGCTCGTCCTCGCTCGGCAGCCTCCGCTCACGCGAGAGCAGGCCATTCGGAAGCTGGCATGCTTCGTACAAGGTTCGAAGCTCGATGTTCGCCTGCGCCGTGTCCAAGTGACGCAGGGCCAGCGCATGGTGCGCACTCGCCCACCCAGAGAGAACAGGCCCCTTTCCCGACTCCAGGTGAATACATCCGCCAAAGGCCTCGTACTCGAGTCCATCGAACACGGCCCGACAGGCGCGCTTCAGCTCGAATTCCATGGTGGCTCAACTCCTATGGACGCCTGCGCGCGACGGTGGACTCCTACGATCCACGGGTTGGTTGGAACCTAGCGTGAGGGGGCAATCGAGCCCGGTCGCTCCGGCGATCATCACCCTCCGGCGACAATCACCGCTCGGACGTCTTCGAGAACTTCCCGGAGCAAGCCGGCTCGCCAGAATATCGGATCGCTCCCACCGAGCAACCAGCTCCTCCCGAGGCAAACGCCTCGCACGCGCCGATCTGCTACGCTTGGCTGCCGATGGAGAACCATTGGTCCGACGAAGGCGCGCGTGAACTGATCGATCACTTTTCGGATGTCAGCGAGACGTTGGCATTACGTGTGTACACGTCGCGCCTCATTGGAGCGGAAGCCGATCTGGTGCTCCACGGAGGGGGAAACACCTCAGCCAAGGCGCGCCTGAAGAACTTGTTCGGGGACGAGATCGACGTCCTGCACATCAAGGGCAGCGGCTGGGACCTCGCGAGCATCGAGCCGGCGGGCCTACCCGCCGTCTCGCTCGAGCCCCTGCTCAGACTGCGCACGCTCGATCAGCTCGAAGACGAGACGATGATGTTCGAGCTGCGCCGCGCTCTGCTCGATCCCGCGGCGCCGAATCCGTCCGTAGAAACCTTGCTGCATGCGTTCCTGCCCCATCGCTTCATCGACCACTCTCATGCCGACGCGGTGCTCGCGCTCACCAATCAGCCCGACGGCGAGGCGCGTTGCCGCTCGCTGTTCGGGGATCGGGTCGGGTGGGTGCCGTACGTGATGCCCGGCCTGGCGCTCGCGAAGCGCGCCGCCGAGATCTACGAGAAGGCACCCGGAGTCGAGGGGCTCATCCTCGAGAAGCATGGACTGTTCACCTTCGGCGATGACGCGAAGACGAGCTACGAGCGCCATATCCAGATCGTCTCGCGCGCCGAACAAGTGATCCAAGAGGCGACCGAGAATCGCCGGCCACTGGATGCGCGCCCGGTCGTGGCTGCCCGTGAATGGCAGGAGATCGCTCCAATCGTCCGCGGTGCACTCGCCGAGACCGGTGAAGAGGGAACCGGTAGCTTCCGCCGCTTCATCCTGGCCCACCGCAGCTCGGACCTGATTTCTCACTTCGCGGCTGCTGGCGCGCGCACTCAGCACCTGGCAGAGGCTCCACCGATCACCCCGGATCACGTGATCCGCACCAAGGGCAGCTATCTCTTCGTCGAGCGCCCTCCCTACGCGAACCTGGAGGCATTTACGGAGCTGTTGCGTCAGGGCGTCGCCGAGTACCGGCAGGCGTACCGGGCCTACTTCGAGCGCAACCGGGGCCAGCGCGAGCTCAAGCCCCTCGATTCCACGCCCAGGGTCGTCATTCTTCCGGGAATCGGGATCTTCGCGGCGGGGGATTCCGCGAAGGCAGCCAACGTCGCGGCCGACATCGCCGAGCACTCGATCCGAACGAAGCTCGCCGCGGAGGCACTGGGGAGCTACGAGGGGCTCCCCGAGAGCGACATCTTCGACATGGAGTATTGGAGCCTCGAACAAGCCAAGCTCGGCAAGCGAGCTCCAGCCCCGCTCGTCGGGCAGGTCGCCCTCGTGACCGGCGCTGCAGGCGCGATCGGCGAAGGTGTGGTCCGCAGCCTGATCGGCGCGGGGGCGCACGTCGTCGGACTCGACCTGGACGAGGCGCGACTGACCGCGGTCGCCGAACGACTCAGTGCCGCGGGACTCGACGGCAAGGCATTCGTGCCGCTCGCCTCCGACATCACCGACGAAGAGGCCGTCGACGAGGCGTTCACGCGCGCCGTGGAGCACTTCGGCGGAATAGACATCGTGGTCGCCAACGCCGGGGTTGCGATGGCGGGTGCGCTCGACAAGCTGCTACTCGAAGAGTTCGACCGCGCCATCGACGTCAACCTTCGCGGCACTTTCCTGACCCTGCGCGCGGCGCTGCACCACATGAAGCGCCAGGGCACCGGGGGCAGCATCGTGCTCCTCTCCACCAAGAACGTATTCGCGCCCGGCGCAGAGTTCGGCGCCTACAGCAGCACGAAGGCGGGGGCCCATCAGCTCGCAAAGATCGCGGCACTGGAGGGAGCACCGAGCGGCGTGCGCGTCAACATGATCAACGCGGACGCCGTGTTCGGCGATGCGGCGAACCGCTCCGGCCTGTGGGCGCAGGTCGGCCCGGCGCGCGCAAAGGCGCGCGGCTTGGCGCCCGACGAGCTCGAAGACTTCTACCGCAACCGCAATCTACTGCGGGTGCGCGTGCGCGCAGAGGACGTGGGGAGCGCCGTCCTCTTCTTCGCAACCCAGCAGACCCCGACCACGGGTGCTGCACTACCCGTTGACGGCGGGCTGCCAGACGCCTTCCCGCGCTGAACGATGAATCAGGTCTTCCTGGTTCTCATCGCGGGCTCCGTGCTCACCGCAGCCTTCACCGGCACCATGGCCGACGTGATGTCGGCTGCCTTTGCGTCCGCCAAGAGCGCAGTCAACATCGCCTTCGGGCTTCTGGGGGCCATGGTGCTGTTCCTGGGCATGATCCAGGTGCTGCGCGACGCTGGCGCGGTGGCCGCGGTGGCACGAGGCCTGGCCCCGGTGATGCGCCGCCTGTTCCCCGAGGTGCCCGCAGATCACCCAGCCATGGGCGCCATGGTGATGAACATTGCCGCCAACATCTTCGGCCTCGGCAACTCTGCCACGCCCTTCGGCCTGAAGGCGATGCAGGAGCTCGATCGACTGAATCCCTATCCCGGGGTCGCGACCAACGCCATGGTGCTGTTCCTAGCGATCAACACCTCGGGCGTCGCCGTGTTTCCGAGTGGGGTCATCAGCTACCGCGAGAGCCTCGGGGCTCTCGATCCCGGCGGCATCGTGATTCCGTCGATCCTGGCGACGATGACATCGACTACCGTGGGGATCCTCGTAGCCACCCTGCTCTCGCGCCGGCCCCAGTTCGAGCCAGGGAAGTTCGCGGAGGCTGCCGCCAGCGCGCCTTCCGTGGTGAGCAGCCTGGCCTCCGGTATGCGCGAGGTCGACGCCAGCGAGCTGCTCGAGGAGGCGCGTGAGCCAGCGCCCCAGCACAGGAAGTCGATCGCCTGGCTGATCGGCTTCGCGCTACTGGTCGGCCTGGTGCTCGAATGCGTTCGCCTGGTCGGAGGCACTCCGCTCAGTCTGGCCGCGGCCCCCGACCAGACGCTCACGCTCGGCGAGTTCTTCACGAAGACGTTCTCGAGCCAGTGGTTGATTCCTCTGTTCCTGGCGTTCATCGTACTCTTCGGCTGGGCGCGCGGGGTCAAGGTGTACGAGTCGGCCATTCGTGGCGCAAAGGAAGGCTTTCAGATCTTCGTGCTGATCGTGCCGTTCCTGGTGATGATCCTGGTCGCGGTCGGGATGTTCCGTGCGTCGGGTGCCCTGGATGCAATACAGTCGCTGCTGGCCCCTGTCACCAGCCTGATCGGCTTCCCCGTGGAAGCGTTGCCGATGGCGTTGCTACGACCGCTATCCGGAGGGGGCGCGAGCGGCATCATGAATGAGGCCATGCAAACCTACGGTCCCGACTCTTTCGTAGGGAATCTCGTCTCGGTCCTGAACGGCAGTACAGAGACGACCTTCTACGTCCTGGCCGTCTATTTCGGGAGCGTTCAGATCCGCGCCGTCCGTCACGCCGTGATCGCATGCCTCTCTGCAGATGTTGCCGGAGTATTGGCAGCTCTCTTCTTTACGCGACTATTCTTGAGCTAATAGAGTTGCGTCCCAAGCGCTGAACACACCACTTCTCGAGCCGTGAGGTCGCATGCTGCGTCGTTTCGTCTTCGTGCTCATTCTCATGTGCCTCGCCACATCGGTGGCTAAGGCCCAGTCCACCCTTTGGGTGAGCGACCAGCTGCGCATCTCCATGCGCAGCGGCCCAGGGAACAACTTCGAGGTCGTGCGCATCCTCGCCACCGGCACCCCGCTCCAAACCAAGCAAACTCGCGGTGACTGGGCAGAGATTCGGCTCGAGGACGGCGAGACAGGCTGGGTCATCGCGCGCTATCTCGATGCGGAGAAGCCGGCTCAGTTGGAGCTTCCCCGCGTCCGCGATGCCCTCGACGGCGCCGAAGCCCGCATCGAAGAGCTAGAGAGCCAGCTCGCCAGCCTGCAGTCCAACCTCGCCGAATTCGAGGAGCTGCGCGCCCACGCGACGGAGCTCGAGGCGAGGAATGCCCAGCTCGAGACCAGCAGCGCCACCACGATGATGACGATCGGCGCCGGTATTGCGCTGGCCGGAGTCCTGCTCGGCGCGCTCTGGCCACGGCGCAGCTCGTCGCGCGGAATCAGCCTGCCGCGCAGCTACCTGCGCTCGTGAGCGAGCGCTTGGCTTCCCATCCCCCTGCAAATCCTTCACGACCCGTGGGCCCGGGCTCGGAAGCCCGAGCGGGAGTCGAGCGCCTGCTCGAGCGTGCAGAGGGGGTGCTGGCCAAGCTCGAGCGCATCTTGGGTGCGCTGGCGCCGGTTCGCCCGGACCGAGCGACTGGGTCGCCCAGCGGAGTCGAGACCGATTTCGATGCGCTCGCCTACCGCTATCGCGCAGGCAGCTTGGAGCGCATCGATACGCCCGACCTGTTTCCCCTGGATGGCCTGATCGGAGTCGAGGAGCCGATCGCACAATTGCGTGCCAACGCGCGCGCCTTCTGTGCCGGAAAACCGTATCTGGACGTGCTGCTCTACGGGGAGCGCGGCACCGGCAAGTCCTCAGCGCTGCGCGGCCTGCTGCGGGAATTTCAGGAGCAGGGTTTGCGGCTGATCGAGCTCGAGTCTCAGGATCTCGTGCGGATGAGTGATCTGTTCGGCCTGCTGCGCGGACGTCCCCAGAAGTTCGTGCTGATCTGCGACGACCTGAGCTTCGAGGATCACGACCCCGCCGTACGCAGGCTCAAGGCCGTCCTCGATGGCGGCGTCGAGCAGCGTCCGGCCAACGTCATGATCGCGGTAACCTCCAACCGCCGACGGCTGGTACCGGAGAGGGCGAGTGACAACAGGGACTCGTTCCGCGACGAGGCGGGCGAGCTCCATCTCTCGGAGAGGATCCACGAGAAGCTTTCGCTCTCCGATCGCTTCGGCCTCGCGCTCGCGTTCTGGGGATTCGACCAGAGGACGTATCTCGAGATCGTGCGCCATCACGCCGTGGCGCTCGGACTCGACGAGACGCATGAAGCGATCGAGATCGAGGCGTTCGCGCTGCGCTTCGCGTTGCAGCAAGGCGGTCGGAGCGGCCGTACGGCAAAGCAAGCCTGCATCGCGCTCTCGCAGCAAGCGCCCGGGTAGCGCGGCACTCGATCGCTCGGACACCGCAGGCCGCTCTCGGCTCAGGGAGAGCGGGACCCCCGCCAGAGCGCGAGCGCCTGCGCGCGATCGTCGGAAACCCGTCGGCCGCCGAACGTGGCTTCGAGCCGCCGAGTGAAGCGGTCCACTCCCTGCGGACCGAGCTCGCGCTCGATGATGCGCCGCGTCAACGGATCCTTGTCGAGCTCGGCCAGAACCTGGAGCAGCTCCGCCCGCGCTGCGATCGCATTGCGACGGCGCTTGCCGAGCTCCGAGTCGGGCAGGGTGAGGTTCTGCCTACGAAGCTCCGCCAAGGTCAGGTAGACGGGTACGTCCAGCAGCTCATCGATACGTGACAGGGTGCGCCGTGCGGCCTGCTCACGCCGCTCGAGCTCGGGGTCCGGAGCCACGACCGGCGGCTGGGCCTCGCGCCCGAGCGGCGCAACCGCGTCGAACGAACGCACCTTCGTGCCGACAGCCACGTCTTGCTTGACTGCCGCGCGGCGCTTGCTCCCGCCCTTCGGGGACGCAGCCGGCGCGGTGGCCGTCCGGGCAACCGTGCGCGCTGCGGCGTTCTCAGTGGCCTTGGGCTCGGCCCTGGGTGTCACGCGCGTGGGCACGTTTCCCAGAGGCGCCGTGCGGTCTTGCACGAGTCGCGGCTCTGGCTTGCGGCTCGGTGCACGAACCTCGTCCGACGTAGGAGTTTGAATCGCTGCGGCAACCTGACTCGGCGCTTCGGCCTCGCGCACGTCGCCCGCCCCGGCCCCCGCTTCGATCGACTCCGAGTCCGCTTCGATCGGCTCGGAGTCCGAGTCCGAGTCCGAGTCGCCTTCGCCTTTCGAGACGCTTTCGGAGCTCGCGACACTCTCGGGGGCGGAGACACTCTCGGTCTCCGGGGCCGAGCCTTCGGAGTCCAGAGAGATCCCAGCCTCTCGGGAGCTCTCGGAGGTGCTCACAGGATCGGCTGCAAGGACGCGTTCCCTGCGAGCCAGACGGCCCGAGCGGGAGTCTCGGTAGTACGTCTGCATGAGTGCGACGATCTGACACGCTGCAGAAACCACGCTTCCGTCGTCTCTCAACGCGCGCAGCTCGGGAATGCTGAGCTCTCGAACGCGATCGGGTACCCGCATCGCGTCGACCAGCTCGTTTCGCTTCGTGATGAAGTCGTTGATCACGAGCGCGAGATCGAAGCGCAAGTCGAAGCCAGAAACAGCAGTGCCCGAGGCATCGCCGCTCGGGTCCGCCCCTGCCTCGGCGCTGATGCCATTGCGAAGCAGCATGGCTTCGCTGACTTGCCGAGCAAAGTCAGTGGGGCAGTCTGCAACCTGGGTCACCGGGTCGGCAGCAGAGACTACGGGAGAGCCGAGCGCAAACAGCAAAGCGCCCCAAGGAAGCACCCTTCGGAACCTTGAAGAAAAGGGGAACCTCGAAAAGAAGCAGGAAACTGCGCGGGATGCTGCCAATGAAGCGCGAGCTTCAGCGCGCTGAAGTTCGCACCGACCCGCTCGTTCAGGACGGACATGGCGGCGACCGCCCCTCCCTCTACCCAACATGGCAGTCATCTTAGAGGTGCGCCGGTCGGTGGACAAGCCTGTAACGATTGCTCAAGTATGCAAAAATCCGCTCAAACTGGGATCGCGAGCATTGCTTGCTGTGTCGCTGCGCTGTTTCTGCTGCACCGTTCCTATCTCTTCTTTCTGATTCGCCTGAGCCCCTCGCTCGCACCCAGACCTCGACACCACTACGAGCCAGGCAGGCCCTCGCTCAGCATCACAGGAATGAGGAATACATGCCCGTACCTCTGCGTAGGACGAGTTGCGTGTTGATCTGCTACTTGCTAGTCGCATGCACGACCTCTACCGCCGAACTCGCTCGCCCGCTCTCCCCAGACGACGTAGAGACACCGCTTCGGCCGCAACTACCCCGGGTCGAAAGCTTCTTCCCGGAGCCCAGCTTCGACGCACCCAAGCTATCCCCCGACGGCAACCTTATCGCGGCAATTCGGCGCAGTAATGGCCAATCCAGCATCATCACGCTGGACCTCGAAAGCGGCAGCATCGTGCCGGTGACGTCGATCCTCGGCTCGAATGTGAACGATCTATGGTGGGGCAACGAGACCCGGCTCATTCTCGGACTCACGGATCCGACAGGCCTCGTCCACCGCCTGGCTGCCGTCGATATCGACGGCAGCCGCTTCGAAGATTTCGGCTCGGAGCGCAACTTTCCCGGCGTGACTCAGCGGCGCCCCGAAAGCCAGCTCGCAGACATCATCGTAAGTCCGTTGCCGGACGATCCGAACAACATTCTGGTTGCCTATCCGTTCCAGATTGCGCTCAAACGCATAGCAAGCAATGTATTCCGACTGAACATCTACACCGGACGGTTAACCCCGGAAGCCTCCACCCGGCTGCTCGCGCTCGAATGGTTCCCCGACGGAGAGGGAAAGATCGACGTGGGCTTCGGTTTCCTCGGGGGAGCGTCCTATCTCACGGTTCGATCCTCGACCTTGCGCACCTGGACCAAGGTCCCGACCAGCGACGTGCCGAGCCTACTGGACGCAAGCTTGATCCCGCTCGGCACCACGAGCCAGCAGGGAGTGCTCTACGTCCGCTCGCGCGATGCGAGTGATCGATGGGAGCTCTACCGCTACGACATCGCGAGCGGAACGTTCTCTGATCGCCTGCTCGGCGATCCAGAGTTCGATGTCGAAGGGCCCCTGCTGTACTCGTCACCCCGCGCGGGCGAGCCGATGCGGGTGATCGGCGTTCGCTATACGGCCGACTATCCGCGAATCGCGTGGCTCGAGCCGAGTTGGCAGGAGATGGCAGGCACGATCGACGCCACCCTGCCCAACACGGTGAACGACATCGTATCCTGGAGTCGCGACGAGACGCGCCTGCTCGTGCTTGCGAGCAGTGACATCGATCCCGGGACGTACTATGTGTACGACCGCAGCAAGCGACGGCTCACACGCCTGTTCGATCGCTACCCCGAGCTGTCGGAGCGGCCGCTGACTCCGCTACGCTCGGTGCGATATGCGGCGCGCGATGGAGCGCGGGTGCCTGGATACCTGGCACTCCCTGGCGGAATCGATGCCAAGCTCGCGGGCGCAGCGAGCGGCGAGGCCACACAGATCCCCGCAGGAGGCGTCCCACTGATCGTCTACCCTCACGGGGGTAGCACCGGCGAACGACCCGCGGCGCTCGCAGAGATCCTCGATCCGCTATCCGCACGCGACTCCCGAGCCTTCGATTCGGAGGTGCAATTCTTCACCAGCCGTGGATACGGAGTGTTCAAGCCCAACTACCGAGGGTCCAGTGGGTTCGGGCAGGCTTACTCCAAGCTGGGGGTTGGACAATGGGACGGCCGCATTCCCGAAGACGTGATCGACGGTGTGCGCTGGCTGATCGACTCCGGTGTCGCCGACCCGGATCGAATCTGTCTCTATGCGAACGATGCGGGTGCCTACGTGAGTCTCGCAGCACTGGCGAAGCAGCCGAGTCTCTTCGCGTGCGCCGTCCTCCGAGACGGAATCTTCGACTTCGACTCCTACCTGAACGAGCGCCGGGTCCGGGCGGCCATCGAGCAACAGACACTCGAATCGAGACAGAGTCTATTTGCGGACGGGGGTAGGATCCTCGAAGCCCAGCTCGACCTCGACCGCACGCAGCCCGACGTCTCGGCTCAGCAGCCACTGATCGACCGCGCACGGACACTCACCACACCGATCTTGATCGCCTACGGTGAGGAGAATCGTGTGGTCTCGCCGGCGCAGTCGAAGCGGCTGGCTGCCGCCCTGGCAGAGACCCCGGGGCAGATCGAGGTCGTTCCCCTCGTCGGCCAGCCGAACTTCTTCCGGGATGCAGCGCTGCGCGTCACGTTCTATCGTACTCTCGAGCGATTCCTGCTGCGCCACCTCGGAACCGGGTACCCTGACACGACATCCGATCTCGAACCCGAGCACAGTCGACACGTAGATCCGCCGCTCTTGTCGCCAGCTGCCGCGACTTTCGCAAACTAGACTCGCGAGGGAGACGTCAACGCGTGCCCAGCTCACAGATGAAGAGGCTGATCGAATATCTCCGGGGTCTTCAACAGCCCGGCAAGGAGCTCAGCTTCGACGACATGCGCCGCGGCATGGAGGCCTCGAACGCTTGGAACTCCAGGCCGCCGGAAGAGGTGCAGACGACACCCGAGTGTCTCGCGGGGGTCCCGTGTGAATGGACTCAAGTGCCGGATGCGATGCGGGTCTCCGAGTCGGCCACGATTCTGCACTTGCACGGCGGCGGCTTCGTCATGGGATCGATCGACAGCCATCGGGGACTGGTGGCCCGACTGGCGCTCGCCGCCCGGATCCGCGCACTCGCAGTCGGGTACCGGCTCTCACCCGAGCACCCCTACCCTGCGGCAGCAGAGGACGTACTCGGGGTCTATCGGTGCCTGCTCGATCGCGGGTACCAGGCCGAGCAGCTGTTTCTATCGGGCGACTCGGCAGGAGGCGGACTGGCACTCGCGACACTGGTGCGACTGCGCGACATGGGTCTGCCGCTCCCACGAGCCGTCGTCCTGCTGTCCCCCTGGCTGGATCTGAGCCTGAGCGGAGACTCGATGCGATCGCGGGCAGACGAAGATCCGATGGTCAGTCCGGATGATCTGGTGCGAATGTCAGCGGCGTATCGCGGAGAGCTGGACCCGAGCAATCCCGCCGTCTCACCTCTGTTCGCTTCCCTCGAGGGCTTGCCGCCCATGGTGGTGCAGGTGGGAACCGCGGAGGTGTTGCTCGATGACGCGAGACGGCTCGCGGAGCGCGCACGGAGCGCCGGCATCCCAGTAGACCTACAGGTCTTCCCTGATCTGGTGCACGTGTTCCAGTTCTTCGGCCCCTTCGTGCCCGAGGCTGGAGAGGCGATCGAGCAGATTGGCACCTTCGTGCAGAGCCACCTCTGAGGAGGCCGCGGGTACTGACCGATCCGACCTTCGACCATCGCTCACGGGAGCAGGCTCTGTGAGAAGCAAGCTCCGCACGCGACTTCGGAGGCTCGCCCTGCGGGCGGTTCAGGGGGCCCTCGAGCGCACATTCCCGAAGGTCGATTCGATCGAGCCGGAGGAGCTGCAACGTCTCCTACAGCGTGGCGACGAGGAGCGCCCGATCCTGCTCGACGTCCGGTCGCAGAGCGAGTTCGATTGCAGTCATCTGCACGGCGCGCTCCACGTCCCGACGCCGACCTGGGGATCCCTGGACACTCGCGGCCTGCGTGCATCCGCGGAGCGCGCCCGGTCCCGCGATCCGCACGCCACTCTGGTGGTCTACTGCTCGGTCGGACTCCGCAGCGCACGAGTGGTCGCAGAGCTCCAGAACAGTGGGCTTGGACACGTGCTCAACCTCTCGGAAGGCATCTTCGGCTGGGCCAACCGAGGCTTGGAGCTCGCGGGTGCCTCACGTGAGGCACCACGCGTACATCCCTTCGGGCGACCTTGGGCCTGGCTCCTCTCACCGGAGTACCGGGACCGGCCTCACTGAGCGAGACCGGCCCCGGCGAGCCCCTCAGGGTGCCGGCGGCGGCACCATGATGAAGTTGAGCTGCTCCGGCAGCGGACCCTGGATCGGGACCTCGAAGATCGGGCCCGGCCCATCCGGATCGATGACCGTCTGCCCATCGCTTGCGAAGAAGGCGGCGATCTGAGTCTGTCCAGCCACACCGAGTAGCGGATTCAGGATGTTCCCAAGGAAGCCGTGCGGATTGACCGGGGTCGTATCCGGCGCCATCGCGAACAACAGATCGTTGCGCAGGAAGGTCGCGCGATCCGTCAGCTCGCCGGCGCGGATCAACGCCGAGGCCGTCGGGTTCACGACGATCTGATCACCACGCGCAAACTGGATGATGACGGGCTTGCGACGATTGCCACGCAGAGGATCCTTGCGAATGTGGGGCGCGTAGGTCACCGGGTCGCCCGCGTTGGAGATCCACTGCGAGTTGTCGAGGAACTGCGCGATATCGGATGCGCCGGCCACGTCGTTAACGATCGGAGGCATGTTGCGCAGCGGGACGTTCTCGTCGAAGTCCAACCCGATCGGTCCGCCGACGTTGATCAACGACGGGGTGCGCGCCGCCAACGCCGCTCCGATCGCCGGCCGGAAGGCGGGGCTCAGCCGCGCGATGTCGATCAAGAAGCCACCGGGAACGTTGGGCACACCCGCGCGGATCTCTGGATCGGTCCCGAGCAGCATGGTTCCGTAGATCCCGCCGAGCGAGACGCCGAAGTAGAAGATGCGCTCCGGGTCGAGATCGCGGACCCCATCGGTGTCGACGTCGACCCCGCTCTTGACCACGCGCACCAGCTGCATCAGGTCGATCACGGTCTGACGCAGCCCGTCCCGGTTGGAGATCGTACGCTCGGGTGCCGCGGGGTTGGCGCTGAACCCCTCCGTGCCGCCGATCATCCCGTCTCCATTCTGGTCGATGCCCCGTCCACCGGAGGGCAGCACCACCTCGTCACCCGAGCTGAGCGCCACCGACAAGGTCCCGAGCTCTCCGCCGCCATGCCCGGCGACGTTGATCCCCATGGTGGCGATCCCCTGCGACGCCAGGATCGCGGCGAAGATGGGCAAACCCTCCTTGTTGCCGCCGAAGCCGTGGCCGAAGAGCGCCACCGGCCAGCCATTGGCGGGCGGAGTGCCGGCGGGCAGGATCAGGTTGAAGAAGACGTCCTCGGCACCGGTCGGCCGCGGTACACCGGTTCGAGTGGGAATCTGAGTGATGAACTGGTTCTCGTTCCTGAACTCGGGAGACCTGAAGCTCCCGAAGGCGAGTGTTCCGACCGCACCCGGCCGAATCCCGAGCGCCTGGATCACCACTGGGGACGACGCGATATCGGGTGCCGTGCCCACCTGGCGGTTGAAGGTGATGGAATCGACGTCGCCGAGGGCGAACACGGTGCTCTCACCTCCCAGACCGAGCTCGAAGTCGGGTTTCGGGGCCTTCGCGCGATCCAGGCCGCGTCGGACCTTCTCGATGAACGAGGTCGTGCTCTGCGTCGTGAACACGCTGAGACCGGCCAGCTCGCGCGGAGAGAAGCCGGCGCGAGTCACCTGGACCTGCGCCTCGAGCAAGGACTCGCGGAAGGCCCGCAGCTGGATCCGATCACGGACCGAGCGGCCCTGGCTCTCCCCGAGTGCGGCGAGCACCGAGCGGCGCGCGATGCGGCGTCCGTCCGTGTCACGAATCTTGCGCGTGACGACCAGAGCGTAGCGCGTCTTCTGATCGAGCAGCTCGTCCGACTCGGCGAACAAGGTCTTGGACTCGGGATCAAAGACGACCTGATTGACCCCGATGGGATCGGCGCGCCGCGCGTCGAGGTTGATGAACAGGATCGAGTCACGCGTCACGGTTGTGACGTCGATGTCTCCGTCGAAGGCGATCGAGATGCGCGGTTGGAGATTGAAGCCATCCAGCGAGTTGAGCACGTCGATGTCGTCGCAGTCGCTCGGCCGGACATCGCAATCCGGCTTCGGGAGATTGACTCGACGGTTCGTCTGCTGCCGCAGATCGCGCTCGGTGAAGCGGTCGCTCGGGAAGATTCCAGCGCTGGGGACGTCGGGATCGAAGCGAATCCGGACGCTGTCGGCGCGCCCGAGTGCCGGACTGCTCAGCAGGACCAGCGCGAATCCAAAGGCGAAAGTGCGGACCTTAGCGCGCAGCATACGAAGCTCCCATGGCAATGTGGTTTGGATCGGCGCGGCGATCGCCGCTGCAGACAGGGATCTATACCAGACTGGGAGCGACACCTGGCACAAAACGTAACAGTACGGCGTACGAAGCGATCCGTTGGAGCGTAGGCCGGATCGCCGAGACCCTGCTCGCGGTCCGCCAGGAGTCGCAGATTCCCTAGCCTTCCGACTCCAAACGAAAGCGGGCCGCCCGACTGTGGGCGGCCCGCTGAGCATCGCGCTATCGAAGCGCTTCGACTCGCTTGGACGAGAGTCTAGAAGTCCATGTCCATGTCACCACCGGCTCCGGCAGGCATGGCCGACTTCCTCTCGGGCTTCTCGACGATGGCGGCCTCGGTGGTGAGCAGCAGCGAGGCGACGCTCGCCGCGTTCTGCAGCGCCGTGCGCACGACCTTGGTGGGATCGATGATCCCCGCCTTCATCAGGTCGCCGTACTCCTCGGTGGCTGCATCGAAACCGTAGTCGCCCTTCTTCTCGCGAATGTGGTGGAGCACCACGGCGGCCTCGAGGCCGGCGTTGCTCGCGATCTGGCTGATCGGCGCTGTGATGGACTGGCGCACGATCTCCGCTCCGATCATCTCGTCGCCCTCGAGACCGAGATCCGCAATCTTGGCCTCGGCGCGGATCAGAGCGACCCCGCCACCGACCACGACCCCTTCCTGAGAGGCGGCGCGCGTGGCGTTCAGCGCATCCTCGACTCGGGCCTTCTTCTCCTTCATCTCGGACTCGGTCGCCGCACCGACCCGGATCACCGCAACCCCGCCCGACAGGCGCGCCAAGCGCTCTTCGAGCTTCTCGCGGTCGTAGTCCGAGCTCGTATCCTCGGCCTGCGCCCGAATCTGATTGCAGCGCGCCTCGATGTCGGCCTTCTTGCCGCTCCCGTCGATGATCGTCGTGTTGTCCTTGTCGATCACGACCCGCTTGCACTTTCCCAAGTCCTGCAGAACCACGGACTCGAGCTTGATGCCGAGATCTTCGCTGATGGATTTTCCACCCGTGAGCGCCGCGATGTCTTCGAGCATGGCCTTGCGGCGATCGCCGAATCCAGGAGCCTTGACCGCACAGGCGTTCAGGGTTCCGCGGATCTTGTTGACCACCAGGGTCGCAAGCGCCTCGCCCTCGACGTCTTCCGCGATGATCAGCAACGGGCGACCGGCGCGAGCGATCGTCTCGAGCAGCGGCACCATGTCGCGCATGTTGCTGATCTTGCCCTCGTTGATCAGGATCACCGGATCGTCGAGCACCGCCTCCATTCGCTCGGTGTCCGTCACGAAGTAGGGCGACAGGTAGCCCCGGTCGAACTGCATGCCCTCGACCACCTCGAGCGAGGTCTCCATGCTCTTGGCCTCTTCGACCGTGATCACGCCCTCTTTGCCGACCTTCTCCATGGCGTCGGCGATCATCTCGCCGATGCTGGTATCGCCGTTCGACGACACCGTACCGACCCGCGCGATCTCTTCACGGCCGCGCACTCGGCGGGAGTTCTTCTCGAGCTGCTCGACGATGGCGGCGACCGCCTTGTCGATACCGCGCTTGAGCTCCATGGGGTTGGCGCCCGCGGCGACCAGCTTGAGACCGTTCTTCAGAATGGCCTGAGCCAGCACCGTAGCGGAGGTCGTGCCGTCCCCGGCCACGTCGGAAGTCTTGGAGGCAACCTCCTTGACCATCTGCGCGCCCAGATTCTGGAACTTGTCGGCGATGTCGATCGCCTTGGCGACGGTGACCCCATCCTTGGTGGAGGTCGGAGCGCCCCAGCTCTTTTCGATCAACACGTTGCGCCCGCGGGGCCCCATCGTGCGCTTGACTGCATTCGCCAGCGAGTCCGCACCTTGCAGAAGGCGCTTCCGCGCATCGTCGCTGAACAGGATCTCCTTGGCTGCCATATTCTCGACTACTCCAAGATCGCGAGGACGTCGTCCTCGGAAATGATCAGGTGCTCCTCACCCTCCAAGGTGACCTCGGTCCCCGAGTACTTCGAGAACAACACGCGGTCGCCCTTCTTGACCTCGGGGGCGATCCGCTCGCCGGAATCATCGCGCTTGCCCGGACCCGCCGCGACGACGTTGCCTTGTTGGGGTTTCTCTTTCGCGCTGTCGGGAATGATGATCCCGCCGGCGGTCTTCTCGTCCTCGTCAACCCGCCTGACGATCAAGCGGTTGTTGAGCGGACGGATCTTCGCTGCCATCTGGACGTCCCTCCTTGGCTCTCGAGAATCGGTCGCGAGAGTTGGGTCTCAAAAATGGGGTCTGTGGGTTCGACAGGTTCGATCACAGGGCCGCATCGAATCGTCGCCGCAAACTAAGGCGCAGCATCCCCCTGTCAAGAGCCCCGAGCGGAGCGTTTGGCGGGTGCGGGGAGGAAGCCCCCGTGCTCATCCCGCCAGCAGCGCGCGGCCGATCACCTTCAGCTGCAGGATCGGCTCGACCCCCTCGAATATCGGGAGCACCTGGGCATCGACGACGTAGCGGCTGATCGGATACTCCTCGGCGTATCCCCAGCCTCCGTGCAGCAGCTGCCCGTCCTGAGTCACGGCGACCGCGACCCGGCACGCGATCAGCTTCGCCTGCGAAGCGTACGGCGACGCAGCGCGCTCGTTCTCGTCCATGGCGGCCGCAGCCGAATAGGTGATGGCGCGCGCGGCGGCCAGCTGACATGCCATCCAGCCGAGCTTGTACTGCGTCAGCTGGAAGTCAATGATCGGCTTGCCGAACTGGATCCGGTCCACGACGTACTCGGCGGTCTTCTCCAGGGCGGCCTGGGCCACGCCACAGGCTCGCCCCGCCGTCTGCAGGCGTCCGGCCGCGAAGCCCGCCATCTGCAGGTAGAAGCCGCGACCCAGCCCTGCCTCGCCTCCGATCAGGTTCTCGGCGGGCACGAAGTAGTCCTCGAAGTTGAGCGTGTAGGAGTGCATGCCGCGGTAGCCGGGCGTGGCGTCCGCCTTGCCCACCAGGCGCCCCCCTCCGGGCTGGATGCACTCGAACTCGTGGTCGCGGGTCCGCTGCTTGGGTGCGATGAACATCGACAGGCCCTTGGGACCGAGCGAGAGATCTGGATCGGTGCGACACAGCACCAGCAGGATGTCGGCGCGACCCGCGAAGGTGCACCAGGCCTTGGCGCCGTTGATCAGGTAGCCGGACACCCCGTCCACGACGGCGGGATCCGCCTTGCAGCGAAAGCCCGCGACGTCGCTGCCGAAGTCGGGCTCGGTCGCGGCGA
Source organism: Pseudomonadota bacterium (assembly GCA_003247575.1). Classification (GTDB taxonomy): domain Bacteria; phylum Myxococcota_A; class UBA9160; order SZUA-336; family SZUA-336; genus SZUA-336. The sequence goes on from QJZC01000058.1 coordinate 159,269, forward strand.
CCCCGACCATCAGCTCTCCCGAGGCGATCTTGGGCAGCCAGGCGCGCTTCTGCTCCTCGGTCCCCCCAGAGAGCAGCGCCTTGGCAAGGATCTCCGGACGCGTGACCAGCGAGCCCGCGCTCGCCAGCGAAGCACGCGAGAGCTCCTCGGTGGTGATCACCATCGCCACGTTGCCCATCTCGCTGCCGCCATACTCCTCTGGGATCGACAGGCCGAAGTAGGAGAGCTCTCCCATCTTCTCGAGGAACTCCTCCGGCACCGTCTCGTCGTGGCGGTGGATGCGCTCGGCGTGGGGAGCGATCTCGGCATCGGCGAACTCGCGTACCGAGTCGCGCGTCAGCTCGAGCACCTCCTCGAGCGGCGCGTTGTTGCGTCCGCGCGCCTCCGCCTCCTCGCGGCCGATCGCCCGCACGCGCTCGTCCGATAGGGCCTCACGCGCGAAGGCCTCGTCGGCAGGATCCAGCGAGACCGCCTCGAGACCGTGCTCAGGGCCATTGTCGCGCACCAGCCGGCCGCACTCAGACACCACGAAGCCCGCGAACACCGCCGCCTTCTCGGCGAAGCTGCCCCCTGCTTCGGCAGCGTAGGTCGCGAGATCCTGCGCGGCTCGGTGCTGCGTCGCGAGGTTCGAGAGGCGCACCACAGCCACCTGCTGCTCGTCGATGTCGCGCCCGCGCGCATGGGCGATGGCCGTCTCGATCACGCGCGCCACGCGCGCCAGGGTCTCTTGGGTGTCTTTGAGGGGGATGGGGCGCATCACGATATGGGCTCCTGTGTATTCGGTTCGTTGTCCATTCGTCACTTCGCCGGGCGAATCGCATCACCGGCGAGCGTCCGCTCGATCCTCTGGAAGCGGTGTCTGACGGCGCTGCCGCAGGCCGCGTCCGGAACGAGATCGGAGTCCGCAGCCCTCTGGCAGAACCGCTGCCGATGGGCGGCAACGAGGCACGCGGAGGCCCCGCGCGCGCTTCGAGGAGCGAACCGGCGGGGATCATACCTCGTCCGGACGGGTCCAGCTGCCCCGCAGGCTTTTCCGAGGCCGGAAAAGTTTTCTGGACAGATCGGCTGAATCGCGTCCGAAACGAGTGAACAAGGTCGCTGGCGGCCGCGGGGGGCGGGCACGTGCCTTGCTCTCCGAGATCGGGAGCCGGGGAGAGAGCCATGCAGTCGAAGTCTACGCAAGCTGGGTTCACCTTGATCGAGACCCTCCTGGTCCTGGCCATGGTCGGGATCCTGGTCGCCATCGCCGTGCCCAACTTCAGTCGCTACCAGACCCGGGAACAAGCCAAGACGGAAGTGACCCGGGTGGCTGGATTCCTGCGCGAAGCGCGCGCGCGTGCGATCAAGGAAGGCATCGGGCACATCGTCGTCTTCATTCCTGACGATGCGTCGTACAGCAGCCCTCCAGGCAATACGGACGTCCCACAGAACATCGTGGCCAGGATGATTCGCGACACCGACGGCGACTGGCGCGAGACCACCGGAGAGCTCGCGATCAACCTGACGAGCGATATCGTCTTCAATGAGCCGGCGCCGATCGCGAATGGAAACGGCACCGGCGTCACTCGATACGGCCGAGGCGTGGCCACACCGATGAGTACCAGCTCGTTGGTGCGCACGGACGACAAGTTCACCAACGGGGGAGCCACGCTCACGAGTGTCACGTTCGCGCAGAACGCGGGCGCCAGCTTCTACCGGGATCCCACGATCACGGGCCTACCCGGCTCTCAGTTCCCGGCCGTCGCCTTCACTCCGCGCGGAGTCGCCGTGCGAACGACGGCGACCGCTTCGATCGGCTCCGGGGCTGGGTCGTTCTACATCACCGACAACCAGAACGCCGTGTATGCGGCGAGCGTGAGCCCTCTCGGAGAGGTGCGCGTGACTGCGCTGAGCATGAACCAGTGGAGGTAGCCGTGGAGAAACACGAACTCGAACCGATCCAGGAAGCCGGGACGAGCGAGAGCGGCTTCACCCTGCTCGAAGTCGTCATGGCGATGATGCTGCTGCTCGTCGGGATGACGGGCGTGGCTCTGGCCCAGATTCAGGCACTCCGTTCCGGAGCCAACTCGGGCAACCGCTCCAAGGCCCTCTACCTGGCAGAGGCCCAGCTCGAGACCTTCCAGGCGATGGCGACGAACAATCCCGCGGTGACCACACCGGGAACGGGCAAGGACCCCGATCCGCTCAGCCTCGACCCGAGCGGAACCGACCTGACCCAGTACTACCGCTGCTGGGCGATCGTTCCCAACGATCCAACGGTGAGCGGTCTAACGCGGATAACGGTCGAGGTACGCGTCGGAACCGATACCTGCGACGCGACCGCACCCAGCTTTCCGGTCACCAATACAGTTCGCATCACGGGTGTGAAATGAGCACCGTGCGCTCGAAACGATGCGCTGAAGCGGGATTCTCTCTGCTCGAGCTGATGATCGCACTGGTGATCCTCGGCGTGATCACGTCGCAGATGTTCGTCATGCTCTCGGCACAGCAGCGCGGCTTCCGTACCGAGTCACGCACGCTCGACCTGCAGGAGACCACTCGCCTGATCATCGATCTGATCGCGGTGGACACCCGCAATGCGGGCATGCTCGTCCCGCGTCAGGCGGCCATCGCCAGTGCGGACGGTGGAACCGGGGCCCCGGATCGGCTCTGCCTGAGCGACGGCAGCTTCTTCCCGATCCCGGACCCGGGCGTCTCGGATCCATTCTGGGACAACCGGGGCGACCGCTTCCCCGGCAGCCAGGTCATTGGAGCCGGCTCCTCAGCTACCCAGCTCGTCGTGGATACACTCGACATCGATGAGGGGCAAATCCCTGCGAACGACTTCGACCGGAACCCAGGCGAGCCCCCGATCGGCGTGATCGTCGCGCGCACGGATGGCCTAGGGGCTCACTGCGCGCGCATCGTGAGCGTCAACGCTGGGAGCAAGACCATCACGATCGACGACGGCGTGCCCTTCTTTTCGGCGGCCCTCTCGATGATCGTGGTGCCCGCGATCATCTACCAGATCGAGCCCAGCGGCGATCCATTCGCCCCTACGAAGCTCACCCGAAATGGCATCACGATCTCCCAGGACGTGGAAGACCTACAGGTAGAGTACTGGGTCGACAGCTTCGGACTGGCACCCGACGGGATCCAGCACGACAAGGAGTTTCCGCTCGACGAGCTCAGCCTGAACGGGGGCCGCGGCGGGACGAGCACTCCATGGATCAACACGGCGCGCATCCGCCGCGTGCAGATCTCGATCGTCGGCATCTCACGGCTGGCGGAAGAGGCCGTGACCGGAGCGGCAGCAAACCGGAACTCCTACCCGGGAGTCGCAAACCGGACTCCAGGAGCCAAGGACGCATTCGCGCGCAAGCTCTTCACCACCAGCATTCTGCCCCGGAACCTGCTGAATCCGGACGAGGTCCCCAACGTTCCCTAGGCTCGAACTGCCCCGGGAATCTCTAGGAGAAAGCATGACTCCAGTCGAAACCGAGCTTCTGAACGAGCTTCTGAACGACGCATCCCCTTCCCACTGCTCGAACGACCCGAACGCGAGCGAGTCGGGAATCGCACTGCTGCTGGCCATTCTCATGCTGCTCATGGTGAGCGCCATCGGGATCTCTGCCCTCAATCGGGCAGAGGACGAGTCGTTCGTCTCCGGTGCGTCCCGCCGCCAGGTCACCAACGTCGCTGCGGCCGAGGCCGCTCTCAAGCTCGTAGGCGCGCAGCTGCAGACCGCGCAAGCCGGATCGGCTCCTCCCAGCACGCCCATCAGCGTCAGCGCGTTTACCACCGAGATCAGCGGCATGCCGATCGCGCTGCGATCCGGCGTCATCGGCGATCCCACGGCGCACCAGATCACCCCGATCGGAACCGCATCAGTCAGCGGAGGGGACCTGCGCGTCGGCTACGGCGCTGCGCCGCGCTTGATCTATCGAATCAACGTGGTCGCATCCGACCCGACCGGCGGCAGCGTCCAGCTACAGGCCCAGTACGCCGTACGTCAGAACTGACGGCCGGGTAAAAGTCGATCAACAGAGCGCAGTGTCGCTGGAGTGGTGCGACGACTCTGACGTCGGCCTTGGGCCTAGACCCCGTTCGACTCGCGCGACTCCGCCGGCTTGTCGGGATCCGGGACCTGTTCCTGCGCCCACGTCATGAAGTCGCGGAACTCGCGACCCGGCTCCTGGATCGCCACGCCGAATCCCTCGATACCGGACTCGGCGGCCGTGGAGCCGGGTAATCGCGTGGTCCAGCGCACATCCCCCCGTGCATCGACCAGGGGCCCGAGCGGAGACTTGAACTGGATTGCGACGACCGATCCCAGGCGCGGCAACTCACTCGCTTGTACGAAGAGCCCCGCACGCGACACGTTGAGCAACTGCCCCACGGCTTCCGAGCACTCCGAGACATATCGGACACGGATGTCGTTGAGCTCCAGCCGGCTGCGGACTCGTGCAGATCGGTTCACGCACGATACAATCGGTGCGCCCGTCCGCAGGCTTGAGGCAGGCGAAGGAGTAGCCCGATGCGCATCGCAGAGCTGTTCGACCAGCAACAGCCCGTCATCTCGTTCGAATTTTTTCCGCCACGTACAGAGGCCGGCTACGCCTCGCTGTTCCGCACGATCGCAGAGCTACGAGAGCTGAGTCCAGCCTACGTATCCGTCACGTGGGGTGCCGGTGGCTCCACGCGCCGCAAGACGGTGGAGCTCGTCGAGCGCATTCAACGCGAGATCGGCCTGACTGCGATGGCACACCTGACTTGCGTCGGCTCGTCGCAGCAGGAGCTCGCCGGGACGCTCGACGCGCTCGAGCGTGCGGGCATCGAGAACGTGCTCGCACTCGGAGGAGATCGGCCAACCGACTACACGCCCCCGCCCGACGCACTCGAGCACGCAAACGAGCTCGCAGCCTTCATCCAGAAGCATTGGAGCTTCTGCTTGGGAGGGGCCTGCTATCCCGAGACTCATCCGCGCGCCACGTCACGGGGCGCAGACCTCGACCATCTCGCCGCCAAGGTCGATGCGGGCATCTCCTTTCTCATCACACAGCTGTTCTTCGACAACCAGGACTACTACCGCTTCGTCGAAGAGGTGCGCCAACGTGGCATCCGCGTGCCCATCGTTCCCGGGATCATGCCGGTGGTGAGCAAGGCGAGCATTCGGCGCATGGCGCAGCTCTCTGGCGCGCACATCCCCGCCGAGCTCGAGCAGCAACTCGACCTCGCGCAGAGCGACGAGGCCGTAGAAGAGCTCGGAATCCGCTGGGCAACGGCTCAGTGTCAGGATCTGCTTCGAAACGAAGCCCCGGGACTCCACTTCTACACACTGAACCGATCCCCCGCGACGCGGCAGATCTGGACACAAGTGGCCGCCGGCGACTGAAACCCGCCCCCGCGAGGTCGCCCCAGCACCGCAGTTCGCAGGCTCGAAGCTTGCGCGTCAGCGCTCGGGCGCACGCACGGGTGGTGCCGAACGTGTCGAGATCGCCTGGAATCGCTGCTCGATCTCACCCTGATGCTGCGGGTGGGTCAGGATGTAGAAGGTTCGCTCTCGCATGCCCTCGAGCACGATCTCTCCAACGGTCTCCGGAGGCATCCCCGACTCTGCGAAGAACTTGAGCGCCATGGCCCGGCGCGCCTCGAGTCCCTCGATGTTCGGCATGGGCGCGTCAGGCTGGAGATGCTGCGGCCGGTTGCGCGCCGACTCCACGATCCTCGTTGCCACCAGCCCCGGACACAGCACGCTCACACCGATGCGTGCCCGGCGTAGGCGCAGATCCTGGTTCAGGCCCTCGCTCAAGCGGACGACCGCGTGCTTGCTGACCGCGTAGATCGATCCCCCGCCCGCAGTCAGGCCCATGATCGAAGCCGTGTTGACGACGTATCCCCGCTCGCCGTGCTCCAACATCCCCGGCACGAACGCCTGTACGCCGTGCACCACGCCCATCAGATTCACACCGAGCACCCACTGCCAATCCGATGGACGCGTCTCCCAGAGCGGCAGCATCGCGGGGCCGGACACCCCGGCGTTATTGCAAAGAATATGCACTTTTCCGAATTCATCAGAGGCGCGGGCAGCCAGCTGCAAAACCGCATCGCGGTCGGACACATCGGTCTGCTGCGCGATCACCGCCGCTCCCGTGCGCTCGAGCTCGCCGCGGGCCGCCTCCAGCGGCCCCGCTTCGACATCCGCGAGGACCAGCTTCGCACCGTGTGCAGCGAAGGTTCGCGCCATCCCCAGCCCGATCCCGCTCGCAGCGCCTGTAATGACCGCTACGCGGCCCTTCAGATCGTCCATATCGCCTTCCTGATGTCCCTGTCGCTCCACCCGAGCACCGACTACGTCACGTAGGTCGTCTTCGGAGGTTACCGAGTTGCGCCGTATTCGCGCACAGCCGAGTCCCGGATGTCCAGGTCGAGATGCGCCACGAGCTCAGGTCAATTTGGTTCTAGGAAACAATCAACGAGTGCATTCACCCACAAACAAGTACACTCTCGGGCGTGGAATCCCATCGAGGTGAAAATCCATCGATCGGATCCAGCCGCAAGACCCGCCTCTCTCATCGGGGCTCGCCGGCTGCGCTTTGGATGATGACTCTGGAGGGAATGCTGCCATGGGACTGTGGATGCTCGAAAGATTACGCACGTCGCGAAGGGCGCGGATCTCGCGCTCGGCCCTCTTGGGCGCGACGTTGGCCGCAGGAATCACCCCGACCTTCCTCGCGGCAGCGCCAGACGAGCCCGCCGCCACAGGCGAGACACTCGACGAGAAGCCGCGTCCGGTGCGCAGCCTCAGCACCGAGGAGATCATCGTGCGCGTCCGAAAGCGCGCAGAAGAATCGCAGAAGGTGCCGGTGTCGTTCTCGGCCATCGGCTCGTCGCAGCTCGCCGAGCTGAGTACGCGAGACCTTCGCGATCTCGAGGGGCAGTCCCCGGACCTGATCGTGATTCCCGCCAACGCGACGCCCGGCGGGGGCATCTTCGCGATTCGGGGCATCGGCGTAGTCGACATCGAGCGCTCCTTCGATCCAGCGGTCGGCGTCTTCGTCGACGGCGTCTATCTTCCGAGCATTCCCGGCTCGTTGCTCAACACCTTCGACGTCCAGCAGATAGAAATCGTACGCGGCCCCCAGAGCACGTTGTTCGGCAAGAACACGATCGGCGGTGCGATCCTGGTGAATCGAACCCGCCCCACGGGAGAGATGGGCGTCAAAGGTCAGGTCACCCTGGGCTCCCATGGCCGCAACGACTACGGCGGTGTCGTGAACGTCCCCGTCATCGAGAACATGCTCGCGGCCAAGTTCTCCGTGTTTCGGAACAACGACGAGGGCGCGTTCAAGAACGCGACCGATGGCAGCCGTCTCGGCGGCGATCGCTTCCTGTCGATCGGAGGCGACCTGCTGTTCACTCCGACCGAGAACCTGGAGTTCCTGCTCAAGCTCGAGACCGCGGAAGATCGGCGCGACAGCGGCCCGTTCGTGAACATCGCGGGGCCGGGTGAGATCACGTGCGCGGTACTCGGCTTCTGTGGCGAGCCCTCGAATCTCGAGCGCCCCGCCAAGAACTTCTCGAGCGCCGGTGACTACGACCTGAGCGCCATCACCCTCGAGACCAACTACGACCTCGGCTCGGGACTCCTCACGAGCATCACGGCTTGGCGAGCCAGCGACGAGCGCCAGGCGGCCGACCTCGATGGAGTCCCCGTGGACTTCTTCTCCACCATCCGCGCCCAGACCGCACGCCAGTGGAGCCAGGAGCTGCGCTTCTCGCGCAGCGGGCTCGGTCCGCTCGACCTCGTCGCCGGCGTCTACTACATCCAGAGCGACTACAACTTCGACCAACAGGTGCTGTTCGTGCCCCAGGTTCTGAACGCCAGAGCCGCAGACATCCAAGCGGTCTTCGGGATGAACGCGCCTCCCAACCAGTTCGCACCCGGAGCGACGCGCGCGCTCCAGCGCGCAGAGCAGGACTCGTGGTCGATCGCGGGATTCGCCCAGGCGGACTATGCGCTCACCGAGACCGTCGGCCTCACAGCCGGCGCGCGCTACACCTTCGAAGAGAAGGACTTCGATGCGGTGGGCGGCCAGCGCATCGGGGCAATGGACTTCTTCGCACCCGTCGCTTCGGATGACGAGGACTTCGACGAGTGGACCGGCAAGATCGGGCTCGACTGGACCCCGACGGAGAACGCCCTGCTCTACGCGTTCTACAGCAAGGGCTTTCGCTCCGGCGGCTTCAACGGCCGGAACACGCAGCCCCAGGACATCGGTCCGTACGACACCGAGAAGCTTCGTTCACTCGAAGCCGGGCTCAAGAGCAGCTGGCTCGACAGCCGGCTCACCTTGAACGCCGCGATCTTCTCGAATCAGTACGACGACAAGCAGGAGCAGGCACTCAGAAGCGATCCGCTGCTCGGCACGTTGACGGTCGTCGAGAATGCGGCCGACGCCGACATCTGGGGGTGGGAGCTCGAGTCCAATCTGCGTCCCATCGAAGGTCTCAGCCTGTCGGGCAAGCTCGCGTACCTGGATGCCGAGTACGACAACTTCTTCGCCGACCTCGACGGCCCATCCATCGACGCGCGCTGTCCCACCGCGATGGCCTGCCTGATCCCAGTGGACAACAGCGATCTCGACATTCGCCTGGCTCCGGACTGGCAGTGGTCACTCGGCGCACAGTACGAGATCCCCATCGGTTCTGGACTCCTGACCCTCTCGGGTCGCTACCGCTACGTCGACAACTTCCAGACCGATCCCCGCGGAGACGCGCGAGGAGACCTCGACGACATCGGAATCGCAGATGCCTCGATCTCGTACAGCTTCGACACCTTGCGCGGACGCTACACGGTGCGCCTATTCGGCAAGAACCTCGGCAACGTCGTGGCCAAGAACGCCGCAACGATCATCCCCGGAAGCTTCGCCTTCGCCGAGGTCGACGAGGGTGCCACGTACGGAATCACGTTCGAGTTCGACTGGCGCTGACCCGGGTGGTTCACTAGACCGGGGCAAAGGCTCTGGAATCGCGGCTGCCGGGCCTAGTCGCGGACTCGAACGGCCCGGCAGCCGCGATTCCAGAGCCTCGGTCGTCCTGGGTGAGCGGTCGGAGCTCGGATCCAGGGAATCTCTCGGGTGGACTCCTGCGAGCAAACGCACGTCTGACTCGGGACTGCACTCGGCCGGGTGTCCCTCGCGAGATCTTCGTACTCCCGTGATCCGCAAACACGTCAGCAACACTGAGCAAGACAGCGTCGTCTTTTCAAAACCCAGCCCGCTGAAAACTCCGGTTCAGAGATCCAGAGGAGTCCGCGACTAGGGTCTACGATGGATGGAGGGGGCTCTGGAATCGCGCCCGCCGGGCCGTTCGAGTC